>JBQCCX010000252.1:0-9770 GCA_051961815.1 Xanthobacteraceae bacterium
CTGCGCGAGGCTTGCGAGGACGTCGTGCTCAACCGCCGCCCCGATGCCGCGGAGCGGCTGTTGGCGCTCGCCGAGCGCCATCGCGGCCATGGCAAAGAGCGCAAAGAGGCCGACCTGTCGTGGCGCGAATGGCCGGTGGAGAAACGGCTGGCGCACGCGCTGGTGCATGGCGTCACCGACTTCATCGAAGCCGATGTCGAGGAAGCCCGCCGCAAGCTGCCGCGCCCGCTGGCGGTGATCGAAGGGCCATTGATGGACGGCATGAACATCGTCGGCGATTTGTTCGGCTCGGGCCGCATGTTTCTGCCGCAGGTGGTGAAATCGGCCCGCGTCATGAAACAGGCCGTCGCCTATCTGATGCCGTATATGGAGCAGGAGCGCGACGGCCGCGCTCACGTCTCGACCAACGGCAAGATCGTGCTCGCCACGGTCAAGGGCGATGTCCACGACATCGGCAAGAACATCGTCGGCGTCGTTCTTCAGTGCAACAATTATGAGGTGATTGACCTCGGCGTGATGGTGCCGGCAGAAAAAATCCTCCATGCCGCAATCGCCGAACAGGCCGATATTGTCGGTCTATCGGGCCTGATCACGCCGTCGCTCGACGAAATGTGCCACGTCGCCGCGGAAATGGAGCGCCGGGGCTTCGAGCTCCCGCTTTTGATCGGCGGTGCCACGACGAGCCGGGTCCACACCGCAGTCAAGATCCACCCGAACTACAAAAGCGGCCAGGCGATCTACGTCAATGATGCCAGCCGTGCCGTGGGCGTGGTGTCGGCGCTGATGGCGCGCAATACGCGCCCACGCTACGTCGCCGACACTCGCAACGAATATGCGCGCATCGCTGCGGCGCATGCGCGCGGCGAAGACAACAAGCAGCGGCTGCCGCTTGCGGCCGCGCGCGCCAATGCTCTCAAGCTCGATTGGTCCGGTACCTATGCCCCGCCGGCGCCGTCGCGTCTCGGCACGCAGATAGTTACGGATATCGCTGTTGCCGAGCTGGTCGATTACATCGACTGGACGCCGTTCTTCGCCACCTGGGAGCTCACCGGCAAATATCCCGCGATCCTCAAGGACCCGAAGCTCGGCGAAGCGGCGCGCGGCCTTTATGCCGACGCGCGGGACATGCTGCAGCGGATGATCGCGGAGCGGTGGTTGACCATGCGCGCGGTGATCGGCTTCTGGCCTGCCAACAGCGAGGGCGACGACATTCTCGTCTTCGCCGACGCGGCGCGGAAGACTCCGATTGCGACGCTGCATAGCTTGCGCCAGCAGCTCGCCCGGCGCGAAGGCAAAGCCAATCTGGCGCTTTCGGATTTCATTGCGCCGCGCGTGAGCGGCCTTGCCGACTATATCGGTGCGTTCGCCGTCACGGCCGGCATTGGCGAAGATGCCGTGGTCGAGCGCTTCAAACATGCCAACGACGATTATTCCGCGATCCTGGCCAAGGCTCTGGCGGATCGGCTTGCCGAAGCGCTGGCGGAGCGCATGCATCAGCGGGTGCGGCGTGAGTTGTGGGCCTACGATCCCGCCGAGACGCTGGGCCACGAGGAGCTGATCGCGGAACGCTATCGCGGCATCCGGCCAGCGCCCGGCTATCCGGCGCAGCCCGATCACACCGAGAAACGCACTTTGTTCGCGCTGCTCGACGCCGAGAACGCCACCGGCGTGACCTTGACCGAAAGCTTTGCGATGTGGCCGGGCGCCTCGGTATGCGGGCTCTATTTCAGTCATCCGGACAGTTATTATTTCGGCGTCGGCAAGATCGAACGCGACCAGGTCGAAGACTACGCACGGCGCAAGAACCAGACGCTGGCCGAGACCGAGCGATGGCTGGCGCCGATTCTCAATTACGATCCGGCGGCGCTGACGCAAACCGCGGCGGAGTGATGCTTGCTCTTCCGCTCGTCCCCGCGCAAGCGAGGACCCAGATCGGATGTAAGAACTGGATTTCCGCTTCCGCGGGAATGAGCGGATTAATCTCCCGCTTTCCTCGCGATCGCCCGTTCGACAAACAATGCGGCTTCGAGTGCGGCGTGGTCGCGGCCGAAGCGGCCGACGATCTGAACGCCGAGCGGCAAGCCGTCGGCATCGTTGAGGCCGGCGACATTGACGCAGGGCGCGCCCATCAAGGTCCACAGCCGGTTGAACATCGGGTCGCCGGTCGTGGCAAAGCCGTGCGGGGCGGCGCCAGGCGCCGATGGCGTGAGGATCACGTCGTGGTCGGCCATCGCGCCGGCGAGGAGTTGCCGGGCGCGGCTCGCCAGGCGCCGCGCGGCATCGTATTCGTCGGCCGAAATCGCGACGGCGCGATCGAGCTGGGTGCGCAGCAACGGATCGATACGGTCGCGATGGCGGTCATATTCGAAGGCCAGCGAGCGAATATTTTCGTAATCCTGAATGGTGAATTGCGCTTCATAGGCGTCTTCGACGATCGGCGGCAGCGCCAAATCGGCAACCTTGGCCCCGGCTGCCGCTGCAATCCGCGCCGCGCTTTCGACCGCTTGCTGCATCGCCGGACTGGCCTTCGGCCACAGATGGGTGCGGGTGACCGCGATGCGCGGCGCCGCCGGACTTTTGCCGTCGACCCGAAGCTCGCGTTGCAGGATCGACGCCGCCGCGAAGGCGACGTCGGCGACGCCGGCGCCAAACAAACCGGCGGTATCGAGGTGCCAGGCCACGTCCTTCACCCCGACCATCGGGATCAGCCGGTACGACGGCTTGAACGCGGCCACACCGCAAAAGGCTGCCGGCCGGATCACTGAGCCGGCGGTCTGGGTTCCCAAGGCGAGCGGCACCATGCCGGCGGCAACGGCCGCGGCCGATCCGGCCGACGAGCCGCCCGGTGTGTGGGCGAGATTGCGCGGGTTGCGCGTCACCGGCGGCACCAGTGACGCAAATTCCGTCGTCACCGTCTTGCCGAGCGCGATGCCGCCGGCTTGGCGGACCAAGACCACCGCTGTGGCGTCGGCCGCCGGGCGATGATCGGCGTAAATCGGCGAACCGTACTGGGTCGGCAAGTCAGCAGTGTCGAAAATGTCCTTAATGCCGACCGGCAAGCCATGCAGCGGCAACGACGGCAGGCGCGAATCGTCTGCGGCGCGGCGGGCGCCGGCAAGATCGAGTGTCGCGAAGGCGGCGACATCGTTTTCGCGCGCAGTGATCGCCGCTGCGCACAATTCGACGACCGCGCGCGGCGTGATTTCGCCGCTCTCGAGCCGCCCGGCGAGATCAAGGGCGGACAGCATCAGGCCCGCTCGATCAAGGCGACGATTCCGGCGGTCGCCCGGCGCACATACGGAAAGGCGATCAGGCCGGTGACCGACGCAACCGGCCAGCCGACAAAAAATGCCGACAGCCAGCGGGTCACGAAATCGGCGCGCAAGCCAATATTGGTGAAGGTGACGACGCAGCTGACGACAAAAACGATAATGCCCGTCGCCAGAATGGGAAAGATAAACTTGGCCTTGCCGTCCATGATGCTCCCCTGCCCGGCTCAGGTATCCGAGATCAGGGACCGAGGATCAAGAGGCCAGATGGTGACCGAGGACAGACGACGGCGGACAGAATGGATGTCCGTCGTCCGGCGTATAGTTAACAAAGACTTGCGGCTGCGGTGATTGAGCAGTCCTTAACGGAATTCCTCGCATTGTCGCATTCATGACGCGTGGAGTTCAGTGGTCGCTGTTCTGCTTCCTCCTCCTCATCGCGCTGATCGCTCTTGCCGGCTGCAGCCATTTTCTTTTCGCCGAGCGCGAGCCATGGCGCCATGACGCGGAAATCGCCTGCCTCAATACCGGCACGGTGAAAGAGACCGCGCAGCGCGTGCGCATTTCGGCAATCAGCGGGCCGGGAATCTGCGGCATGGACTATCCGCTGCGCGTTGCGGCGCTCGGAGACAATCCGCCGCTTGCCTATGATGCGGAGCCGCCGCCGCGTCCGCCCGGCAATATCCCGACCGGCGCCTTGCCGCCAGATGTGCCGCGCGTCGTGACGCAGGGCTGGCCGGATGCGCTGTCGAGAAGAACGCCGAACCAACCGATCGCCAACCGGCCGATCGCGAGCCGATCAAGCCCGATCCAGTCGCGGGTTTTGCCGCCGGTGCAGACGAGCGAACCGCCATACGATCCCTACGCCAGCTACCCCGCACCGTCGCGATCGAGAAATTCCGGTTCACCGCAGGCAAGCCAGCCGTTGTCGCTCAATCCGCCCGGGTATCCGCAGGCCGACCAGGACGACGAGGAGATCGGCATTCCTGGCGGGCCACCACACCCCTATTACGGCGCTCCTCGGGCCCCCTATTCACCGGGTCCGGATCGCAACTCTGGCGCCGTTGAGCCGCTGCCGCCGCTCGGCCCTGGGCGCGGCCCGATGACGACGGCGTCAGTTGGCCCGGTCGAAGTCAGCCCGCCGGCGACACTTTCCTGTCCGATCGTCGCTGCACTCGATCAGTGGATCGCCACAGCGGTTCAGCCGGCGTCCATGCGCTGGTTCCGCCAGCCGGTGGTCGAGATCAAGCAGATTTCCGCCTATTCCTGCCGCGGCATGAACGGCAACCCGAACGCGCATATTTCCGAGCACGCTTTCGGCAATGCGATCGACATCGCCGAGTTCGATCTCGCCGATGGCCACGTCATCACTGTGCAATATGGCTGGCGCGGCACCCCGGAGGAGCAAGGCTTTTTGCACGACGTGCAATCGGCGGCGTGCGATCAATTCACGACGGTGCTGGCGCCCGGCGCCAACGTCTATCACTATAATCACATTCATGTGGATCTCATGCGCCGCACCAGCGGACGCCGCATCTGCGAGCCGACCGCGATACCGGGCGATGTCGCCGCGGCGCGCGCCGGCGGTCATTTCGCTGCGCGCCGATATGGCGATTCCGGTGTCACCGGTTCGATCGCCAATCGGGTGCATCGTCGCGAAGCCGCCGAGGATGACGACCGCCTGCCGAAGGCGCCAGCCGGAGAAGACTGAGCGTTACCGTCCGTTCGCCTGCATCTGGCGCAGCACCGCCGCGCTTGGCCAACAGTCGAGCTTGAGCCCGTTGCGTTTCTGATATTCGCCGAGCGCAGCGCGCGTCAGCATACCGGCTTTACCGTCGATCTTGTCATGGTAATAGCCGCGCGCGGTGAGCAGCTGCTGCATGCGATCGAGGTCGGCGGTCGGCAATTGCACGATATTGGTCCACGGCGTTTCGAACGGCCGCGGGTCGGCGATGCGGTCGCTCAAGTGGCCGACGAACAAGACATACAGATCGGAAAAATTGTATTCCTTGATCGCGAAATAATTCTTTGTAGCCAGAAACGACGGCCCATAGAGCCCGGCCGGCTGGACAAGCGAGGCGCTCTCGGCGCGCTCGGCGGCGGACAGGCTGCGGCCATAGGCGGGTTTGAAGCCGCGCGAGAGCCATTCGCCGAGCGTGAGCGTATAGCTCGGCACGCCGATGGTGCAGTCGATGTCAGCGGGCGGATGCACTTCATAGGCCCAGCGCAGACCAGGTTGCCAGCCCTCGCCGCGCAACTGCTTGGCCGCGGACGCCAGCGCGTCGGGCACCGAATGCCAGATGTCGGCGCGGCCGTCGCCGTCGAAATCGACGGCGTATTTGACGTAATCCGACGGCAGAAACTGCGTGAGTCCCATGGCTCCCGCCCAGGAACTCTTCATGTCGGCAAGTTTGATCTGGCCTTGGTCGACAATCTTCAGGGCCAGCAAAAATTCGGTGAGGAATTTCTCCTTGCGCCGCCCGAGATAGGCTTGTGTTGCCAGGACGCGGATCGCGTTGCGCCCATCCGCCGTGCGGCCAAAATCGGTTTCGCGGCCGAAGATCGCGAGGATAACGGTCGCAGGCACGCCGAACTGGCGTTCGATGGCATCGAGCGGGACACGGTAGCGGTCATGGATCCTGCGGGCCTCGCCGGCGAGCCGTTCGATCGCGGGCTCCTTGAGATAGTCCGCCGGAGTGGTGACAAATTCCGGCTGCCCGCCACCCGGCCGCTCCGGCCGGCCCGGCAAGACGAGATCGGGCAATGTAAGATCCGGTTCGAGCCCGCTGGTCGCGAGTTCAAACGTGGGGCGTGAAATGCCGAGCGCTTGCGCTTGCGGCCAAAGCGATTGCAGCCAGGTGGCAAATGCCGCGTCGGCTTGCGCGGCCCCCGCTGCCAATAAGCCGCACAGCAAAGCCATCACCAGTCCGCAGCGTGGAACCAAACGGCTTGGTATAATCGCATAGCGGTGCCCACGCGCGAACCGGGCGGATCGGTCACGCGTTGACACCAAGACCCCGCTCATTTGCCGGGAGAAAACCATGCAAGTCCCCCTTGAGCTCGCGTTTCACAATATCAAAAGCGCGAAGTGGGCGGAGGAGCTCATTCGCGCGCGCGTTGCCGAACTGGAGGAAATCTACGATCGGCTGATTTCCTGCCGGGTTCGCGTCGACCAGCGGGCGAAAAACAGTGCCGGCACAATTCCGCCCGTGGTCCGGATCGAACTTGGCATTCCGGGCCATAAGGAGCTGGTGGTCAGCCACGAGCCTGAACATCTCGAACGCAAGTTTCAACGCCCCGATTTGCGCAATGCGATCCATGAAGCTTTCCGCATTGCCGAGCGGCGCTTGCGCGATCTCAAGGAACAACGCGAGCGCCGTACCAAGGAGTCGCACCACGATTCCGAAAATCAGGCGCTCGGCCAGGTCGCGGAGCTGGTGCCAGAGAGAAACCAGGGATTCCTCATGACCAAGGAGGGTGGACTCCTCTATTTCCACCGCAATGCGATCTTGACCGGCAATTTTGACAAATTGCGGCGCGGCGACGAGGTCTATTACATCGAGGCCGTCGGCGACACCGGACCGATGGCGACCAAGGTGTGGGTCAAGGGGGCGTAGTACGGTCACCGCACCGCGACGATGAACAGCCGCGGGAAGCGCAGCAATACTTTGCCATCGAACCGCGGCTTATAGGCGCCGACGATTTTCTCCGTATAGGCGGCAAGAAACTTTTCGCGCGCGCCGGCGTCCAGCGGCGAAAGGAACGGCTGCAGCGACGAGCCCTTGAACCATTCGGTGATGGCTTGCGGCGATGCCATCACGTGGTTGTAGACGATGTGCCAAATATCGATGGCGCTGCACACCGGCTTGAGGAGATCGTAATAGGCTTCCGGCGACGGCAGATCCTCGCGCGACGCCGCTTTGATCTCCGGATGATCCCGCCACGGCCCGCTGTCGCCGACTTCGCGCTGAAACCTCAGCCCCGGCTCGCGGGTATTATCCGGCATCTGGATGGCCAACACGCCGCCCGCCGGCATCGCCTCCAGCAAGCGCCGCATGATGGCCGGATGATCGGGCAGCCACTGCATCACGGCATTACCGAAGATCAGGTTGGTCGCCGGTTCGGGCGTCCAGGTCGCGATGTCGTCCTGCACGAACTTGCAGTTCGGAAGGCGTTCGCGCGCTTTGCGCAGCATATCGGGCGAGGAATCAAGACCGACCACTTGCGATTGCGGAAAGCGTTCGACCAGAAGCTCGGTCGAATTGCCGGGGCCACAGCCGAGATCGACAACAAGCCGGGGCTTGTCCAGCGGCACTTGCGCGAGCAAATCGCGTGGCGGACGGGTGCGTTCGTCCTCGAATTTAAGGTATTGGCGCGCGCTCCAGTCTTCCATGCCGCTTGCCCGTATTTGAGATTGGCGACCCCAGTGGTTTATTCCTGTACGTCCTAGCAGGAGCCGGTCTCGATGTCTTTGCGACGGATGCTGTTTGCGATCATGATTGCGGCGCAAGCCTCATCGCTCGGCAATTTTGCCGGGCCCGCCGCAGCCGCGAATAGCAGCCAGGCGATCCCGTGCGACGATATCGACAGCGTGGGCCGCGCGAAAATGTCCGCCGACGGAACCATTACGCTTCAGCTCCGCTCGTTGTGGCCCAATCCGATTGCCGAAACGGAGCTCGTCTACGCCCCCGACGATCCGCAGTATGAAGAGATCAAACACCATCTCGGCGGGCTGAAGCCCGGCGAGTCAAAGCCGGTGCCGCCCTTTTGCGGATTGAATTCCGAGCCGTGACGGCAGTCTTAGTCTATCTGCGCGGAAGCGAGGCACTGCTCGTGCCAGGTACCCGGAATGTCCCGCAGCTCATAGAGCACATCACCGCCGTGATAAAAACTGACCGCTTTAACCTCGGCCAATTTGCCCGCGTAGGCTAGTTGCATGGGTTCTAACTTGTGGTGATACCGCCAGGTCCGTTGAAATTTCTCCAACTGCGCCATTTCCGCAATGCGGACCCGCGACCCTGCCGGAAAATTCTCCTTGTACATTTGTACGCTGCAGCCTTCAGCGCGAAAACTTTTTGTATTTGATCCGTTGCGGAATGACGGATTCGATGCCGAGCCGGCGCATCTTGTCTTTTTCGTAGTCCTGATAATTGCCCTCGAACCACTCGACATGACTGTCGCCCTCGAAGGCGAGAATGTGAGTGGCGATGCGGTCAAGAAACCAGCGATCGTGGCTGATGATCACGGCGCAGCCGGCAAAGTCCTCAAGCGCTTCCTCGAGGGCGCGGAGCGTATCGACGTCGAGATCGTTGGTCGGTTCGTCGAGCAGGAGGACATTGGCGCCGGATTTGAGCATCTTGGCGAGATGCACGCGGTTGCGCTCGCCGCCGGACAGTTGACCGACCTTTTTCTGCTGATCGGCGCCTTTGAAGTTGAAGGCCGCGCAATAGGCGCGCGAATTCACCTCGCGTTTTCCAAGCTGAAGCTGGTCAAGCCCTCCCGATATTTCTTCCCAGACACTTTTGCCGCCCTCAAGGGTATCGCGCGATTGATCGACATAGCCCAGATGGACTGATTCGCCGGTCTTGATCGTGCCCTGATCCGGCTGCTCTTGCTCGGTGATCATCCGGAACAGCGTCGTCTTCCCCGCGCCGTTTGGCCCGATCACGCCGACAATGCCGCCGGCTGGGAGCTTGAAGGTGAGTTCGTCGATCAGCAGGTTGTCGCCAAAACCTTTGCGGATCTGCTCGAAGTCGATCACGTTCTGGCCGAGGCGCTCGGCCACCGGAATGACGATCTGCGCGGTCTGCGTCTGCTTCTCGCCGGCCTTCTGCAAGAGTTCCTCGTAGCGCTGGTAGCGCGCCTTCGATTTCGCCTGCCGCGCCCGCGGCGAAGCGGCGATCCACTCCTGCTCGCGCGCCAGCGTGCGTTGCCGCGCTTCCTCCTCGCGGCCTTCCTGTTCGAGCCGTTTCTGCTTCTGAACAAGCCAAGCCGAATAATTGCCCTCATAAGGAATGCCGCGGCCGCGATCGAGCTCGAGAATCCAGCCGGTGACATTGTCGAGGAAATAGCGGTCGTGGGTGACGATCAGGATCGCGCCCGGATAATTGCGCAAATGGCCCTCAAGCCATGCCACCGACTCGGCATCGAGGTGGTTGGTTGGCTCGTCAAGGAGAAGGAGGTCGGGCTGCGCCAGCAGCAGCTGGCACAAGGCGACCCGCCGCCGCTCGCCACCCGATAGCTTGGCCACATCGGCATCGTCAGGCGGGCAGCGCAACGCGTCCATGGCCTGATCGACCTTGGAATCGAGATCCCAAAGACCTTTGGCCTCGATCTCGTCCTGGAGCGCGGTCATCTCGTCCGCGGTCTCGTCCGAGTAGTTCATGGCGAGTTCGTTGTAACGATCGAGCAGCGCCCGCTTGCCGGCGACGCCGAGCTCGACATTGCCGCGCACCGATTTCGAGGGATCGAGCTGCGGCTCCTGCTCGAGGTAGCCCACGC
>JBQCCX010000253.1:0-2448 GCA_051961815.1 Xanthobacteraceae bacterium
TTCTCTTGCTCGGCGCGGATCGTCATAGACTGTCGCCGCGATCGCCGAAACGGACCATAATCTCGCGCGTGTCCAGCGGCGGCAAAGTGAGTTCGCTGCTAAAGGGCATCGTCTCGCCAGGCGCCAAGGCTTGCCGCGCCAGCGGTGTGGCCCACGAATAGACTTGCTGGTGCTCGCCGTTTCGGGCGACCAGATGCAGCTGCGGCACTTCCTCGGCTTTGCTCGTGGTGTTGCTGATCGCACCCTTCACGACGAGGACGGGCGTGCCATCGCGCCATTGCGCCGTGGCAGCGAAGCTGTCGAAGCGCAGCCCACGAACGTTTACCGGCAAGCCAAGGCGGGCGTAAAAACCGGCCGTTTGCGGCATGACCCGGACCAGGTCGGCGCGCCAGCCGATGATCGCCGCATCGGCAATCGCGAGGCCAAGAACGGCTAGCTGCAAATAGGACAGCGGCAGCCGCCACGATGTACACCAGGACGCGCCACGGGCGATCACTGCTGCTGGATCGCTACCCACTTCAGGGGCGATATGCGCAGCGGCGGATTGTTCGACCTGCATGGCGGCAGGCAAGCGAGCCGGTGTCCAAACGTCCTTGCTCGGTTCAAATTCGTCTAGCCCTGAGGTTGCAGAGCAGCCGAACTGCTGCAAGGACGCACTCGGCGCCTCGAGGGCGACTTGCGGTGTCGCTGCGATCGGCGGCGGCGCCGGCGCCAAGGCGTCGGCCACAAGCAGGAGCTTGTCCGCGCTGGAGAGCTCGGCCTGCCATACCAGCTGGCAGTAGCGGCAACGGGCCTGGCGCATCCAGCCGCTAAACGACTGCAGGATCGCTATCTCGACCCCGGACGACGTAGAGCAGTTCGGACAGACGGTAAGCATTGGAAATCGGACCTTCTGACCAGCCCACAAAAAGCCACGGCGGCTAGGCCGCCTGGCTGTCCTTCGCCTGCGTTTTGGCAAGTTCGTAAGCCAGCCGGGTGCGCTCACCATTGGCGCGGTGGAGTGTGCCGTAGAGGCGGGCATTTTCCCGCTTTAAGGTTTCGAACTCGGTAACGACGCGCTGTTCCAGCTCCACCACCTCGGTCCGCATCGCGTGTTCGCCGTGGCGAGCGATCTCGAGCTGGCGACGCAGTTGACCGCGTTCGGATTCGCCACGGCTCAAGAGCTGCGATTGCGCGCTCAGGCAGCGCTGCAAATCTTGCTGCACCCGCCGGTCAAGCTCTTTTTCCGCCTTTATCTGCGTTGCGACCTGGCGCATGAATCCGGCGATGCGTTCGCGGAAATTGGTAAAGGTGGTTTGCTCTTCGGCCAATTGCCGCCGCACAGCCTCTAGCGCATCTGTCGTTTCGACCAGGTCCGATCCCTGCTGCGAGGCAAGGCGCTGCAGTTCGCGCGCTTCATCGGTCTTGGCGACGGAGATTTGCTCGGCTTTGTGCAACAGGTCACGCAGGCCGTCGGCTTCCATCCGCAGCCGATTGAGCGCATCGGCCTTTCGGCCAAGTTCGGACAGCCCGCAGGCGTGCTTGTCTCTGACGTCTTGCAGCTTGATCTCAAGCTTGCGCACCGACATTGCGAATGCGGCGCGCTGCAGGTCCTTGTCGGCGAGCACTTCCGCCCATGCGGGCTGCGCGTCTTCCATGCGTCGTGTCGTGAGCCGCACGGCGCGGTCATGGACAAACGGGACAATCATCAGCAGGACGACGCCGGCGGCGAGAAACCCGATGCCCTGATACATGATCAAGTCGATCATGAACGCGTCACCCCTGACACCAAACGCTTACGCAAACGCCACCGCTGACGCTCGACAAGACGCGCAATTTGCCAATGGCCCCGCCCACGAGGCGACCGCGGGGCCATTAAACAGGGGCAAAGGTTACTATTCTGTCAGCGGCACCGGGCACAGTTAATAAACTGTCAGCGCGGCTATTGCCGCGCCCGCGCGAGGCCGCCGCTAGGCACCGCCGGTCTGCCGCAACGCCTCGCCGGCGGCAAGCGCGGCGGCCATGGCGACATTGAGCGAGCGCATGCCGGGCCGCATCGGAATCAAAAGTCGGGCATCGGCCGCGGCATGGACCTGTTCGGGCGCACCGGCCGATTCCCGGCCGAATAACAAGACGTCGTCGGGGGCAAACCGGAACGCGAAGTACGACGTCGCCGCCCTGGTGGTGAACAGAACCAGGCGAGCGCCCGCGGTCTGCCGCCAAGCTTCGAAATCCTGCCACGAGGCATGGCGGGTGATTGTTACCGCATCGAGGTAATCCATGCCGGCGCGGCGGAAGGCGCGGTCGGAGGACGGAAACCCGGCGGGTTCGATGATGTGCGCCTCAATTCCCAGGCACCCGCATAGCCGCAGAATGGTCCCGGTATTTTGGGGGATGTCGGGCTGGTAAAGGGCAAGGCGCATCGCGGGGCAAATCTCATTATCCCACGCCGATAACAAGTTTGGCGCT
>JBQCCX010000254.1:0-13901 GCA_051961815.1 Xanthobacteraceae bacterium
GTAAAGGTGAGCATACTTGCTCGCCGGCGCCCGAAAGTTTTTGGAAACTGCGATCCATGGCCGCCGCTCTCCCCAAAACCGCCGTCGCCGAAACGCTGGCGCAAAGCATTGCCGCACTCGATGCGGCGAAGCTGCCGGCAGCGGTGCGGCGCAAATGCGAAGAGCTTCTGATCGACGTCATCGGCCTCGCCGTCACCGCGCGCAATGAAGACTATGTAAAGAGCGTCATCGCCGCCTGCGACGATGACGGGCCGTGCACCGCGATCGGGCATGCGCGCAAGCTCTCCGCCGCCGCCGCGGCTTTAGTCAACGGCACCGCGATCCATGGCGAGGATTTCGACGACACCTTCGAAGGTGGCCCGGTCCATGCCGGCGCGGTGATCGTGCCGGCGGTGCTCGCAGTCTGCGAGCGGCACCAGCGTGACGGCAAGGCGGCGCTCCTTGGCATCGCCGTCGGCGTCGAGACGATGTGCCGGCTGTCGCTGGTTGCGCCGACGCTCACGCACAAAGCCGGATTTCATCCGACCGCCGTGTTCGGCACCATTGGTGCGGCGGCCGGCGTCGGCGCCGCGCTTGGCCTGTCGTCGCGGCAGCTCGTCGATGCGCTTGGCAATGCCGGCTCGATGGCCGGCGGCATCATCGAATATCTGGCCGAAGGCGCGTGGACGAAGCGGCTCCATGCCGGCTGGGCGGCGCAAGCCGGCATCCGCGCCGCGCTGCTTGGGCGTAGTGGTTTTTCCGGTCCGCGCACCGTGTTCGAAGGCGCGCACGGATTGTTTTACGCCTTCGCGCACACGACCGCGGGCGATTTCGCCGCGGTGACCGATGGCTTCGGCGCGCAGTGGGTCACCGAGACGCTGGCGTTCAAACCTTATCCGTGCGGGACGATGACCCATCCTTATATCGATTGCGCGCGCCGGCTCGGCCGCCGCGTCCGCGCCGAGGACGTCGTGGAGATGATTTGCGATGTCGGCGAGGGCACGGTGCACCGGCTGTGGGAGCCGCTTGCCGCCAAGCAGCATCCCGCGAATGGCTATGCCGGCAAATTTTCCACGCCTTATTGCATCGCCGCCGGTTTTCTCCGCGGCAATGTGGCGTTGAGCGACTTCTCCGATGCGGCGGTGCGCGAGCCCGCAGCGCTCGCGCTGGCCGCCAAGGTGCGCTACCGCATCGACCCGCAAAATCCCTACCCGAAGAATTTCACCGGTCACATCCGCGCCACGTTGCGCGATGGCTCGGTGGTGGAAGAACGCCAGCCGCATATGCGCGGCGGGGCGCAAGAGCCGCTCTCCCGCGCCGATATCGAAGAGAAATTTCTGCTCAACGCCCACCACGGCGGCTGGAACGACGCGCGTGCCGCCGCGGCGCTCAAATTGATCGCCGGTCTGTTCGACGGCCCTGTGCAACTGGCCGGGGTGCTGGGGTAGTTCACTGAGCGACCTCCACCCTTAACCCGCCCCGCAACGGGAAGGAAACGAGGCGCAAGGCGCGTCAGCGAAAGCGCCGGACTCGATTGGTTAATTGGGTCTTAACCTCGCCACTCCTATGGTATCCAGGCCCAGGTGCCGCGGGCCAAGTGCTGCGGGCCAAGTGCTGCGGGCCAAGTGCGGCGGGCGGCCCCGCTGTTGATTGATGTACAGGATGACGCCCGAATCTGCTCCGATCCCGGTTCGCGCAGGCGCTAAGCCGGGCGCCGACGCAGCGAATGCCCGCTCGCCATTCGTGCGCTTGCGCGAGCTCCTCGCCGATATCCCGCCGGGTCAATCGCCGATCAGTCTTGCCGTCGGCGAGCCGCAACATCCGATACCGCCCTTTGTTGGCGCGGTGATTGCCGCCCATGTCGACGAATTCGGCCGCTATCCGATGAACCGCGGGCTGGACGAGTTCGCTGTCGCGGTCGGGCAATGGCTCGATCGCCGCTATAAGCTGCCGCGCCGGATCGATCCGGCGCGTGAAGTGCTGGTGCTCAATGGGACCCGCGAGGGACTATTCCTCGCCGGGAGGGCGGCGCGCAATTATGTCGCCGCGCGCGCCGGTAACGCCCGCCGCAAACCGGGCGGCGCAGCGGGCGCCAAGCCTGCCGTGCTCATCCCGAATCCGTTCTATGCCGCTTATGCGGCAGGCGCGATCGCGGCCGATTGCGACCCGGTCTATCTGCCGGCGACCGCGGCGACGCGCTTTCTGCCCGATCTCGACGCGCTGGACGAGAATTTGTTGACGCGCACAGTCGCGTTTTATCTGGCGTCGCCTTCGAATCCGCAAGGCGCGGTGGCGGACCGCGCTTATCTCGAAAAGCTCACCGCGCTGGCGCGGCGCTTCGACTTCCTCGTTCTCTCCGACGAATGCTATTGCGAGATCTATTCCGATCACCCGCCGACCGGCATGCTGGAAGCCGCCGGCGCCGACTTTCAGAATATCGTGGTCTTCCATTCGCTGTCGAAACGCTCGAGCCTGCCCGGCCTGCGCGTCGGCTTCGCCGCCGGCGATCGGCACTTTTTGGCGAGCTATCTCGAATTGCGCAATGTCGCCGCACCGCAGGTGCCGACGCCGTTACAGCATGTCGCCATCGCCGCTTACGGCGACGAAAAACACGTCGAAGACAATCGCCGGCTTTATCGCGAGAAGTTCGATCTCGCCGATCAGATCATTGGCGATCGTTACAATTATCGGCGACCCGCCGGTGGATTTTTTCTCTGGCTCGACGTTTCGGCCTATGGCGGCAGCGAAGCGGTGACCGAGCGGTTGTGGCGCGAAGCCGGCTTGCGCGTCGTGCCGGGCCGCTATCTGGCGCGCGAACAAGCCGACGGCGGCAATCCCGGCGCCGACTATATCCGCGTCGCCATGGTGCAAGACAAAGCGATCACCGCCGAAGCGCTGCATCGGCTGGTCGCGGTGCTGGCGTAGGAAACGATGAAGCGTGTGATCGAACGGGTGGAAGGCTGAGGCAAGCGCTACGATGTCGATGATCGAACGCAGTCTTGACGGCATGGCCGCGCTGACCGGCGAACTCGGCGCGATGGCGCGCCAGCGGGTCACCGAGTTGTGCGGAATTTTTCTGGTCAGCCTCGCCATGATGGCGGCGCTGGCGCTTGCCAGCTGGTCGGTCGCCGATCCCTCGCTCAGCCACGCCACCGATGCCTCGGTGCATAATCTTGTGGGTTGGCCGGGAGCGGTCGCTGCCGATCTGATGATGCAGCTGTTGGGGCTCGGCGCGCTCGCCCTGATCTTTCCGGTCGCCATGTGGGGTTACCGTTTGCTCGGCCATCGCGCCTCGGGCCGCGAGCGGTTGCGGGTTATGGTGTGGCCGCTCGCCGCCGTGCTTGCCGCCGCCTTCGCCTCATGCCTGCCGCGCAGCGCACATTGGCCGCTGCCCTGCGGGCTTGGCGGCGTGATCGGCGATGCGATCCTGCGCGTGCCGTTTCTGCTGTTTCATCTGCCGCTGCGCGGCGCCAGCGCCGGGATCGCCGCTGTCATGCTCGGCGGTGCCGCGGCGCTCGCCATCGCGTTCGCCTCCGGCTTGCTCTGGCGCGATGCGGATGCCGACGACGAGGCGGACGAGGATGAGGACGATGCGGATGCGGAGTCAGGTGAAGACGACGAGCGCGGCTGGATTTCGCTCGGTCTGGTGGCCCACTCGATCCTGAGCTTGCGCGCCCGCCTCGCGCGGCTCCTGTTTGGACGACGCCAGCGCGTGCCGACGCCGTCTGCAGATGCCATATCACGCCGCCGGATCGAGCCGCGCTTCGATGCAGTTGACGAAACTGACGACGAGGACGAGTCGGGCGAGGAGGATGAAGCTGCGCCGCGGCGCGCCCGCAAGCCGCGCCCGAAAGCGTCGCGGCGGTTCGGCGGCTACATTCTTCCGGCGCTTGAATTTCTCAACCCGCCGAGCAAATCCGGCCGCACCACGATGTCGAGCGAGGTCTTGCAGGACAACGCGGTCGCGCTCGAAGGCGTGCTGGCCGATTTCGGCGTGCGCGGCGAGATCATCAATGCGCGGCCCGGCCCGGTGGTGACGCTCTACGAGCTGGAACCGGCGCCAGGAATAAAGTCGTCGCGCGTCATCAGTCTCGCCGACGATATTGCCCGCTCGATGAGCGCGCTGTCGGCGCGCGTCGCGGTGGTGTCCGGCCGAAACGCCATCGGCATCGAACTGCCTAATCCGACCCGCGAGCGCGTCTATTTGCGCGAGTTGTTGGCGTCGCGCGATTATGCCGAGACCGCGGCGCGGTTGCCGCTCTGCCTCGGCAAGTCGATCGGCGGCGAGGCGGTGCTGGTCGATCTGGCGCGCATGCCGCATCTGTTGATCGCCGGTACCACCGGCTCCGGCAAATCGGTCGCGATCAACACCATGATCTTGAGCCTGGTGTACCGGCTGCGCCCGGATCAGTGCCGGCTGATCATGGTCGATCCGAAAATGCTCGAACTGTCCGTCTATGACGGCATCCCGCACTTGCTCACTCCGGTAGTCACCGATCCGAAAAAAGCGGTGGTGGCGCTCAAATGGGCGGTGCGCGAGATGGAAGAGCGCTACAAGAAAATGTCGAAGCTCGGTGTGCGCAATATCGACAGCTACAATGCGCGGCTCGCCGAGGCCAAGAACAAAGGCGAAAAGCTCAGCCGCACGGTGCACACCGGCTACGACCGCGAAACCGGCGAAGCGATTTACGAAAGCGAGGAGCTCGATCTCGAGCCGCTGCCTTATATCGTCGTCATCGTCGACGAGATGGCCGACCTGATGATGGTCGCCGGCAAGGATATCGAAGGCGCGGTGCAGCGGCTGGCGCAAATGGCGCGCGCTGCCGGCCTGCACGTGATTCTCGCCACGCAGCGACCGTCGGTCGACGTCATCACCGGCACGATCAAGGCCAATTTTCCGACCCGCATCTCGTTCCAGGTCACCTCCAAGATCGACAGCCGCACCATTCTTGGCGAGCAGGGCGCCGAGCAGCTGCTCGGCCAGGGCGACATGCTCTATATGGTCGGCGGCGGCCGCATCAGCCGCGTACACGGCCCGTTCGTGTCCGACGAAGAGGTCGAGCGGGTCGTGCGACACTTAAAGTCGCAAGGCGTGCCGGAATATCTGGAAGAAGTGACCGCCGAAGATCCGCACGACGAGGATGGCAACCCGATTTTCGACGCCACGGCGATGGGCGCGAGCGAGGGCGGCGACCTTTATCAACAGGCCGTGGCGATCGTGACGCGCGACCGCAAGGCGTCGACCAGCTATATTCAGCGGCGGCTGCAGATTGGCTACAACCGCGCCGCCTCGCTGATGGAACGCATGGAGCAGGAGGGTGTCGTCGGCCAGCCGAATCATGCCGGCAAGCGGGAAATCCTGGTTGAAGCCGCCGACGAGGATGCGTATTGAGAGCCGGTTTCGCGGGTTCGGTGCGAAACAGTTCAGTCGCGAATTTGCCATAACGCGCATTTAGCCAAGTCGGTTTCTGGCAGCACTTGCGTAACCGGACTTGCGTAATAGGGCTTGCGTAACGGGGCTGCGTAACGGGGCGTGCGCACAGAGCGCAGCGGCGGGAGAGGGATCATGGCGCACCAGCGCCCGGCGAGGTCTGGCCTGATCGCGATTGCGCCAGCCGCTCGCCATGCGGTTTTGTGCTGCAGCGTCCTTCTCGTCATTGGAACTCCCGTTCTCGTCGGCTCCCCGACTTTGGCGGATCCGGCCGTGAGCGAAAAGGTGCCGCTGCCGGTTCCAGCGCCGTTGCCGAAAACCGGCAGCGCGCCGCCGGCGGCCATGCCGAAAACCGGCAGCGCCGCGCCGCCGGCTGCCGCGGCAGCCAAGCCTGCAAGCGACAAGCCCGCCACCGAGACGCGCCCGAGCCTGTTTCCGTTCTCGGCGCTGTTCGGCAATAACAATTCATCTACTGCGAGCACGCCGCCCAAGGCGCCCGATCCGCCGTCGCCCTTCGACACCAAACAGCGCGCGTTACTCGAGCGGATCAGCGCTTATCTGTCGAGCGTTCAGACGATGGTCGGAAAATTCGTCCAGGTCGGGCCGGACGGCGGACGCACCGAAGGCACCTTCTACATGCAGAAGCCCGG
Source organism: Xanthobacteraceae bacterium (assembly GCA_051961815.1). Lineage (GTDB taxonomy): Bacteria > Pseudomonadota > Alphaproteobacteria > Rhizobiales > Xanthobacteraceae > BOG-931. Next base: position 6,061 of record JBQCCX010000254.1, read on the forward strand.
CCGGATTCGCTTCCAATATAATCCGCCGAGCCCGATCGACATCATCTCCGATGGCTCTTCGGTCGTGGTTCGCGACCGCAAGCTCGCCACGCAGGATCTTTATCCTTTGTCGCAGACGCCCTTGCGCTATCTGCTGGCCGAGCGCATCGATCTGTTGCGCGACACCGACGTGGTCAGCGTCGCCGCCGACGACAGTTTCGCTACCGTGGTCATCGAGCAGAAGCAGCTTTTTGTCGGCACCGATCGCCTGATGATCATGTTTGACGCCAAGGACCTCACTCTCAAGCAATGGACCGTGACCGATCCGCAAGGCTTCGATACCACCGTCGCGGTCTACAATCTCGATTCGAGCAAGAAGCCCGATCCGAACCTGTTCGTCATCAATTACCAGCGCGAACAGACCGGGGTGCAGTGATCAGGCATCGGCGATCAGGCGTCAGAGCCTGACAATTAACAGGCTGGCTTGCTGCTTGGCCGATCCTTATTTATTTCTGGCAGCCAGGCCCTGATCCTCAATTGCAGATTCCTGATCCCTGTGAAGCTCAAAATTACAAGCTGGAATATCAATTCCGTCCGGCTGCGCATCAATCTGGTGGCGCGCTTCATCAAGGCGGTTCGCCCGGACATTTTGTGCCTGCAGGAAACCAAATGCCCGGACGACAAATTTCCGCTCAAGCGGCTCAAGCGCCTCGGCTATGACCATGCCGCGCTCAATGGCCAGAAGGGCTATCACGGCGTGGTCGTGCTCTCGCGCCTGCCATTCGAGCGGTTCGAGATCCAGACGTTCTGCGGCAAATCCGATTGCCGTCACATCGCCGCCGAATTCGGCGAGCGGGCGGGCCTGCGCGACCCGATAACGGTGCATAATTTTTACGTGCCCGCCGGCGGCGACATTCCCGATCCGCAGCTCAATCCGAAATTCGCCCATAAACTCGGATTCCTCGACGAGATGCGCGATAGCGCGCGCTTGCGCCCGAACGGCTCGGCGCGCGCGATCCTGGTCGGCGACCTCAATGTGGCGCCGCTCGAGCACGATGTGTGGAGTCACAAGCAGATGCTGCGCGTCGTTTCGCACACCCCGATCGAATGCGAAAAGCTGGCGCGGGTGCAAAAATCGGGAGACTGGGTCGACAGCATGCGCCAGTTCACGCCGGAGCCGGCCAAGCTCTACACCTGGTGGAGTTATCGTTCGCCGGATTGGGCGACCGCCGACAAGGGCCGCCGCCTCGATCACATCTGGACCTCGCCGATGCTCGCCGACCGGGTCGCCGGCATCGAGATCGCCAAGCATTATCGCGGCGCCACGCGGCCGTCGGACCACGTGCCGGTTACGGCCACGCTTGAGGTCTAGCCTGCTCTAGATTCAATTGCGACGAGCTATTGCGGTCCGGTGCCGCGCGCCAGCATCGCGTGGACTTTCTCGAACTCGCGCCCCAATTGGTCCGCATGCAATGCAAACAACGTCCGCAGCCGTTGCGCCGCGTCCGGATTGCTTTCCAGCATTTTGACGAACATGGCGCGCGAAATCCGCAGCACGATGGAATCTTCGCGCGCCGTCGCGCTCGCGCGCCGCGGCGCGTCGATCAGCAGGGCGGTTTCGCCGAGCAGGCTGCCGGCTTCGGCGATGCTTTCAATCCCGTTCGCTGCTTCCGGCTGGACCACAAACGAGCCATGCTGAACCACATAGGCACAATCGGCGCTTTGGCCCGGTGCAAAAAGAACCTCACCAGCGCCCACCGAATAGCTCTCGGCGCCGATCGCGAGAATGCGCAACGCATTGCCGCCCAGCTCCGCTAGCATCGGCACCCGTTCAAGGAACGCGATGTCGTCGTCGATACTCATGCCAATCCGCGGTTACGGCACCAATTTATAGCCGCCGGCTTCGGTGACCAGAATCGCGGGCACGGCGGCGTCCTTCTCGATTTTCTGCCGCAAGCGATAAATATGCGTTTCCAAAGTGTGGGTGGTGACGCCGGAATTATAACCCCAGACCTCTTGCAGCAGCGTTTCGCGCGACACCGGCCGCTGACCGGCGCGATAGAGGTAGCGCAGGATCGAGGTTTCCTTCTCGGTCAGCCGGACCTTATTGCCCTTGGGATTGAGCAGGAGCTTGGAACTCGGGCGGAAAGTATAGGGCCCGATCGTGAAGACCGCATCTTCGCTCGCCTCGTGCTGGCGCAGCTGCGCGCGAATGCGCGCGAGCAGCACCGCGAACCGAAACGGCTTGGTGACGTAATCGTTGGCTCCCGATTCCAGGCCGAGAATCGTGTCGGAATCGGTGTCGTGCCCGGTAAGCATGATGATCGGCGCCTTGAAGCCGTTCTTGCGCAGGATGCGGACGGCTTCGCGGCCATCGATATCGGGCAGCCCCACGTCCATGATGACCAGATCGATCTGCCCGGCTTTGGCGGCTTGGACACCTTTGCTGCCGTTTTCAGCCGCGACGGCTTCGAATTCCTCGTGCAGCGAGAGCTGTTCGGTCAGCCCATCCCGCAATTCCGGATCGTCATCGACAATGAGAATCTTGCGCGTATTCGGCATTAAATCAGAACTCATTCGCCGCTTTGGCGCGCCATTCGGCGCGCGAGTAGAACGGCCGTGGATACTAGAGCATGATCCGGAAAAGGGGAAACCGGTTTTCCAAAAAGATCGTGCGACGACAAAATGTTAGAGCGCTTGTCAGTCTGGGTTGAAAGATTTGCGCTTGAGAACTAGGCGGCAGCTCATGGTGGCACGAAAACTCAAGGCGCGGCGAAAGACGGCGCTGTCCGCGATCCATGTTCGTGCCCGCCCGCAACTGCGCGCGCAGGCTTGGCTCATCGCGGGGCAGCGCGCCATTCGCGCCGCCTTGGGCCGGACCGGGATCAAGGCAGGAAAGCGCGAAGGCGATGGCGCAACGCCGGCGGGGCAATTCCGCCCGGTTCGGCTGTGGTGGCGCTCGGACCGCCTGCCGCGCCCGCGCACGCTGCTGCCGGTTCGGCCGATCGCACCGCACGATGCCTGGTGCGAAAATCCCGACGACCGGCGCTATAACCGGCCGTTCCAGAGGTCGGCCAATGAACCAGGCGACCGCCTCCGGCGCGCTGACGGGCTTTATGATCTGATCGTCGAGATCGACCATAATGCGCGCCCGCGCGTGGCAGGCCGTGGCAGCGCCGTTTTCATCCATGTGGCGCGCCCAGGCTTTGCTCCGACCGCGGGCTGCGTGGCGCTCACGCGCGGCGACTTGCAACGGCTGGTGAGCCGGTTGTCGCCCAAGACGCGAATTATAGTTCATTCCTAGGTCGATCTCGTCCGGGCGCCAAAAATGGCGGTGCCGACGCGGACATGGGTTGCGCCGAAAGCGATCGCTGTCGGGTAATCCGCGCTCATGCCCATGGAGAGGAGCGCAAGGCCATTACGGCGGGCGATCTTCGCGGTCAGCGCGAAATGCGGCGCCGGCGCTTCGTTCAGCGGCGGCAGGCACATCAGACCGGCAATTGTGAGCCCCCAGCGATCGCGGCAGTCGGCGAGAAAGGCATCGGCGTTCTCCGGGAGCACGCCTGACTTCTGCGGCTCGGCGCCGGTATTGATCTCGACAAAGAGCAGCGGACGGCGGCCCTGTTTGGCGATCTCCTTGCCGAGCGCTTCGGCCAGGCTGGCGCGATCGACGGAATGGATGGCGTCGAACATCTGGACCGCCTCTTTGGCCTTGTTCGACTGCAGCGCGCCGACCAGATGCAGTTCGAGGCGTTCGTGGCGCTCCAGCAGCGGTGGCCATTTCGCTTTTGCCTCCTGCACGCGGTTTTCGCCGAAAATGCGCTGACCCGCGGCGATCACCGGCTCAATCGCCTCGACCGCGAACGTCTTTGAGACGGCAACCAAAGTGACGCCGGCCGGATCGCGTCCGGCGTCGCGACAGGCGCGCGCGATTTCTGCGCGCACTGCTGAAAGTCCTTGCGGCTTGGTCATGCTGTCCGATTGTGAAGTGCGGCGTGCGCTGACATGTCGCCCGCGGGACTCAACCCCGCCTGAATTCTTTTGTACGCAAGCGCGTCCGCTTTTGAAACAGGGCGATGCGCATTCTCGGAAGCGGCTTATTTTTTCTTCGCGGTTTTTCTGCGCCTCGCCGACTTACGTGCCGTGGAGCTTTGCCTGGCGCTACGCTTGGCGCTTTGCTTGCCGGTTCGCTTCCCGGGCGGCCCCCAGATCATCGCTTCGAGCTTCATACCGTCGGGATCGGTAAAATAGACGGCATAGTAGTCGCGCCCATAATACTCGCCCGGCGGATCGACAATATCGACGCTGTTGTCTTCGAGAAAGGCGCCAAGCGCGTCGATATCCTTGCGGCTCGCCATTTCGAAGGCGTAGTGATGAAAACCGATATCGCCTTTGCGATATTTGCGCTTGCGTCCTTCGGCATCGGCAGCTGCGATCCAGAACAAGGTCTTGCCGTTGCTCCATCCGGCCATGTCGTCGTATTCGTGCTTGAGCTTGAACCCGAGAAACGTCAGGAGCTGGTTGTAGAAACTTTTCGACCGCGCAAAATCGCCGACGCTGAGAACCAGATGGTCAATACCAACGATGCCGGGCATGAAGTCATCTCCTGAAGCTCGCTTGCTTAATAACTGCGGCGCAACCAAAATGTGCCAATCGGCGTAAACATCAGCATGCAGCGCACCTTATTCGACAAGATATGGGATTTTCATCGCGTCGCGCAGCGCGCCGACGGCCGCGATCTCATCTATATCGACCGGCATGTGCTGCATGAACTGCATGCGCATCACGCCTTCGCGCAATTGCAAAAGCAAGGTCGTCCGGTGCGGCGCGCCGACCTGACCTTTGCCGTGCAGGATCATACGGTGGCGACCAAATCCGGTCGCGACGATGAGACCAACCCTTCAGGATCCGCGTTCATCAGGGCGATGCGCGAGGGCTGCCGCCATAACCGCATCCGGCTGTTCGACATCGACGATCGGGAGCAGGGCATTTCCCACGTCGTCGCGCCCGAGCTTGGCATCGTGCTGCCCGGAGCCACGCATGCGGTGCCTGACAGCCATGCAAGCACGGTTGGTGGCGTCGGCGCGCTCGCCTTCGGCTGCGGCACCAGCGAGCTTGCTCACATTCTGGCGACGCAGGTGATGGCGCTGAAACGGCCGAAATCGATGCGCGTAACGCTCGACGGCCGGCTTGCCGACGGCGTGACTGCCAAGGACGTCGCCTTGCGCATCATCGCCAAAATCGGCGTGGCCGGCGCACGCGGCCACGTCGTCGAATATGCCGGTGCGGCGGTGCGCGCGATGCCGATCGAACAGCGCATGACGTTGTGCAATCTCAACATCGAAATGGGCGGCCGCTCGGGCTTCGTCGCGCCCGATGACGCCACATTCGCATGGCTGGCCGACCGTCCCTTCGTGCCGCAGGGCGCCGCGTGGGAAGACGCGTTGCGACACTGGCGGACGCTCACGACGGATGACGGCGTCAGTTTCGATCGGGAAGTGGCGCTCGATTGCACGGCGCTCGAGCCGCAAATCACCTGGGGCACCGATCCGAGCCAGGTGGTCGGGATTTCCGGCCACGTGCCGGATCCGGCCGCGCTCGATCCCGCGCGCCGCGCCGCCGCCGCAAGTGCGTTCGGCTTTATGGATCTGGCGCCCGGAATGGCGCTCCTTGGTTTGCCGATCCACCGCGTGTTTATCGGCTCGTGCACCAATAGCCGCTTGCCCGACCTGCAGGTTGCGGCAGAGGTGGTGCGCGGCCGCCGCGTAGCGCCGGGCGTGGTCGCGATGGTGGTGCCCGGCTCATCGAGCGTCAAACGCGAAGCGGAAGCGGCCGGTCTCGATCGGGTGTTTCGCGACGCTGGATTTTTCTGGGGCGAATCCGGATGCTCGATGTGCGCCGGCGGCAATGGCGATCGCGGCGAGCCCGGCGAGCGCTGCGTTTCGACCACCAACCGCAATTTCGAGAACCGCCAGGGTCCCAAGGTTCGAACTCATCTCGCGAGCCCGGCGACCGCCGCCGCGAGCGCAATCGCGGGCCACATCGCCGACGCGCGCCAGCTCGCGCCGGGAGCGGCCTGATGCAGCCGTTTCAGAGCCACACCGGAATTGCCGCGCCCTTGATCAAGGATGACATCAACACCGATCAGATCGCGCCGATCCTGCATTCCCGCAATCTGAAAGAAGATTATCGCGCCATGCTGTTTCATCGCGCCCGGCGGCGCGAAGACGGCAGCGAGGATCCGGAATTCGTTCTCAACAAGCCGCAGTTTCGCACTGCCGGGATTCTGGTGACCGGGGACAATTTCGGCGCCGGCTCGTCGCGCGAATCCGCGGTCTGGAGCATGCTGGCCAATGGCATTCGCGTCATCGTCGCCAAAAGTTTTGCCGACATCTATCGCGAGAACTGCTTGCAGAATGGCGTGCTGCCGGTTGTGCTCGGCGCCGCGGCTGCCGATCAATTCATCACCCGCGTCGTCGCGGTGGACGGCAAAACACCGTTCACCGTCGATCTGGTGACGCAGCGGATCAGCGGTCCCGGCGGTCCGGATATCGTTTTTGAAATCCCGGCCGCGGATCGCACCCGGTTGCTCGAAGGTCTCGACGACATCGGTCTCACTCTCAAGCACGTTGGCGATATCGCAAGCTGGGAAGCGCGCACGCAAACGGCGCAGCCCTGGCTGCAGTCGGCGCACGACGGCCGCCGACCGGAGGTGAAAGGAGTGCACGAATGAACGCCCGCAAAAAATTCAGAGCGCTAATGAGCGGCAAGCGGCTGGTGCTGTTGCCCGGCGCTTACGACGGATTGTCGGCCCGTATCATGGAAGCCGAGGGCTTCGAAGCGCTGTGCGCCGGCGGCTATGCCGCGATCGGCTCGATGATGGCGCAAGCCGATATGGGCCAATCGAACGTGCGCGACTATGCCGATCATTACGCGCGTATCTGCGGCGCGGTCGAGATTCCGGTTTTTGTCGATGCCGATACCGGGTTCGGCGGCGTCAACAATGTGCGGCAGATGATCCGCGCCTTCGAGGCGGCTGGTGTCGCCGGAATGTTCTTCAGCGATCAGGTGTTCCCCAATCGCTGCGGCTATCTGCCCGGCAAACAGGTGATCCCGGTTGAGCAGATGCTGGCCAAGATCAAAGCGGCGCTCGACGCGCGTCGCGATCCGGATTTCTTCATTGCCGCTCGCACCGACGCCGCCGGTGTGGACGGCCTCGATGCGGCGATCGATCGCTGCCAATTGTTCGTCGCCGCTGGCGCCGATCTGGCCAAGCCGCAGGGCGTCGACGCGATCGACGACATCAAGCGCGTGATCCGCGAAGTTGATTGCCCGCACATGGCGACGCTGTCGCAAGCGGCGGGCGCAAAGCGTAGAAGCCTCGAAGAGCTGCAAGCCGCCGGCGTGGTCGCGGCAACGTTCCCGTCGCTTGCGCTGTTTGCCGCCGCGAATGCCGTGCGCAACACGCTGCGCATCCTCAAGCGGGAGAACTCGCTGACGGCCACATTCGACCACCTGCTGCCGCTCGACGACTATTACGCGCTGGTCGGATTAAAGGAGCAGTTGGCGCGCGAGGAAGCTTACGACAAAGCAGCTGCGGCGCTCGCCCGCAAACGTGCGGCGGAATAGCCGAAGCTTCAAGAGCGGGTCCGCAAAAGAAAGGGGCCGGCACAAGGCCGGCCCTTCCCCCATACAATGCTGTACAGCATTACCCCTTGGTAACGACCGGCGGTGGGGCTTTGCCCTTACCGACGTATTGAGCGCAACCGGCGATGCTCAGGAGAGCCAACATCGCGGCCGTTGCTAGAGCAAGCTTCTTCATGAAAGTACTCCCCCTTGTCATGACGGGTTAACCATACAGA
>JBQCCX010000255.1:0-13322 GCA_051961815.1 Xanthobacteraceae bacterium
CATGCACAACCAAGCCTCTCTCGATCGCGTCTGGGACATCATCGAACGCGTCCGCGTCTGCATGCTCACGACGCGTTCGGCCGCGGGATTGCGGGCGCGCCCGGTGGAGGCACGGCCCGACCGCGCAGCTGGCATCGTCTGGTTTGTCACCGATTGGCGCAGCGCCAAGGAGCATGAGATCGCCCGCGTGGGCGCAGTCGGCCTCGTCTTCATCGACGCGGGCGAGAAAGCCTATCTTTCGATCACCGCCAAGGCCGAAGTCCGCCGCGATCATGCCAAGGCGGCGGAAATCTGGAAAAGCACCGACAATGCGTGGTGGCACGGGCCGGACGACAAAAATGTCTGCGTGCTGCGGGTCATCCCAATCACTGCGGAGCTGTGGGACGGCCCGTCGAGCAAGGCGCTGGCGATGATCGAATTCGCCAGGGCGCGCTTGACCGGCGAAAAACCCAAGCTCGGCGAGAACCGCAAGGTGACGGTACGGATGCAATCGCAACGCCCGAAACGCCGCAATCAATCGTCCACGGATCGCCGGCGCCGAGCGCGTGGCTAAGCGAAAACGAGGTCATCGGGGCAGCGCAAAGCAACGAGCCCGGGGCTCCAAATCGCGCTTGTCCCTTTCCCCCGGCGGAAAATGTTATTTGATTTAAATCAAAGAATAACCGCCTCGGTTGACTACGATTTTCAGAAGGGTTGGGGCACTAGCGAGGTGCCCATGTTGCGAGTCGTTAGAAGCTTTGACGGACCCGAACTTCTGGTCCTTGCGGCCGCCAGCATCCTGGTCATCAGCATCAGCTTTCTTTTCTGATTATTTCTCGCGTGCGGCACTCTGTCCGTGGCTCCTGGCGGACATGGCGTAAGTTCACATGTTCTCGTTTACTTTGGACGCTCGGACGGCGTTGCCGCAGTGAAGCAATCCTCGCACAGGGAGAGGGATGGCATGAGTTCCAAAAACTACACAAATTTTGCGGCGGCTTCTCTCGATTCGACTGAAGGTGCCAAAGACCTTACGGATAAGGTTGGTCTTCTAATCATGGCGGAGGCTTGGCTTGAATTGGCTGAGCAAACCACTCAGCGCGTGGGTCAGGAAGCCAACGAAGCCCATAGCATGATCGAACGACCGCTAACGAGGGTGGCGGTTCAACCGCATCGGCAAACGGCGGGTTGATGTTCGTTATCCCGCATGTGGGGAGAAGGACTTATCGCAGCTTTAATTTTCGCCGCCGCTGCGCCAGGGTGCGTAACCGCAACGCATTGAGCCGGATGAAGCCTTCGGCGTCGCGCTGGTCATAGGCGACCTTACCGTCCTCGAAGGTGACGAGATCCTGATCGTAGAGCGAATATTTGCTCTCACGGCCGACGACGCCGGCATTGCCTTTATACAATTTCAGGCGCACGCGGCCGGTGACGAATTCCTGCGACGCATCGATCGCCGCCTGCAGCATTTCGCGCTCGGGCGAGAACCAGAAGCCGTAATAGATCGCCTCCGCATATTTCGGCATCAGCTCGTCCTTGAGATGCGCGGCGCCGCGATCGAGCGTGATCGATTCGATGCCGCGGCGCGCGGCGAGCAGGATGGTGCCGCCCGGCGTTTCGTACATGCCGCGCGATTTCATGCCGACGAACCGGTTCTCGACGAGATCGAGCCGGCCGATGCCATGGGCGCGGCCATGGGCGTTAAGCGCCGCCAGCAACGCGGCGGGCTTTAATGTCTTGCCGTCGACCGCAACCGGATCGCCGCGCTCGAAATCGATGGTGATGTAAGCCGGCCGCTCCGTCGCCTGCTCCGGGTCCTCGGTGCGCGAATAGACGTAGGGCGGGACCTCCCCCGCCGGATCCTCGAGCACTTTGCCCTCGGACGAGGTGTGCAAAAGATTGGCGTCGGTCGAAAACGGAGCCTCGCCGCGCTTGTCCTTAGGCGTCGGAATTTGATTTTTCTCCGCAAACGCGATCAGCGCCTCGCGCGACTTGAAATCCCATTCGCGCCACGGCGCGATCACGGTGACGTCGGGCTTGAGCGCATAGTACGACAGCTCGAAGCGCACCTGATCGTTGCCCTTGCCGGTCGCGCCATGGGCGACGGCGTCGGCGCCGACCTTCTCGGCGATTTCGATCTGCCGTTTGGCAATGAGCGGCCGCGCGATCGAGGTACCGAGCAGATATTGACCCTCGTACAGCGCATTAGCGCGGAACATGGGAAACACATAATCGCGCACGAACTCTTCGCGCAGGTCCTCGATGAAGATGTTCTGCGGCTGGATGCCGAGCGTGAGCGCTTTCTGCCGCGCCGGCTCGAGCTCGTCGCCCTGGCCGAGATCGGCGGTAAAGGTGACGACCTCACAGCCATAGGTCGTCTGCAGCCATTTGAGAATGATCGACGTGTCGAGCCCGCCGGAATAGGCCAGCACGACTTTTCGCACGTCTTTTTTGTTCACGCCGTCCGCGGGCATGGGAAAACCAATAAAGTTAAGGCCGCTTGGTGTTGGGCGCCCAACGCGCGCGGACTATAGAGCATGATCCGGAAAAGTGGAAACCGGTTTTCCGAAAAGATCATGCTCCTACAAAAACTTAGAACGGCAACTCACGCTCAAGCAACGATGCTCTAAGCGCGCCGGCCGCCGCCGCGCAAGCATTGTCTCGTCAGGATGGTTTTTTCGATCCCCCTGCGAGCCGCCTGGCTGCGCCGCGCAGCGCGCCGGCAAGCCACTCGCCGCACCGGCTGAGACGGTCGGCCAAAGCCTTCTCATCCAGCCGGGTGGCCGGCCAGCGATAGATCAGCCCGTGGGCGATAAAGACGACGAGATACATCAGCACGCCGGCGAACACGACGTCGGAGAAAAAATGCGCGCCCGCGGCCATGCGGAAGGCACCAAGTCCGATGCCGAAGGCCAATGCCGCGCCATAGGCCACCGCCTGTAATGGCGGCGGCGCCAGTGCAGCCGGCGCCAGCGTCCAGAACGCGCCCGACGGCTCGCCGGCGATAAAAGAACAATTATTCCGGCATTCGCCGCGCGGGTCCCACCACGGCTCGAAGCGGAGGTCGCCGCCGAATTGTTGCACGTCGATCGGCCGCGGCCGCCCCCAATGGTCCTTCAGAACGACATTGGTCAAGAGTCCGGGGCCGAGCGCCAGGGTCGCGATCAAAAACAGCGCCGCGCGCGCCTCGATCAGCATGCGCCGATGCGGCCAGATCAATTTCAAGACAATGGCGAGAAATGCCGGCAGCGCCAACAGCGCGATCAGGATGCGCGCCGCGGTGCGGGTGTGCTGCACCCAGGGCTGCGCATTGACGACGAACAGATGGCGCGCGGAGTCGAAGCTTAATGCGGCGAGATCGAGGTCGAGCTGCGGATCGACGGCGCAGAGGAGCCCGAACACAGAGCCGATGGCAAGTGCGGTAAAGAGCGCGGCGCGAGTCATGCTGTTACGTCCAGGCTCTCATTTCCGCGCCGTCATTTCCATGCGCCCGCGCGCCGGCCAGCGATGAGCCAATAGACCAGCCCGCCGGCGATTCCGGCGGCGGCGAAGACTTCACGGTTGCGCACGAGATCACCTTCCGGTGTGGCGACATAGCCGGCGAAATCGAGACCATAGGCCATGGCGAGCGACAGCGCCGCGCCCGCGACGCCGTATACGACCGCCGAGCGGAGCGCCAGCCCTTCGGCCAGTGCGATCACCAGCAAGGCCGGCAGAAAACCGACCGAAAAAATGACGATGGCAGCGAGGCCGGTGACGGACCACAGCGCGATCGACTCCGCGGCTCCGGCGTGCGGCCCGAGCGGCGCCACCACCTCGTTCCAATTTGGCGCCAGGCTGCCGAGCGTGAGTACAATCGCGGCCGCGATGCAGGCGAAGCCATAGCCGAGGAACGCCATGATCATGCGTGCGATGAGGGACATGAGCCAATCACAGACATAGACCTGCCGCGTCAGTCGGTCATGGCCATGGCGCGCAGCGCCAGGCGTTCGCGAGCCGATAATTTCTCGCTCGCGCTTTTAAGTTGCCCGCAGGCAGCGAGAATGTCGCGCCCGCGCGGTGTGCGCACCGGCGAGGCGTAACCGGCGGCGAACACGACTTCGGAGAATTTTTCGATCTGGTCCCAGTCGGAGCACTCGTATTGTGTCCCCGGCCACGGATTGAACGGGATCAGGTTGATCTTGGCGGGAATGCCCTTGAGAAGCCGCACCAGCGCTTTGGCGTCGGCGAGCGAGTCGTTGACGCCTTTGAGCATCACATACTCGAAGGTGATGCGCCGCGCGTTCGACAGGCCGGGATAGTTCCGGCACGCCTCCAGCAATTCGGCAATCGGATATTTGCGGTTGAGCGGTACTAATTGGTCGCGCAGCGCATCGGTCACCGCATGCAGCGAGATCGCAAGCATCGAGCCGATTTCGGCGCCGGCGCGGGTGATGTTCGGCACCACGCCCGAGGTCGAGAGCGTGATGCGACGCTTGGAAATGCTCAGGCCCTCGCCGTCGGCGATGACATTGATGCCGTCGCGCACCGCGTCGAAATTATAAAGCGGCTCGCCCATTCCCATCAGCACCACATTGGAAACCAGGCGGCGTCGCTCGCTCGCAGCAGCGTCTGACTCACTGGCGGAGGTCCAGTCACCGAGCCGGTCGCGCGCGATCACCACCTGGGCGGCGATTTCGGCGGCGGTGAGATTGCGCACCAGCCGCTGCGTGCCGGTATGGCAGAACGTGCAATTGAGCGTGCAGCCGACCTGGCTGGAAATGCACAGCGTGCCGCGGTCGGTCTCGGGAATGTAGACGCATTCGACCTCATGCGGCGCCGCGGCGCGCTCGCCCGGCAGCTGAATGAGCCATTTGCGCGTGCCGTCAACCGAGACCTGCTCGGCGGCGGTCGGTGGCCGCGCCAGCGTGTAACCTCGCGCCAATTGCGCGCGCAAATCTTTCGACAGCGTGGTCATCGCGTCGAAATGCTGGACGCCGCGTACGTAGAGCCAATGCCAGATCTGCTGCACGCGCATCCGGCGCTGGCGTTCCGGCACGCCGAGCTCGGCCAAGGCCTGCGCCAGCATGGCCCGCGGCATGCCGACCAGCGACGGCTGCGCCGGCGGCGCATAGCGCTCCAGCGGATGCTTTTCCACAAAGCCCGTGGCGGTGTCGGTTGCGGCCAAGGAACTCATGCTGCGCGATCCAGATACGCCAAAAGGAGGCCAAATAGCGGGGGCCGGGGTTGTCCTTTAAATCAGGGCTGTCCCTTAAATAGTGCTTGCCTGGCAACGAGCGAGTAGCGGCGCCTGCTCAGCACACCCGCTCGCGGTTGCCGCAATGCGCGGGCCGCCAGGCGGCAGCCGTTACGATTTCCATTGTTTGCTTATTTGCATTCTTGGCCGGCACGGTCGAGGGCCTGCGAGACGCCTTTCAGCGAAAATGTGTCGGTCGATTGCGTGCCTTTGGCCGAGACGCCCTTGATCACCAGATTATCGCCGCCGCGCATGGCATCCACCATTTTGGCCTCTTGGGTCGCGTCCTTGATCCAGGCGCCGTCCTGCTGGGTATAGAGCGCGAAGGTTGTCCCGCCGATCTGGGCGCTGGCCTCGGTGCCCGGCTTGAACGGATAGCCGACCACCAGCGAGATTTCGTTGGCGACTTTGTCGGCTGGCCGTGTGGAAATGAACATGTAGACCGGGTTGCGCGGCCGGTTTGGCGGATTGGTCTCCGACGAGCTCGGCTTGGCCAGCACGAAGCAGACTTTCTTGCCTCCCGGCATGGCCGTATAGGCGCCCCACGGTCCGTATTGGCCGAGGAGTTTCGGTTGCGCTCCGCCGGCGGGCGCCGGCGTCGCCGGCTTGGCGGCGGAAGGCGCAGCCGGTTTGGCCGGCGCCGCCTCAGGTTTGGGCTTGGGTTTGGCCGGCGCGGTAGCCGGCGGCGAGGATTGCTGGGCGCGCGCGGGAGCGAGGCACGCACCCGCCCATGCTGCACCGAGCAGCACAAATCCAAGTCCCAATGATCGGCTGATGCCCAGTCGCCGCATCCGTAGGCGCTGCATTCGGACCTCGCGCGGCAATGCCCCAAACCGTGACCAACAATACTGATAGCAAAACTTTAAATTTTATCCAATTCCAACACGTCCGTCCGTAAGCCGCCGCTTTCCCAAGTCGCGGTTTTCGTGGTTATGAAAGCGCGGCCGCAGCGTTTTGCGGCGGCAAAAGTGGATCCCTGGGAATGAAGGCTGTTCTCTGCACGCAATTTGGCCCGCCGGACGCGCTGCAACTCGCCGAGATCGAGGCACCCCGCGCCGGCCCCGGCGAAGCGCTCGTGCGCATCAAGGCGGTGGCGCTCAATTTTTTCGACACGCTCATCATCGCCGGCAAATACCAGCACAAGCCGCCGTTTCCGTTTTCTCCCGGCGCGGAATTCGCCGGCGTCGTCGAGAGCGTCGGCAGCGGCGTCGCCGAGGTCGCGCCCGGCGATCGGGTGATGGGCTATAACGGCTGGGGCGCGGCCCGCGAACTGGTCGCCGTCAGCGTGGCGCGGCTCGTCAAGATTCCGGACGAACTCGACTTCGAACGCGCCGCCGGACTGACCGTCACCTATGGCACCACGCTCTATGCGCTGCGCGAGCGCGCCGGGCTCAAGCCCGGCGAGTCGCTCGTCGTCCTCGGCGCCTCCGGCGGCACCGGACTCGCCAGCATCGAACTCGGCAAGCTTATGGGCGCGCGCGTCATCGCCTGCGCATCGGCCGACGACAAACTCGGCTTCGCGCGCGAGCACGGCGCCGATGAAACCGTGAACTATGAGCGCGAAGATCTTCGCGGCGCGCTCAAACGGCTCGGCGGCGCGCATGGCATCGACGTCGTCTACGATCCGGTCGGCGGCCGCTATGCCGAACCGGCGCTGCGTTCGCTCGCCTGGTTGGGGCGGTATCTGGTGGTCGGCTTTGCCGCCGGCGAAATTCCCAAAATGCCGCTCAACCTCGCGCTTTTGAAAAGCTGCGATATTCGCGGCGTCGCCTGGGGCGCCTGGACCGCCCGCGAACCGGGCAAACAGCGCGGCTTGATGGCGGATATCTTGCAGTGGACTGCCGAGGGCAAGCTCAGCGCCCATGTCCAGGCCGTCTTTCCGCTGGCCGAGATCGCGGCGGCGCTCGACGTGCTGGCCGCGCGCAAGGCAATGGGCAAGATCGTGCTGCGGGTTTAGCCGGGTTCCTACCCCTCGCGCAGTCGCGCCACCATGCGCCGTGCCGCCTCACGATGTTCCGGCTTGATGTGCGAGGACATCATCTTGATCGCCATCCCGAGCACCGCGGCGTCGTCGGCATAACCGATGATTGGCAACGCGTCCGGGAGCAGATCGTCGGGCACGACGAAGTAGACAATCGCACCGACCAGCACCGCCTTCACGTGAACCGGGGTGTTGTGGTCGAATGCGCAATAATGTGCCGTAAGCACGTCTTCCAGGAACGGGACGCTCGCCACTTCGCGCTTGAGCTTGCGCCAAAGTTTCTGGCGCAAGGCGCTCTCGTCCTCCGCCATGCGACGGGTCAGCGCCGCGAAGTCCGGCCAGAAATCCGGCCGAAAATCCGACCACTTGGCCGCTTGCTCCCAGAAACCCATCGGACCCTCCGGACCAGAAGTTGGTCACCCATCAGATGGCCGTGAAAGACGGCAGCCGCAAGGCATTAAACAAGCCGGTCAATCAGCCGGCGAGCTTGTCCATGGTCTCGGCGAGCTTGATATCGAGTTCGGTCAGCCCGCCGGCATCGTGCGTCGAGAGGGTGACCTCGACGGTTTTGTAGACGTTCGACCATTCCGGGTGATGGTCGAGCTTTTCCGCAACCAGTGCGGCGCGCGCCATGAAGCCGAACGCTTCGTTGAAGTCCTTGAACACGAATTTCCGGGTAATGGCGTCGCGGCCCGCCGCCTCGCGCCAGCCGTTGAGCCGGGCGAGCGCGGACTTGCGTGCTTCGCCGGAGAGTTTTTCTGCCATATCGACGCTCCATTCGCGCTCCATCGGGAGCCACGATCGTCAACGCGCGGCACTCGTAAATAGCCGATCAATTCTTACCTAAGGCGCATAGCGGCGCAATCGAGGTGCGCCGCCGGGAGGTGGTCATTGGGAGGTGGTTATGGGCTGGTCTTTGAACATCGGCTCGGTCGCCGGGACCGCGATCCGCATCCATGTGACATTCCTGCTGTTTCTGGCCTGGATTTTTGGCGTGAGCTACGTCTCGGGCGGGGCCGAGGCTGCGTGGCGCGGGCTGTTGTTCATGGTGCTGCTGTTCCTGTGCGTACTGCTTCATGAATTCGGCCACATTTTCACCGCGCGCCGGTTTGGCGTGATGACGCCCGACGTGATCCTGTTGCCGATCGGCGGCGTCGCACGGCTCGAGCGGATTCCGGAAAAGCCGAGCGAGGAATTCCTGATCGCGATTGCCGGACCGGCGGTCAATGTCGCGATCGCCGCGGTGCTGGTTTTGCTCGCCGGTGTTCACATCGATCCGAGCAATCTCGGCGCGATCGAAAGCAACAAAGTCGGTCTCGCCGAACGGCTTGCCGTGGTGAATGTGTTTCTGGCGCTGTTCAATCTGATCCCGGCGTTCCCCATGGACGGCGGCCGGGTGCTGCGTGCGCTACTGGCGACACGGTTCGGTTACGTTCGCGCCACCGAGATCGCCGCCTCGGTCGGTCAATTCGTTGCCTTTGCTCTCGGCTTCGTCGGCCTGTTTGGCGACCCGTTGCTGATCTTCATCGCCGTATTTGTTTATCTCGCCGCGGCGTCGGAGGCGCATCTGGTCGCGATCCGCGCCATCTCGCGGGGCGTGCCGGTGACCGCCGCGATGCTGACCGAATTCGTCACGCTCACCCCCGACGAACATGTCGACGCCGCAGTCGAGACGCTGTTGCACACGAGCCAGGGCGAATTCCCGGTGGTCGACGGCCTTGGCCGCCCGATTGGGCTGCTGGCGCGCAATGACGTCATCCGCGCGCTCAAAGACCGCGGCCCGGACGCCAAGGTCGGCGACGTGATGGGCGCCCAGATACCGACGCTCGGCCACCGCCATTGCCTGGACGAGGCATTTCGGCTGTTGCAGCAGAAATCGGCCCCGGCGGTCGGCATCGTCAATGCATCAGAGCAGCTGGTCGGGCTGGTGACCTCGGCAACCGTCGGGGAAATGCTGATGGTGCACCGGGCGATGCCCGGCGGCCTGCGCTTTGGCCCGTGGAGCCGGCCGGCCGGAGCCTGATCGCGCCCTTGGGCTGCAAATTCCGCGGCTTGCACGCGATCTGAGGGCAAACTGCGCGTTCCATTAACCACCATCCCGGCCGCCTCAGGCGGGCAGCTGCCCCATCGCCTCAACCGGACGCAGCCGTGGTAGAATTAATCATGTCGCCCGGCGTTCCAAACCGTCCCCCTCTCGCCATGAAATTCTGGTTGTTCAGGCGGGTATCCGGCGCGGAAAAGACCGCGCGCGGCCAGTCCGCGGACCGCATCATGAGTATCGAGTCGCTTGAACATATAATGCGCAACCGCATGCGCACGGTGTTGCGCCACACTTGGTCTATTGCGGTTATCGGGACCCTCGCCGTGATCGGCGCCGCGTGGGCGGCGTTTTACTTCAGCACCGAGGCCGAACGCTTGCGGGTTGCGGCCAGTCCAAACGACGCAAAATTCGTCGAGGCGTTGTCAGACCAAATCGCCCAGGCCCATCGCAATCTGCATCTGAAACTGGTTGCTGCAGCCGGACCCCAGGAAGCCGCCGATGCCATCAAAGACGGCAAGGCCGATCTCGCCATCCTGCCGAGCCCGGCCGACGATTCGTTGAAGGCGCCGGTGGTCGCGATCTTGCGCCAAAACGTCATGGCGCTGATCGTTCCGGCGGCGGCGTCGGGAAAAAAGGCAAAGAAGTCAAAGATCGAAAAGATCGATCAGCTTGCCGGCCATCGTGTCGGCATCGTCAGCGGCAATGAAGCGACCCCCGAGCTCCTTCGCGCCGTGCTCGACCATTATGGCGTCCCCGCCGCCAAGGTGACGGTCTCGGAGATCGATGCGAAAAATATCGCCGAGGCGATCAAGAACAATCAGGTCGATGTGCTGTTCGTCGCCGGCGCCGCAACCGGCGCCGCTATTTCCGGCGCGGTGAAAGCGGCGAGCCGCAACGGTGACGCGCCGAGCTTCGTCGCCATCGATCAGGCCGACGGCATCGCCAAACGCAATCCGGTGTTCGATTCGATCGACATCGACGCCGGGACCTTCGGCGGCAAGCCGCCCGCTCCCGACGACAGCCTCAAGAGCTTGAGTTTCGCCGAATACCTGGTGGCGCGGAAGTCCATCAGCGATTCGGTCGTCGCCGCGCTGGCGAAAGTCATCTATTCGTCGCGTCAGGCGCTCGCGGCGGCGATGCCGGGCGAAATCAAGATCGAGGCGCCTTCAACCGACAAGGACGCCGACGTGGTCGCGCATCCAGGCGCGCTCGCCTATTTGAACGATAGCCAGCAATCGTTCTTCGACAGATACGGCGACGACATCTTCTATGGCATGCTGATCTTTCCGGTGTTCGGATCGGCGCTGGCGGGGCTTGCAAGCTATCTGCGCCGGGATACACGCACGCGGCGGCTGCGGCTCCTGCAGCGTGTGCTCGACCTGGTGCGCAAGGCGCATGCGGCACAGACGCTCCAAACGCTCGAACAGCTCCAGGTCGAGGCGGACAACCTCGTAATAGCGATCGTACATCAGGGCGAACGCGAGGAATTTGACGAGACAGTGCGGATGTCGTTCGCCTTCGCGCTCGATCAGCTGCGTTTCGCCATCGCCGCCAGGCGCACCGCCATTCTCGACCACGGCGAAGCGGCCGATAGCGGCGCCGCCAAAGTGCCCGGCGCCAAGCCGCCGGATCAGGCCGCCGCGGCCTAGCGCCGTGTCCTCATAAACGAGCAGGCCCAACGTCCGCTTTCAGATGCCAAGCGGGACATCGCGCCAACGCGCCGTAATGTCCGGTTTTGGACATCGAGCCGACATCAGTTCACGTACTCTCCCGTGTGGTGCATAGCGCCCATCCAAGCATCGTATTAGACTTTCTAACGAGGGGATGAGCGTACAACCGGGTGATCGCGGCGCGCCACGCGCTGCATCCGCAGCGGGAGAACATCATGCCACGCAAAATCAGTCGCCGTACGCTCGTTACCGGGACGGCAGCGGGGCTTGCTGGTGCGCTCGGCCATTTTCCTGCGCCTGCAATTGCGCAGGCGGCGCCGCTCAAGATCGGGCTTTTGACTGTCAAAGTCGGGCCGCTCGCCCAGGGCGGCATCCAGATGGAACAGGGCGTGCTGACCTATTTGAAGGCGACCAACAACACAATCGGCGGACGCAAGGTAGATTTTGTCTCGGCCGATACCACGGGCACGCCCGCCGGCGCCAAGACCAAGGCGCAAGAATTGGTCGAGCGCGATAAAGTCGATCTCATTCTCGGTCCGCTCGCAACGGCGGAACTTTACGCAATCAACGACTACATCCAACAGCAGAAGGTCCCGACGCTCAGCCTGGCGGCGGCTGACAATCTGACCCAGCGTCAGCCCAGCGCTTATTTGTTGCGCGCTTCGGCAACCGCGTCGCAGGCGCTGCATCCGATGGGTCATTATGCGGCGACCGAAATGAAACTGAAGCGCGTGGTCGCGATCGGCGAGGATATTGCCTTCGACTACGAGGAATTGGGCGGTTTCCAGGCTGCGTTCGAGAAGGACGGCGGCTGCGTGGTGAGCAAGCTTTGGCCGCCATTGGTGACGCCGGATTACACACCCTACATCGCCCAAATCAGCGATTGCGACGGCGTTTGTCAGGGCTTCGCCGGTTCAAATCCGCTGCGTTTCATGAAGGCTTACGGCGATGCCGGATTGAAATATCCGGTCGTGACCGGATGGACGGGTGGCGACGATGCGCTTTTAAGAAGTTTCGGCGATGAAGCAGTCGGCATGGTCTCTTGCTCGGCCTATTCGCTTGAGGTCCCAACCGAGCATAACCAGCGTTTCATCGATGGCATGCGAAAGAACTTTGATGTCATTCCCGGCTTCTATGCCGCTGGTCTGTACATCAATTGTCAGGTTGCCGATGCCGCGCTGCAGACGACCGGTGGCGATGTGAGCGACAGGGAAAAGCTGATTACCACTCTTCGCGGCGTCAGCCTCACCGATACCCCACGCGGGCCGCTTAAATTCGATCACCTGGGCAATGTGGTCGGCAATTTTTACATCAGGCGCTGCGACAAGGAGGGCGCCAAGTACGGACTGAAATTATGGAACAAGCTCATCAAGACCTACGAGAACGTCAGCCAATTCTGGACCTGGCCGGAGCAGGAATTCCTGGCCCATCCGGTCTATTCGCGCGATTACCCGGCACTGAAAAAATGTTGAGCTGTTTCTGACCCATAAAGACGTCAGATCGGCAGGTTTCCGCGCATCGACTCAAAGCAAGCCGATCGCGAGGGTCCCTAGATAGAGACCGATGCCGAAAGCGGCATGCCCGGAAATGCTGATGGTGCGGGCTACGCCCGGGTGCGGCGTCCGCGCCGCGAAGAACCCGAGCCCGAGCGCGGGTTGCATGACGAACCACGGTACAACGAGGAGCGCGAGCGCAAACATCAGCGCCGAGATGAGCGTCGGACCTGAAGCGAGCACCACGCGCGTTATGGCCAAGTAAAGCGCCGCGTAAGCAATGCCGATGAGATAGTGAAAGCCCCACCCGATCGCGAGTTCGCCGCGAATTGATGGCGTCGCAGCGATCGGCCGGTGCACGAACACGCCGCGCGGCATCCATGCCACCCACCGACCGACCAGTGCCCAATTCGCGGGGGGAACGCCGAAGATCTGCAGTAGCCATAGCCAAAGATCGGTCGCCAAGGTGGCGATGATTCCGACAACCACAGCCTCAATCGCTACCTTCTCCGCACTGCCCCAGGACGTTCCGATCATCGAGCCAGCCCTATCATTGTTCCTCCCGATAGCTCCGATGGAGGAAGCCAAGTTCAAGGCTCCCTGCCCTGTTTTTGCCGCTGGTTCATCCCACGCTGGAGCTGCTACCAATTACAAGTGATCGATGGACCATGGATACTATCCCGACCGACAAGCCAGTCATGAGCCGCGCCGCAATTTTTGCGACTGTAATCATCAACACCTTTGCGTTCTTGTCACCTTGCCGTGCCGCGAGTGATCGGGAAATAGTCGCCGTCGGCGACAAAATGTCGGCCGCGTTCAGGTGCTCCACCTATGCGTCCCTGTTTCACGATAGCAAAGAGCAGCAACGGCTGTTTCAGATCGGCCTAAAGGCGGGACGCGACTACGTGGAGGGGCTCAAAAGCCG
>JBQCCX010000256.1:0-7229 GCA_051961815.1 Xanthobacteraceae bacterium
TCCTATCTGATCTATCGCTGGCGCGGCTTCGGCCGCATTGTCGTCGAGCGCGCGTGAGGCAGGCCGATGTCCGACAAGCCGTCGCCTCTGATCTACGTTTGCGTCACCTGCCGGCGCGCCGGCGAGCCTGACGCCGAGCCGCGTCCCGGCGAGCTGCTCGCCGAAGCGACCGAGCAAGCCGCCGCCGGAACCGATGTCGAAGTGCGCCGCCTGCGCTGCCTCGCCAATTGCACACGCGGCCCGAGCGCCGCGATGCGCTGCAACGGCTCATGGACCTACGTGTTCGGCGGGCTCGACGCCGGCAATGCCGGCGCGCTGGTCGCCGGCGCGAAACTTCTCGCCGGCGCCAGCGACGGCATTTTGCCGTGGCGCGGCCGACCCGAAGTCCTCAAGCGCGCCTTGATCGCGCGTGTGCCCCCGTTCGATTTCGTGGAGAGCGATTCATGAACAGCGCGCCGACCGCGCTTGCGCGCGTGCCTTGCACGATCGTCACCGGCTTTCTCGGCGCCGGCAAAACCACCTTGATCCGAAACATTCTGGCCAATGCGCAGGGCCGGCGGCTCGCGGTCATTGTCAACGAGTTTGGCGATGTCGGCATCGACGGCGAAATCCTCAAAGCATGCGGCGACGCCGCTTGCCCGGAAGAGAATATCGTCGAACTGGCCAACGGTTGCCTGTGCTGTACGGTCGCGGACGAATTCGTGCCCGCGCTTGACGCCATTTTGGCCAAAGACGGGGTCGACCACATCGTGATCGAGACCTCGGGCCTGGCTTTGCCGAAGCCGCTGGTGCAGGCCTTTCACTGGCCCGCGATCAAGAGCCGCGTCACCGTGGACGGCGTGGTCGTCGTGGTCGACGGCGCGGCGCTTGCCGGCGGCCGCGTAGCCGCCGATCTCGAGGCGCTTAAAGCTCAGCGCGCCGCCGACACCGCGCTCGCGCACGACGACCCGGTCGAAGAAGTCTTCGAAGATCAGATCGCCTGCGCCGATCTGGTTGTGCTGAACAAGCGCGATCTGTTGGACGCTGCCGGACTTGAGCGCGCACGCGCCGCGATCGCGAGCGCGCTGCCGCGGAGCGTCAAAGTGCTGACCACCAGCGACGGCAAGGTCGATCAAAGGCTGCTGCTCGGGCTCGGCATCGCAACTGAAAATGAGATTGCCAATCGACCGACCCGGCACGATGCCGAAGCCGAGCACGATCACGACGATTTTGACAGCTTCGTCGTTGCTCTCGATGAGTTGACCGATCCGGCGACGCTGGCGGCGCGGATTGCGGCGCTCGCCGAACGGTTCGAAGTGCTTCGTGTGAAGGGCTTTGCCGCGGTGGCCAACAAGCCGTTGCGGCTTTTGGTACAGGCGGTCGGCGCGCGGGTGACTTGTCAATTCGACCGGCCGTGGGGCGTCGCCGAGCGCCGCCAAGGCCGGCTGGTCGTGATCGGCCTGAAAGGCCTCAACCGCGCCGCGGTGACCGAGGCGCTGCGCGCCTAAGCTTTTTTATGGGGTGAGCGATGCATCTGCTCACGACGAGTTCGACCGGTCTCGACGAAATCGTCGAAGCGGTCGATCTCGGCCAACCGCCGGGCGAGATTGCGATCCTGTCGTTTGCCGATAGCGATCTTGCCGCGCTGGCTGGCGCCTGGGAGGCCGAACGTAACGCGCTGCCAAGCTTGCGCTTGGCGCATTTGCGCGATTTGCGGCACCCGATGTCGGTCGATCTGTGGATCGACCGGGTCGGCGCCCATGCCAAGGTCATCGTGGTACGCCTCCTTGGCGGGCTCGATTGGTGGCGATACGGCGTCGACCGCCTGGCCGCGGTGGCGCGCGAGCGCGGCAGCGCGCTCGCGGTGTTGCCGGGCGAAGACCGCGACGATCCGCGGCTCGATGCCGCTTCCACTCTGCCGCAGGAGGAGCTGCGGCGGTTGTTGCAATATTTCCGCGAAGGCGGGATCGGCAATCTGCGCGCGCTGCTTCGCTCTCTCGCGCGTCACGCCGGATGTGCACTGCAGGCGCAGGAGCCTCGAGCGGTGCCGCGGCTTGCCGGTTACCTTCCCGGCGAAGGCGCGGTGCCCCTCGATCGCCTGCCCGGCAGACACGCAGCAGGCCGCCCCATCGTGCCCGTCATCTTTTATCGGGCGATGCTGTTGGCCGGCGATACCGCACCGGTCGACGCGCTGTGCGCGGCGTTGGCGGCGCGCGAGCTTGCTGCCGCGCCATTATTCGTCACATCGCTGAAGGACCGCGACGCGACCGCATTTCTTCGCGAGGCTTTTGGTGAGCTCGGCCCGGCGGCGGTCGTGACCATGACCGGTTTTGCGGCAAGCGGCGCCACGGCAGCGACCGCACTCGACGCTCTCGAGGTACCGGTGTTTCAGATCGTCAGCGCCACCACGCGATACGCGGCGTGGTGCGACAGTCCGCGCGGCCTCGGCGCCGCGGATCTGGCGATGCACGTCGTGCTCCCGGAACTGGATGGCCGGGTACTGACCGGCGTCGTCGCGTTCAAACAGGCATTGCCGCGCTGCGAAGATCTCGCTTTCACCGCGCTGGCAAGCCGCGTCGAATCCGATCGCATGGCGATCGCCGCCGATCGCATTGCCGCATGGCTGCGGTTGGCGCAACGGCCGCGCTCCCAGCGCCGGATCGCGATCCTGATGCCCGACTATCCAGGCGCGAAGGATCGCGCCGGCTACGCCGTCGGCCTCGACGTACCGGCAAGCGTGCTGGCCTCGCTCGACGATCTCACCGACGCCGGCTACGCCGTCGCCGGCGCACCGCGCACGTCGCACGCCTTGCTCGACGAACTCGCGCGCGGGTCCGACCCTGCCGCGCTGTCGCTTGAGGTTTACACGCGCTTACTCGCGCGCGTGCCGCGGTCCGCTGCCGAAAAGCTCCATCAAGCCTGGGGCGAGCCGGCCGACGATCCCGATCTGCGCGACGGCGCGTTCCGTTTTCGCGCCCAGACATTCGGCAATGTCGTTGTGGCGCTGCCCCCGGATCGCGGGCGAAGCTCCGACCGCAGGGCCGATTATCACGATCCGCAATTGCCGCCGCGCCATGCGCTGGTGGCGTTCGGCTTGTGGCTGCAACATGTCGCGCGCGTCGACGCGCTCGTCCACATGGGCGCGCACGGCACGCTGGAATGGCTGCCCGGCAAGGCTGTCGCGCTCACCGCCGCCTGTTTTCCGGAAATCGTGACCGGAGCGCTGCCGGTGATCTATCCGTTCATCGTCAGCAATCCCGGCGAGGCGGCGCAGGCCAAGCGCCGCATTGCCGGCGTGACTATCGGTCATTTGCCGCCGCCGCTGATCGCGGGCGGACCAACCGGCGACGCGCATGCGCTCGAACTCTTGCTCGATGAATACGCGCAGGCCGAGGGCCTCGATCGGCGGCGCCGCGAGCGGCTTGCCGCTTTGATCATCGACACCGCGCGGCGTACCGGCCTCGCCCGCGACGCTGGCGCCGACGCCACTGTGCCTGCCGATGAAGCGCTCAAACGCATCGACGCCTGGCTGTGCGATCTCAAGGACCTTGCCGTCAAAGACGGCCAGCATGTTTTCGGCCGCGTCCCGGCCGCTACCGCCGATCCGCTTTGGCGCGACTCTGCCGCGGCGGAACGCGCAAGCCTGATCGCTGCGCTGGATGGCCGACGTATCGCCGCCGGCCCGGCAGGTTCGCCAGCGCGCGGCCGGCGCGACGTGCTGCCGACCGGGCGCAATCTTTTCACCGCCGACCCGCGCACGCTGCCGACGCCGACCGCGATGGAGATCGGCGGCGCGGCGGCGAGCGAAGTGGTGCGCGCGCATCTGCAGAACTATGGCGAGCCGCCGCGCGCGGTGGTGATCGACCTGTGGGGCAGCGCCACGCTGCGCACCGGCGGCGAAGAAATCGCGCAAGGCCTTGCGCTTCTTGGCTGCCGCCCGCTCTGGGAGCACGCAACCGGGCGCGTCACCGGCGTCGAAGTGCTGCCGGTCGCGGCGAACGGGCGGGCGCGAGTCGACGTGACCTGGCGGGTAGCCGGATTGTTCCGCGATCTGGTCCCGGCGCAGATCGCGCTGATCGATGCCGCGGTGCAGGCGGTCGCCGCCCGCGATGAAGCCGACGATGAGAATCCGCTCGCTGCGGCCCGGCGCGCCGGCAATGGCAAACGCGACGTCCGGCTCGATCGGATTTTCGGTAATGCGCCGGGCGCCTATGGCGCCGGCGTTGAAGATCTGCTGGGCCGCGAGATTGAGGCCGACGCGATCGGCGCCGCTTATCTCGGCGCGGCGTCGCACGTTTATCGCGGCGCCGAAGGCGAAGCTGGCGCGGCGCCTGGCGGTTTCGCCGCGCGCGTAGCCGACGCCGACATGCTCATTCATGTCAGTGACGATCCGGCGCGGGATCTCCTCGAAGGTGCCGAGGACGTTGCCTTCGTCGGCGGCTTTGCCGCCGCCGCCAGGATGCTGGGCCGCGCCGCCGATCTCGTCATGCTCGACATGAGCGATCCGGAACGGCCGCGGGCGCGGCCGCTCTCGGTCGCACTGTCGCGCATTGTGCGCGCCCGAGCGGTCAATCCGCGCTTCATCGCCGGCCAGATGCGCCACGGCCCGCGCGGCGCCGCCGAGCTCGCCGAAACAGTGGATCGCCTGGTGAATTTCGCCGAAACCACCGGCGCGGTGGCCGGCGAATTGTTCGATCTCCTCCATGCCGCCTATGTCGAAAATGCCGCGGTCCGGGATTTTCTGCTGCGCGAGAATCCGGCCGCCGCGGCCAGTATCGCGCATCGGCTCGAGACGGCAATGCAACGCGGATTTTGGCACCCGCGGCGCAATGATCTCAGTGCGTCGCTGGCGGCGCTGCGCGCCGAGGCGAGTGCCGGAGCCATGCCATGACCGCGCCGCTCAACAATGCCTTCGGCAGTCCGTTGCGGCGGGGAATTTGCCCGGGACTGTCGCAGCCATTGCCGACTGGCGATGGCTTGCTGGTGCGGCTCCTGCCGATCGGCACGATCGCGCTCGACGCCTTCGCTGCGCTGTGCGCGGCGGCGCGTGCCCATGGCAATGGCATCATCGAGGTCACCGCCCGCGGCAGCATTCAGGTGCGGGGCTTGCGCGCCGATTCGGCGCCGCGATTTGCCGATGCGATGGCTGCGCTTGGCATCGCCGCCGAAGATGGCGTGCCGGTTCTGTGCAATCCGCTCGCCGGACTTGACCCGGGCGAGATCTGCGACGGAGCCGCATTGGCCGCCGCTGTGCGGTCCGCCATTGCACATCAGGCGTTTGCCGGCCGCCTCGATCCCAAGGTTTCCATCACCATCGACGGCGGCGCTTTGCTCAATCTTGCCCGCGTCCCCGCCGACATTCGCCTGCGCGCGCAACTGTGCGATGGCGAGACGGTGCTGCGGCTCGCCGTCGGCGGCGACGATGCAAGCGCCTTCGACCTTGGCGTGATTGCAATGGATGACGGCGCAGAGGCGGTTTCGCGCCTGCTGCTCGTTCTGGCGGAGCGCGGGGCGCGCGCGCGCGACATGACCGCCAGCGAAGGAGCGCACCGTCTTGCCGACGCGCTGGCCTTCGCACGCCGGCCTACAGCAAAACCCGATACTGCGAGTTCTGCGCCGCGCCGATCTCGCGACCCGATCGGCTTGCATGCACTGCGCGATGAGTGTTTTGCCGCCGGCATCGGCCTGGCTTTTGGCCACGCCGAGGCGACCGCGCTCGAGCAAATCCTCGACGCCGCGGCGGCGGCCGGTGTGCGCGGGCTGCGTACTGCGCCAGATCGCAGCCTTTTGGCGATCGGCCTGACGAGCGAAAGCGCAGCACGGTTCTTTGCCGCCGCCGCGCAGCTCGGCTTCATCACCCGCGCCGACGATCCGCGGCGGCATGTGATTGCCTGCGCCGGCGCGCCGCTCTGCTCCGCCGCTCATATTGCCGCCAGGACCATGGCGCCGCGACTTGCCGCCGCCGCGGCGCCCTGTTTGAGCGACGGGCTGACCATCCATGTATCGGGCTGCGCCAAAGGCTGCGCCCATCCCGGCGCCGCGTCGCTCACTGTGGTCGGCGCGCCGGGCGCTTGCGGCCTGGTCGCCAGCGGAACGGCGCGCGACGCGCCGTTTGCGACCGTGCCGTTGCATGAATTGCCGGCCATGATCGCCGCTCACCTGCGCAAAGCTCACGAGGGACGGCATGTCTGAGGCGGCAGCAAACCAGGCGACCTATCTGCGCGACGGCGCAGCCATCTATAAACGATCGTTCGCGATCATTCGTGCCGAAGCCGATCTGTCGCGCTTTACGCCGGAGCAAGCCGAGATCGTCGTGCGTATGATCCACGCTTGCGGCCAAGTCGATATCGCCGAGCACGTTCTTTTCGGCGGCGAATTGGTCGCGGCGGCGCGCGCAGCGCTCGCCGCCGGCGCGCCGATCCTGTGCGACTCGGAAATGGTGGCGCATGGCATCACCCGCGCGCGGTTGCCGGCCGGCAACGCCGTTGTTTGCACACTTAACGATCCGCGCAGCGCCGCGATTGCCGCAAAGATCGGCACCACACGTTCGGCGGCCGCTCTCGATCTGTGGCTTGACCGGCTCGCCGGCGCAGTCGTCGCTATCGGCAATGCCCCAACGGCCCTGTTCCGATTGCTCGAACTGCTGACTGCCGGCGCGCCCAAACCTGCGGCGATTCTTGGCGTTCCGGTCGGCTTTGTCGGCGCCGCCGAATCGAAGGACGCCCTGGCCGCAGGCGCAAGTGGCGTGCCGTTTCTGATCGTGCGCGGCCGCATCGGCGGCAGCGCGATGACCGCGGCGGCCGTCAATGCTTTGGCGAGGCCCGGCCTATGACAGTCAAATCAGGCAAGCTTTTGGGGGTCGGCGTCGGACCGGGCGATCCGGAACTGGTAACGCTGAAGGCCGCGCGGGCGCTGCGCGATGCCGACGTGATTGCGTATTTCGCCAAAGCTGGAAATCCCAGTCACTCGCGCGCGACAATCGGGCAATACCTGCGCCCCGGCATCGTTGAACTGCCGCTCGCTTATCCGGTGACAACCGAACTGCCGAAATGCAGCGCCGGCTATCGCGACGCGCTGGATTCTTTTTATCGGCGCGCGGCTGATGAGATCGGCGAGCACCTTGCCGCCGGGCGTACGGTCGCCGTGATTTGCGAAGGCGATCCGCTGTTCTACGGCTCCTACATGCATCTGCATGCGCGCTTGGCGGCGCGTTTTCCTGCCGAGGTGATCGCCGGTGTCAGCGGTATGTC
>JBQCCX010000257.1:0-2400 GCA_051961815.1 Xanthobacteraceae bacterium
GCTCGGCATCCAGCCGGCTGGCATCGGAAATATCCGAGATCAAACGATCAAGCCGCTTCACGTCGTGTTGAATGATGGTGAGCAGGCGCGAGCGGCTTTCGTCGCTCTTGGCGAGCGGCAAAGTTTCGACCGCGGAGCGCAGAGACGTCAGCGGGTTTTTCAGTTCATGCGCCACGTCCGCGGCAAAGCTTTCGATAGCTTCGATCCGGCTGTAGAGCGCATCGGTCATGCCACGCAGCGTGCCCGACAAGTGGCCGATCTCGTCGCGGCGGCGGGTGAAATCGGGGATCTCCACGCGCGAACGGATGCGGTGGCGCACGCGTTCGGCAGCGTCGGCGAGGCGCCGCACCGGTTCGGCGATGGTGCCCGCCAAAAGGATCGACAGCACGACCATCACCGCCGCGGCGATCAGAAACACTTTCAGAATGGCCAGCCGTTCGGCCTTGACCATGTCATCGATATCGGCGCCCTGGGTCGAGAGCATCAATGCGCCGCGCACCGCACGGAAGCGCTGCACCGGCACCGCAACCGAGACGATCACGTCGCCGCGCTCATTGATGCGCACCATGCTGGCGTTGTGCCCGTCCAGCGCGCGCGCGACTTCCGCGTAGCCCCTGCCGTCATCAGGGCCAAGCTCGTGATAGAGCGGAAGATCGCCGCGCCCGAGCCACATCCGCAGCGCGATGAAAGCGCGCTCGAAAAAGCCGGGCTTTTCGGCGCTGGGCGGCGGCAGATCGTAACGCAAGATGTCGCCGCGGCCGAACAGGTTGCGGCTGTCGACGAGCATGATGCCATCGCGATCATAGATGCGCGCACGCGTCTTGGTCGGCGAAACCAGGCGGCGCAGGATCGGTCCGACGCGCTCGGGATTGATCGGAAAATCGAGCCCGTACAGCGCGTCTTCGTTCGGACCGTAACTTTCGCCCGGATGCAAATTGAGAAGCTTGTCCGGATCAAGCGTGATCGATGAATCGGTTTCCACCGTCGCCGAAGATGCGATCGCGCCGGCGATGATCTCGCCCTGAACCAAGAGACTTTGAATGCGCGCGTCGATCAGCCCGGCCCGGAATTGCGACAGCACGATAATGCCGATCGAAAGGGCAACCAGGCCGGTCAGATTGAGAACAACGATGCGGCGCGTGAGGCTCGACGAGCTCTGGGTGATGAAGAATTGCCAGCCACGCGCCAGCCACGCGCCGACGCCATGCTGCGCCGTCAGCTCGCCAATGCCGGCGCTCTGGCTCTCGGTCTCCTTGTCGACGGCAGCTTCCGTCGATGCTTGGGTCTCTGCGGTTCGGTCGAGCACGTCGTCTGCCGGGGTTTCGATGGCCTTCCCGCCCGCCACCCGCCCAAGGCGGGACGGACTGGCCGGAGGCCGGACGCCATTACTACCGCACGTCAGTCGCCCAGTCAGGAGCCCTATTTGCGCTCGGCCTGCCCCGCAGCGGGCCCGAAAGGGCGCCTGTTACCGACCGTCTGCGCGCCCGTGGGCGTCAGTTGCGGAGGCTCCGTCTCGTCGCGCAATCACGTCGCATGGACGTCGGGAACCCAGCCGGCGTTCCCGATCATGCGCGTCACGTTTATTCCTTGAAGCGGTATCCGACACCGTACAGCGTTTCGATCATGTCGAATTCGTTGTCGCTCGCTTTAAACTTTTTGCGCAGCCGTTTGATGTGGCTGTCGATGGTGCGATCGTCCACGTAAACCTGGTCGTCATACGCGGCATCCATCAAGGCGTTGCGGCTTTTCACCACGCCAGGGCGGCTCGCCAACGCTTGCAGGATCAGAAACTCGGTTACCGTGAGCGTCACCGGCTCGTTTTTCCAGGTGCAGGTGTGACGTTCCGGATCCATGCGCAGCTGGCCGCGCTCGAGCACCTTGCTGTCGGCCTCCTTCGGCATGGTGCCGTCCTTCGGTGAGGAACGGCGCAGCACCGCCTTGACGCGCTCGACCAGAAGGCGCTGCGAAAACGGTTTGCGGATGAAATCGTCCGCGCCCATTTTCAAACCAAACAATTCGTCGATCTCTTCATCCTTTGAAGTCAGAAAGATCACCGGCAAGTCCGACTTCTGGCGCAGTCGTCGCAATGTCTCCATGCCGTCCATCCGCGGCATCTTGATATCGAGAATGGCGAGATCGGGGGGCGCCGTCTTAAAACCGTCGAGCGCCGACGCGCCGTCGGTATAGGTGGTGATCCGGTAGCCTTCGGCTTCAAGCGCAATTGAAACCGAGGTCAGGATATTGCGGTCGTCGTCGACCAGAGCGATTGTCGGCATGGCGGCCTTCTAACATGAGTCGGCCGCAGCATCATCCGCCCGGCCCCATAAGCCTTTGAATCCCCATGTGGGGGCGGAAGTGTGACCAGACAAGGCAAAATCGGGGCAATTACCGTGGCTCGCT
>JBQCCX010000258.1:0-12360 GCA_051961815.1 Xanthobacteraceae bacterium
TGGTGTCGGCATTCAAGGCGTCGAGGACCTCGACGGCGCCAACGCAGCGCCCGGCGAAGAAGTTGGACCGGCCAGCGACGAAATCCCGGCAGCCCGATAGGTAAAAATCGGCGCTGAACATGCGTGACGTAGCCGCTGGCCCGGCCGCCATTGCACGATCGGCAGGCAACGCCGGACCGACCAGTGCGACCGCGATCGCAACAGCAAGCCAAGCCGTGGTCATCTCAACCCCTCCAGTCACCGCGCCGCCATCATAGCAGCAAGCGCGACGTTATGCGCGTCGCGCGACCGAATACGGTACCGACTACACAGTTATTTTTGCCAGGATGGTTAGAACGAGGGCGCGCTCGTTTGTTCGCGCCGGCGGCAGCAGCTTATTTGCCCCAGCCGAAGTGATAATTGAGGCCGGCGCGAACGATGTCATCGTGCATGGAGACGTTATTCGTCGGCGAAGTGCCGCAATTGAGCCCGCAATTGAACGTGCCGAGATCGACGTGAAGATACTCGGCTTTGGCCGTCCAGTTGCCGGGCAGCGCAATCTCAATGCCGCCGCCAACGGTCCAGCCCGCGTTGGTGGTGCTCGCTCTGGGGAAGCCCGGCGCGGAGGCGCGGATGTCGCCTACCGCCAAACCGCCGCTGAGGTAAGGCATAATTCCGCCAAACGCGTAACCGGCCCGCCCGCGCACGGTCGACAGCCAACTGTCGCTGGTGCTGCAGCCGGGGCAGAGCCCAGCGCCGCTCGTGCCTTTAAGGTTCGACCAATCGATATCGCCTTCAACGCCAAGCACGGCGCTGCCGAATTGCCAATTGTATCCGGCCGTGCCGCCGACCTGCGCGCCCGAGAGATCGATCGACGTGGACTGCGATTGCCACCAGGAGCGACCCCAACCGCCGCCACCATTGGCGCCGAGATAGAAGCCGGTCCAATTATAGATCGGGCTCGGTTGCTGCGGCGGCGCTTTGTACAAAGGCGCAACGGAAAGATCGGCCGCGGCCGCGCATTGCGCGGCGACCAGCGCGCCAGCAGCGAAAAATGTCGCGACAAGCTTTCTCATACCGAAGTTCTCGCTCGCAACCTACGCTTCAACCCCTTCGCCGTGGCTGACGCTAGCTCTATGTGGTTAACCCCCGCCTTAGTCCGCCGTAACCCGGGCTTCGCCATGACCGCACCGTACTTGATTGAGCACAAAGGCAAAATTGTGCCGGCGGGCAGGCGGCATAACGACGCCGCCGGATCGAGCCGGCTGTCCCAAGGCTCGCTTCGACAATGATATAGTGGACCGACCGTTAAACTTCCCGTGAGCGCTGGTGCAATGAACTGGATTTCAAACGTACGGCCGAAAATTCGCAGCCTGCTACAGCGCCGGGAGGTGCCGGAAAATCTATGGATCAAGTGTCCGGAAACGGGGCAGCTCGTCTTCTATAAAGACGTCGAGGCCAATCAATTCGTCATTCCCGGATCGAATTATCACATGCGGATGAGCGCCACCGCGCGCTTGAAATCCATGTTCGATAACCAGACGTGGTTCGACATCGCGGTGCCGGAGGTGCCGGTCGATCCGCTGAAGTTCCGCGATGAGCTGCGCTATGTCGAGCGCTTGAGAACGGCGCGCAGCAAGACCGGCCTAAACGATGCTGTGAAGCTGGGCTACGGCAAGCTCGATGGCTTCGCCGTCGTCATCGGCGTCCAGGATTTCGATTTCATGGGCGGCTCGCTCGGCATGGCTGCTGGCGAGGCGGTTATCAAAGGACTCGATACCGCGGTCGAGAAGGGGTGCCCTTTCGTGATGTTCGCCGCATCTGGCGGCGCGCGTATGCAGGAGGGCATTCTTTCGCTGATGCAATTGCCGCGCACCACGATCGCGGTGCAGCGCATACGCGAGGCCCGCAAGCCCTATATTGTCGTCCTGACCAATCCGACGACCGGCGGCGTCACCGCATCCTATGGAATGCTCGGCGACGTCCATCTCGCAGAGCCCGGGGCCCTGATCGGTTTCGCCGGGCCGCGCGTGATCGAGCAAACCATCCGCGAGAAGCTGCCGGAGGGATTCCAGAAGGCCGAATATCTGCGCGATCACGGCATGGTGGATTTGGTGGTGCATCGCCACGAGCTGCGGGCCACGATTGCGAAGCTGTGCCGGCTGTTGCTCAAAACGGCCAGCAGCGCGCCGCAATCACGGCTGCCCGCGCCGTCTGCAGCGATGGCATCGGCCATAGCGTGAGCGCCGGAAAGGGCAATGCAGCGCCGATCGATGCCGTTCTGGCGCGATTGCTGGCGCTGCATCCGAAACGGATCGATCTTTCGCTCGACCGCATCCAGCGCCTCCTGACCGCGCTCGATAATCCGCAGGCGCGGTTGCCGCCGGCGATCCATGTCGCCGGCACGAACGGCAAAGGCTCCACGATTGCGTTCATGCGGGCGGCGCTCGAAGCCGCCGGCCGGACAGTTCACGTCTATACGTCGCCTAATCTGGTTCGCCTCAATGAGCGTTTTCGCCTCGGCCGCAACGGCGGCGGGCAGCTCGTTGACGACGCCGAACTGGCAGACGCAATTGCGCAATGCGAAGCCAAAAACGCCGGCGCGCCGATCACCGTGTTCGAAATGGAGACCGCGGCGGCATTCCTGTTGTTCGCCCGCCATTCGGCTGACATTGCCTTGCTCGAGGTCGGCCTCGGCGGGCGGCTCGACGCCACCAACGTGATCGAACGTCCATTGGTGAGCGTCATCACCCGCCTATCGCTCGACCACCGCGAATTTCTCGGCGACTCGCTCACTCAGATCGCCGCCGAAAAAGCGGGGATCCTCAAAGCGGCTGTGCCTGCGGTGGTCGCCAGCCAGGCGCGTGAGGCGCTGGCCGTCATCGAGCGGCAGGCTGCACGATTGCGGGCGCCGCTCAAGATCGCGGGCGAAGATTGGACCGCAACGGAGGAACGCGGCCGGCTCGTTTATCAGGACCAAGACGGCCTTCTCGATCTACCCGCGCCCAAGCTTTATGGCCGCCATCAATTTGAGAATGCCGGGACCGCAATTGCCACGCTGCGGGCGAGCGGCTTGCGACTTCCCGCCGCCGCGTTCGAAGCCGCCATGGTGGGGGTCGAGTGGCCCGCGCGAATGCAGCGGCTTTCCCACGGCAGGCTCGCCGAGCTGGCGCCTCCGGGCAGCGAACTCTGGCTCGATGGCGGCCATAACGCCGATGGCGGACAGGCTATTGCCGCGGCGCTTGCCGATCTGGAGGAGCGCGTATCGCGGCCGGTTGTCGTGATCGTCGGGATGCTATCGACCAAGGACTGCGCGGGATTCTTGCGGAATTTTTCCGGACTGGCCCGCCGCGTCATCGCTGTCCCGATTCACCAGGACAAAGGGGTACCGCCGGCTGAGCTCGCCGAAATTGCGGCCAGGATCGGGATTCCGGCACTCGCGCGGCGCGACCTGGAAAGCGCCATCGATCTTGCGGGCAAGCTCGAACTCGAGCCGCCGCCGCGCATCCTCATCACTGGGTCGCTCTATCTTGCCGGCGAAGTACTCGCGGCCAATGGCACGCCGCCGCAATGATTTGCGCAGGCCCGGTGCTTGCGCCGCGCCGTGGTCAGATCAGATCCTGATCTCGCCGAGGTTGACGCTGGTGCCAAGATTGACTTGCAGAACTTTCGAGCGCCCAGCGGAAAAGATCTGAACGGAGTAGCTCCCCGAATCCTCTTCCAGTCGATCGAATTTGAAATCGCCGAAGTTATCCGTCGTGGTGACGGCGAGGGAGGCGCCTTCCTTGACGAGCTGCACGCTCGCGCCTTCGACGCAATCGACGACGCCCTGCCGCTCTTCGGCGACCGAGCCGCCGATGAAGCATTTCGAAAAGCGCCATAGATTGCGATAATAAACCCGCGGTCTGCTGCCGATCTCGGGCTTGAGTACTTCCAGATCCTGCTCGCGGGCCAGACGCGCCATTTCTTCATCCTCGACCTTGATCGCGCGCATGGCGCCGGTCGGGCAAGACTGCTCGCCGCGCGTCTGTTTCCAGCCACGATCGAGCAGATGAGCGTCGAACGGCCAGGCCTGCGGCAGCTGCAGCTCCTCGTTCCACCAGATATGGCCGTAGGGGCAGGCGTCGACGAGCTGTCGCTGCCCTTTGGCCTTTTCCGGGTCAATGATCACGATACCGTCGCGGCGCTTTGTGACGACGCCTGTGGGCGCCGCTTTCATGCATGGCGGGTCATCGCAGTGATTGCACATGGTCGGAACATAGGCGACGTCGATCATCGGGGTCTGGCCGCGTTCCTTCTGCAGGATGTTGATCCACTTGTGACCATGCTTCGGCATTGGCGCTGAATAGCCGGGCCATTCATTGCCGACATATTCATCCATGGCGGCAAGCGTGCACAAATTGCAGTTGGTGCACTCGGCCACGTCGATGATCATGTTCCACTTTTTCATCGGTACTCTTTAACTTTGCCATCGGCTGGGTGCCAGCGCGATACCCTCACTTCGCCGGCAGCAGGTGCGCCTCCTTGAGCGTCCGTTTGATTTCCTTGTCCTGCTCCACGGCGGCAAACGCGGCCGACATGTGCTCGGCGCGGCGATCCCACAGCTCGATTTCAACCAGCGAATTGGCGCCGGCAAGCGAGTGGGTGCTCTTGGTCTGCGTGCGTTCGGGCGTGAGCAGATTGAGGCAGCCGCCGCGATCGATCGATTTGCCGGGCTCACCGATCGGATCGTAGACGGCCGAGGATTCGTAGCCGTGGGCGACGCCGCGCGGCAGCCGCTCCGTCGGCAGTGCCGCACAAATCACCGCGCCGCGGTCGTTGAAGACCTTGACCAGATCGTGTTTGCCGATGCCGCGTTCTTTCGCGTCTTGCGCATTCATCCGCACGATCCAGTAATAATAGCCGTCGACCTTCACCCGATGGTCTTCGATATTGAGCAGGAATGAATCCTTGCCGTCGCCCTGGGTGTGGAACGAATATTTCGAGTGCGGCGTGAGCAGCTGCAGCGGATAGCGTGCAAACAGCTCGCCGGAATGTGCGCCCTCCCATGACGGCTCGTATTTGACAATCGGCGGACGTTCCGGATCGTTGAAGCGCTTGAGCGAATTGCACTCGAATTCGAGCTTGCCGGATTGGGTTTGCAAGCCGCGCAGGTATTCCTCGGTATAATCGGACGGCAGCGGTTGCGCTTCGGGCACGTCCTTCTTGCGGTTTTCGTAAAACCAGCGGAACGATACCGGCGGGCGCAACTTTTCCTTTTCCGCCGGCACGACGAAATAGCCGCGCTTTAAGAATTTTTTCCAGGAGATATGTTTCGGCAGGTCCGAGGCGAGAAAGATCCGCTTGACCCAATCGATCTCGTTGACGCCTTCGGAGAAATAATTGGCAAGCCCGAGCGGTTTGCACAGTTCATTGAAAATCCAATAGTCCGATCTTGACTCGCCCAGCGGCTCGATCGCCGGCGCCTGGAAAACGATGACCCGATGGTTGAGCTGTTGCTGGCCATGATGGCCGTAGCCGCCGAGCCCCGCCCATTCGCTGATATCGGTGCGCTCGAAATTGGTGCAGGCGGGGAGGATAACGTCGGCGAACTTTGCTTCGCCCTCGAACCAGATCGATTGATTGACGACGAATTCCAGATTAGCCGACTGATACATCCGCACCCAGCGGTTGGTGTTGTTCATCGTCGACAGGATCGAGCCGCCGTATTTGTAGAGCATGCGCACCGGCGCGTGACCGGGCGCCGGATAGGCGAAGCGTGCGAATTGATGCTCGATGGATTTCCCGATCCAGGGATAGCCCTCGGCTTTGCCGTCGATGATCGCTTCGGGAACGAAAATACGCGGAATGCGCTGGCCGTTGGAATTCATGGTCGGCAGCTGCGGCATGCGCTGGTAGAGCTCGACCGGCATCGCCGTATTTTCCAGATCGCCCGACATTCCGCCGTCGGCGTATCCGGGGAAATAGAAATTGAAATCGAGCGGGCAGCCCCATTGCAGATTGCCCATGTTTACGCCCGGCTTGCCGAGGCCCTGCATGGCGACAAGGCACACCATCACGCGCGCCCATTGAATTCCGGTTTGATTTCGGCAAGCGCCGCCGTGACCATTGCCCCAGCCGCCCGGCGCCAGGTAGACGCGCTTTCTCCCCCATTCCCGCGCCAGCGCGCGGACGTCTTTGCCCGCAACGCCGGTTTCCTTTTCTTGCCATTCCGGCGTTTTCGGAATGCCGTCGTCTTCGCCGAGCAGATAGGCTTTCCATTTGTCGAAGCCGACGGTGTGCGTTTCGACATACGCTTTGTCGTAAAGGCCTTCCTTGATCCACACATAGGCGATCGCCATCGCCATGGCGACCGACGTTGTTGGCTTCGGCGCAAACCATTTGCCGGGAAGGAATTGTGCGCTGGCGTTGTAGTACGGATCGACGTGAACGACTTTGATACCGAGCTTGGCATCCTTGAGCCATTGCCGCCGTGTCGTCCCTTCCTGGGCGCCGTATGATCCTGAGGTCGATTCCGGGTCGGCTGCCCAAAATACGATCATCTCGCAATTCTGCAGGCAGTCTTCGACGGTGCCGTAGGTTTCCGATTGGCCGACGCGCAGCGTGTAGCCCCAGTGATGGACAGCGCCCCAGTACCAGCCTTCCCAGGAATCCGGATTGTGGTGGATGCGCGTCATGCCGACCGCATTGGCGAACCGGAACAGCGCGGAGAGGTAATACCCCACATTGCCCCAGGTGTGATGCGAGCCGTGGGAGAACGCGATCGCGCCGGGACCGTATTCGCGCTTTTGCCGTTTGATCTCGTCGGTAACCAGCTTGATGGCCTCGGCCCACGAAATCCGCACATAGCCCGATTTGCCGCGATTCTGCGGATTGCGTGCGCCGTTCGGATCGAAATCGACGCGTTTCATCGGATAAAGCAGGCGATCGGGCGAATAGACGATAGATTTGGCGTTCTGGCCGTGCGGCGCGAGCGTGGTCTTGCGCGGTGGCGTGAGCTTTTGACCTTTCGCCTCGATGGTCCAAGAGGCGCCATCTCCGTCGGTGAGATCGATCGGCGTCATCCGCAAGATTTTTCCGTCTTTCACATAGACAAAGACCGGTCCGCCATTGGTCATGTTGCAGTAGCGCCTGACGCCGCCGCGAAGCCTGGTGCCGTATTTCAGTCCGGCCGATTGACTCATCATCAGCGTCTGCGCGAACCAATTTGCCAGATGCTCTGGCCCTTCGAGGGTGAGGACGAAATCTTTCTGCGCGTTGATCTGATCGAGCCAGTTGATCGGCGGCATCAACAGCGAAGCGGCGGTCCTTGCATTCTTGAACAGGAGCTTGATGTCGGGCTTGTCGTGCAGTCCGGCATGCGAAGTGATGATGCCATTCTTGAAGGCGAACCACCGGCCGACGCCTTCGTCGCGCGTCATGATCTGAGCCACGAAATTATGTTCTTGAAGGCGCCGATTGAAACGCGGATGCCGCTGCGACCTGCGCTTGAGGAGCTGCGCCAGGCCGAACAGGATCAGCGGCAACGTCATTCTTGCGAGCGCCACGACGTCCTCCTTGCCCGGTCTGCGCCAGCCAGCGTCATGTCCGGCAACACATTGCCGGCGATCTTGCAATAATTCTGCGGAGTTGGCGAGCCCAACCGGCGTCAATGGCCGACGATATTGGTCATTTCGTTTTGTCGCCCGGCCAGGAACAGCCGCATATTGTCGATGACAAGCGGCATGATGAAATCCTCGTATTCGACGATGTAACCGCCGACATGCGGCGTGATGAACACGTTCGGCAGCTCCCAGAATGGACTATCGGACGGCAGCGGTTCGGTCTGGAACACCTCCAGGGCGGCGCCGGCGATGCGACGTTGCCGCAGCGCCCCGATAAGCGCCGCCTCGTCGACGGTTTGGCCGCGGCCGGCGCTGATGTAATACGCCGTGGGCTTCATCGCCTCGAACACGGTGTCGTCGAACAGCGCTGAATTTTCCGGCGCCGCGGGCAGAACGTTGATCAGATAGTCGGCCTTGCTTACGGTCTGTCGCAGCTGATTGCCCGGGACGATCTCATCGAAACCGTGGGCGAGACGCGGCGTGCGGCTGATTCCGATCACGTGCATGCCAAGTGCTTGCAACATTTCGCCGATCGCGGCGCCGACTACCCCGGTGCCGGCGATCACCGCGGTCTTGCCGTAGAGGGTTGTCCATAGCCGGCGTTGCCACACGTGCCGCTGTTGATCTTCCACCTGGCGCTTGGCGTCGTGACTGACCGCCAGCATCAAGTAGAGAACGTGCTCGCGCATCGGCACGCCGTGAATGCCGCGGCCGCTGGTAATCAGAACATCGGGTCGCAGCGATGGACAGCGCAAGAAGTGATCCACTCCGGTCGCCAATGACTGAATCCATGTCAGCCGTGGTGCATCGCGCAGAATCTGGTCGCGGATCTCGATGCCAAACATAATCATGATGTCAACGTCCGACAGATCGCGCGAGACGTCCGCCGATTTGTGAAACAGCATGAAATCGAGGCCGGCAAATTCCGCCTGCAGCCGATCGCGA
Organism: Xanthobacteraceae bacterium; assembly: GCA_051961815.1. Lineage (GTDB taxonomy): Bacteria > Pseudomonadota > Alphaproteobacteria > Rhizobiales > Xanthobacteraceae > BOG-931. The sequence goes on from JBQCCX010000258.1 coordinate 8,529, forward strand.
TAGAGTTCGGCGTGAATATCGACGACGAGAATTTTGACCGGCATGGATGCTGATCCGCCAGGCGGTTCGCCCGAGCTTCGCGCTTCAGGCGGCGACCGGCTGCGATAATCCCAGATACTTTGCGGCGTTGTCGGCGGCGATGGCCCTGCGCACCGGTTCCGCAATCGCAACTTCATCCATGAACGCGCCGGCCTCCTGCGCCGATTCGAACGGGTAGTCGGCGGCAAACATCACCCGCTCCTGGCCGAGCGCGGCCAGCGTGCAATTGAGCGGTTCAGCCGAGCACATGCCGGAAGTCGTGACAATGAAATTGTCCTTGAAATACTGAGATGGCGGCTTGCCGAGCTTGATCGCATAAAAGTTCGGTCCGGCGCGGCTGTCGAAGCGCCACAACAGGAACGGCAGCGTCTCGCCGAGATGACCGAGGCCCACTCGCGCGCGCGGAAACCGATCGAACAATCCGCCGAAGATCAGCCGCAACGCATGCGATCCGGTTTCGAAGGTCCACTCCCAGGTCGCGCGCCGCAGCCCCTTGTAACCGTCGAGCACCGGCGCCGGGCTGATCGGATCGACCGGATGCAAGTAAATGAGCGCGCCCAGCGCCTCGGCGCGCTCCCAAAACGGATGCAGCGCAGGATCGTCGAGATATTGCCCGTTGGTGTGACCGTTGATCATTGCACCGCAAAATTTGAGCTCACGCATGCAGCGCTCCAACTCGGCTGCGGCCGCGCGGGGGTCCTGCATCGCAAGATGGCCAAATCCGGAATAGCGATCCGGCCGGCGGCCAATTTGGCGCGCCAGAAAATCGTTCGCCTCGCGAGCGCGGCGCACCGCGGTCGCCGTATCGCGCTCCGCCTGCACGCCGGGACCTGCCAGCGCCAGCACCGCACGGGCAATGCCAGCTTCATCCATCGCGGCGAGCCGGGGCTCGCCGAAGTCGGTCAGCCGCGACAGCGCCTTGTCGCGGCGTTCTGCAGGCAGGTCGACGACGGTTGGATTCCAGTACTCGATGAAATCGGGGCAGAGAAAATGCTCCTCGAGCGCGATCTTTTTGACCATGCGTTTCCTCGGCAGCCTCCTGGCGAAATGGCGAGCTTCCGCTCTCTGTACCTCATAATCGATATTCGGTACAAACAGCAGTTTCCTGGCTGTCACCAACAAAATGGAAGTGGAGGCGCTCCGTGACCAAGACAATTCGCGGGGTCACTTTTGAAGAAAACGAAAACAATGCGATGGGACTGGAGTTCTATAACCTGTCGCATCGTTTCGGCTACCAATCGCCGAATTGGCCATACTTCGAAGACGTCAAGATCGAGCGCATCCATTACATGGCGAAATCGGGCGTGCTGTCGCAGCGCATCACGACGTCGATGCACAATACGACCCATATCGATGCTCCCGCACACGTTGTCCAAGGCACGCCTTTTATCGATGAAGTGCCGCTGCCGCATTTTTTCGGTTCCGGCATCGTCATTTCGCTACCGAAGAAAAAATGGGAGCAGATCACCTATGACGATCTGGAAAAGGCGGCCGGCAAGCAGGTACGTCCGCGCGACGTCGTCATCGTCAATACCGGCTGGCATAAAAAGTACGACGATAGCGAGGATTATTTCTGTTATGCCCCCGGCTTTGTGCCCTCGGCCGGCAAGTGGTTCGTTGAAAAACAGGTAAAGGTGGTCGGCCACGACACCCAGGCCAACGATCATCCGCTCGCCACCGCGATCGGCCCGCAGCGCAACGGCCCGCTGCATCCGCATTTGGCGGCGGAATACAAGGAATGGTCGGGCGGACACGACTGGAAGCAGGACTTTCCCGAATGGGAACCGGTGCACCGGATTCTTTTCAAAAACGGCATTCTCGGCATCGAAAATGTCGGCGGCGATCTCGACAAAGTCACCGGCCGCCGTTGCACCTTCGCGTTCTTCCCGTGGAATTGGGATCGCGGCGACGGCTGTATCATCCGGCTGGTAGCGATTGTCGATCCAAAAGGCGCCTATCGGATCGAAAAAGGGGAGAGATTCGCATGATCGTGCGCAAGCTTTCCGAGGCCAAGCCGTACGAGGCGCCGAACCACCGCGAATACAAGTCGCTGCGCGTGTTTGGCGCCGAAATGGGCGGCTCACAAAGCCTGATCTTCGGGATATCGCACTTCTTGCCCGGCGGCGGCGCCGGTCCCGATGCCTCGCCCCCCGAAAAGATTTATTACGTGCTGGCCGGGGAGCTCACGGTCATTGCCGGCGGCAGGGAGACGGTCGTGAGCGCGGGCGACAGCTGTTATATCGGCCCGAACGAGACGCGCGAGATCGTCAATCGCGGCAATGAAGTTTGCACCATTGCAGTCGCGGTCGCGCCGGTGGAATAGAACTGCCATCGCGCTCGCGATGCGAACCTTGAGGTGGCCGGTCGCATCGTGAATGCATCTCGCGACGGTCGTACCGCTTGTCGTCGGGATGGCCAGTTCGGGCCGTTGCGACGCCTTGGCATGACGACGAAACAGAAGAGCAGAGATCAATGCCTGAAGATTTTCTGAAAAACCCACTGTCGCTGTTCGACGTTAAGGGGAAGACCGCGATTGTGACCGGCGCGACCGGCGCATTCGGGGCGCTGGCCGCGCAGGTATTGGCGGGCGCCGGTTGTCACCTCGTGATCGCCGCGGGCGGTGCCGAGGCGCTCGGGAAGGTCGCCGCGGAATGTGAAAGGCTCGGCGCCAAAGTCGAAAGCGTCAATGTGCGCCCAAGCTCGGCGGCGCAGTGCGACAAAATCGTTGCCGCCGCGGTGCAGCGCTTTGGCGGCGTTGACATTCTCGTGCTTGCCTCGGGCATCAACAAAGTGGCCAAAATCGTCGATCAAGCACCCGACGCTTTTGCCGAGGTTATGGACGTCAACGTCACCCAAAGCTGGCTGATGGCGCGCGCTGCCGGCAAGCAGATGCTGGCGCAAGGGCGTGGCGGCAAAGTCATTTTCATGTCGTCGGCGCGCGGTCTCTTGGGTCATCCCGCAGGCTATACCGCGTATTGCGCGTCGAAATCCGCGGTCGACGGCATCACCAAGGCACTCGGCTGCGAGTGGGGAGCGACCGGCATCACCGTCAACGCCATCGCCCCGACGGTTTTTCGCTCGCCGCTGACCGCCTGGATGTATGAAGACAATGAAAACGCTACCGCGGTCCGCAAGGGGTTCGTCACGCGCGTGCCCAAGGGCCGCCTCGGCGAGCCGGCCGATCTGGCAGGGCCGCTGCTATTCCTCGCCTCGAAGGCTTCGGATTTCTATACCGGGCACATTCTCTACGCTGATGGCGGTTACACCGCCGGATAATCGCATGCTGCGCCAAATTCACGGCGTGCTGTTCGGAATTCGAGAGTTGCACCATGAGCAAAGCAAAGATCGCGGTCATCGGCGCCGGGTTGATGGGGCACGGCATCGCGCAAGTGTTCGCCCTTGCCGGTCACGAGGTGACGGTCACCGACACGGTAATGAAGAACCTGGACACTTTGACAACGCGCATTGCAGCGAATCTGCGGGACCTCGGCGAGGATGAAGGAGCCGTTGCGCGAGTGCGGCCATGCGTGGACCTCGGCGAAGCGGTTGGCGACGCCGACTATGTCGTCGAGGCAGTGTTCGAGGACCTGGCGCTGAAACAGAAATTGTTCAGCGAGATCGAACCTCATGTGCGCGCCGACACGATCCTCGCCAGCAATACCTCGGTCATTCCGATCACCTCGATCATGGGCGGTCTCAAGCGTCGTGAGCGTGCGCTCGGAACGCATTGGTGGAATCCGCCATTCCTTGTTCCGCTGGTGGAAGTGATCGAAACGCAGTGGACGTCGCCTGA
>JBQCCX010000259.1:0-8918 GCA_051961815.1 Xanthobacteraceae bacterium
TAGCGTCAGGCGAATGCCCGCTTTTGGCACACAGCGGACATGCCGATAAATTTCATGGACACGCAGAGCCCTCGGGCTTCAATCACCCGTGTCGCGGACGACGTTCATCGGTAAGAGTTCCCGCCGCCAGGGCCAGCGCCCTTCAATTTCAAGCACCAATGTCCAGCTGAGGAATGTTCGCACCACGACCAGCCCGGCGAGAAGGCCGAGGCTGGTGTAAGTCAGCTCGATCGCTATGGTTTTCACGATGTCCGCAGCCACCAGGACTTCGAGGCCTAGCAACAACGATCGGCCGATCCGTATTTTATATTGATCATAATGGCGCTCCACATTTCGCTGCCGCGCGACGAGCAAAGTCGACCAGACGATACCGGCAACTATTATGAATACGCCGAAAATTTCGATGCATACTCCGACCAAATGGATCAGATTGCTTACGGTTGGTTCGAAGTTGTTTTCCATCCCCAGCGCTCTTTTCGATATGCGCGCCCGCTCTGAGCCGCGGCGCGACTTAATGTCATCGCCCGCAAAATCGTTGGCAAGCGTTGCTCTTAGAACACACTGTAGGTCAACGACTCAGGGTATTTTAATGAGCTATCGAGACAACAGCTTGGGGGGTCCTATGTCTCGCGCGCCACATGATGACGCGATCGTCACATTTCTTCTGTTCTGCCTCGAAATTTATCGGGCGGAACAAGAACGGAAACGGAAGCTGCACTAAGCCGCTGCTGCATTGCCAGAAGCCTTGAAGGATCCGGCTGGCAGGCCGGACTTATTGCTTTGTCCGGCCTGCCGACGAACGCAATGTTATGCGAAAACGCGGTTTCACATCCGCTTCGATAGTTCCGCGGCAGTTGGGACCCTGCCGTTTGGGGTCAAGTTGTCAACGAGCCCGGGCAAAATCTGCGACAGTTGTTTGGTGAGTTCCTCCTCGGAGAGGCCGGACTTCTGAGCGAGGGCCTTGATGATGCCGGGGCCAAGCGCCGACCCGAGTTGGCCAGGCGAAACCGGCTGATTTTGTCCGGAGCCGACCCAGGAATTGGCCGCGCTCCCGAGCCCGCCCTGCTCCATTTTCTTCAACAGCCCGCCCAGGCCACCAAGCACTCCGCCAGCGCCCTCGTCCGACGCCGGTTGCGTCGGTGCGCCGGCAGTCTGTCCTGCACCGCTTCCGCGGAACAGAACGCCTGAAGCCAGCAAAGCACCAAGAGCGAGCATTAGCGGTTTGCCGATGCTGCCTCCCGGAGCAGCTGAACGAATCATATCGTCAAATCCGGACATTGGTTTTCTCCATTGGCTGATGCCCCTCACGCTCGGCTACGACGACCCGTCAACGCATTGTAGATCAGCAGCACCACGATCGAACCGGCAACGGCGACCATCATGCTGTAAAGATTAAAGCCGGTGACGCCGCTCGCGCCGAACAGATCGAACAGAAATCCACCGACCAGAGCGCCGACGATTCCCAGCGCGATGTTGAGCCAAAAACCTTGACCTTGCTTGTCGACGATTTTGCTTCCGATAAACCCGGCAATCAGGCCGAGTACGATCCAACTGATGATGCCCATGTCATTCCTCCTTCCTCCAACGCGGATCTGCGCGACAACCGGGCCGATGCCTTTTCGACGCAAGCGATACGGCGAGGCGGCTAGCCGACGAAGGCCGTGCGCCTTTGCGCCGCGATTTCGGCAGCGGTGTTCGGTTCTGCCGGCAGTTGAAGCACCGTTGCCGCTTGTCCCGCACACATGAGCGTCAGCAGCACGATTTGGCCGTCCGGAAATTCCAAAGCGTCGTGATGCGCGGCAACCCTTGCTTTGTTGATCTGCCGAAAGATCGCGGTCTTGTGGTTGATGGATTTGTGACGCCATGGAAACAGGCCGGTCGAGACTCGACGAGCTTCACTGGCAAACGACAACTCGGTTCCAGGCAGCACGCAGACCGCTACTTCATTGTCGCTCAATGCAGCAAACCCTATCGTCCCCGTGCCGAAATCGCGCGTGATGAGCTTGTCGCCGACTCTCGCCGGCCGTGATTTGACGCTCTGAAGGCTGTAATCGCACATTTCCGACCTCCATCTTGAACAGCCCCTCAACCCCATTTCCGCATCGATTGACTGCACCCGTTTTCCACCAGCGTTGCCCATGAAACTTGCATCAAAGCTGTGCCGCGCCAAAAGTGTCACAGGCGCTGACCGAGCCGGCGCTTAGGCCTGTCGAAAACCAGCGCTTGCGTTGCTCGGCGCTGCCATGGGTGAACGAGTCGGGCACCACATAACCTTGCGTCTCTTTTTGCAAACGATCATCGCCGATCGCCGTCGCCGTTTGCAGCGCTTGATCGACATCGCCGGGATCGAGGAATGGGCGCTTCTGTTGAGCCCGATTTGCCCACACGCCGGCGAGGCAGTCCGCCTGCAGCTCGACATGCACTTGCAACTGGTTGGCCTCGGTTTGGCTTGATGCGGCCTGCTGCGCCTGGGTGACGCGCGGCAGAATGCCAAGTTCGTTCTGGACGTGATGACCGACTTCGTGGGCGATGACATAGGCCTCGGAGAACTGGCAGGCTTTGCTGCTCGAACAGGCGCCAAACTTGTGCTGCAGATCGTCAAAGAAGGAGGTGTCGAGATAGATGCGTTGATCGCGCGGGCAATAGAACGGACCCATCGCCGCGCGGGCAAACGCGCAAGGGGTGGGCTCGGAACCGGAAAACAGTCGCAATTTCGGCGGGTGATAGGTTCGTCCCGCCGCGGCAAAGATTTCCGTCCAGCGATCCTCGGTATCGCCTAAAATCGCGGCGACGAACTCCCCTGTCGCATCGTTGGGGGTGCCGGCACTTACCGGTGGAGCCGAGCTGGATTGCTGGCCCGTGTCGCCGCCGAGGATCTGTTGCGCGCCATTAAGCAGCACGTTGGGATCGATGCCGAGATACCAGCCGACAAGAGTGACTATGACCACGACGCCGATGCCGAGACCGCCGGCTGGCATGCCGCGCGATGCGCTCGCTTGGCGATCGTCTTCGATATTTGCACTGCGGCGGAAATCATCAGTACGCATCACACACCCCTATAGCCGCGTACGAACGAGGCTGGTCTAGCGCCAATAGTCATTGTGTTCTTCCGGTTTCCGGGCGCCGATCGCCGTCAACAAAGGCTTGGTTTTGGTAAGCGGCACTTCCAGGCGAACGATCTGACCGGGATTGTTGTTTTCAAACGTCAGATAAGCGCCGAGATCGTGCGCGATGCCCGACATCAGGCGTGCACCTGCTCCGGTATTGCTTTTCGGGCATGCGCGAAAGCTTGGAGAAAGTCCTACGCCGTCGTCGATGACTTCGATCAGCAGGCTTCCCTGCTCCGACCATCTGCACGAGACGCAAATAGTTCCAGATTCATCTATGCGATGAGCATGTTTTATCGAGTTGACCAGGGCCTCGCTTACGAACAGACCAATTGCCGCCGCCTGCTTCGCGGATATCGTGGTCCGTCCTTCAAATTTGCAAACAATTTTGGTCAGTGCGCTATTCGTCAGCGAGCACGTTGCGGCTTCGACGATTTCGCGCAGATACGCGCCAAGCTCTACAACGGCGCCATGACCCGGATCCATAAGCAGACGATGCAAGCGCCCGACCGCATCTATCCTCAAGGACATCTGCTGCAGCAGCCGTCGTGTGTAGCCCGGGTCGGTTGTGTACCTGGTCAATGTTATGAGCTCGGAGCGGATTAACGCGGCAATAATCGAAAGATTATTGGCGATGCGATGATTGGCTTCCAGCACGCGGTCCGGAACGGAAGCCGGCTCTAGAGCAAAAACACTTTCTGCGACGGTGCTGGGCACGACTGATCCTCACCCATTCAGCCTGCACTCCAAGTATTCGCAGAATGCGTGCGTTGAATTTGACTTTAATCAAATCTGGCCCAGCCCCAGGACCAGCTCCCCTCCGCTCGCCGAAGCGCCGCAGTCGTCTGGTGGCTCTCGCTAACTGATGCGGCTACAAAAGAAATTTTGATCCACTCTGGAATTGCTTTCGCGAAATATCTTGGCTGCACGAAACCAAAGTTTATATTTTTATCCCGAATCTCCTGGTTCAGGCATGCACAAACGCAGTGCGTCAGGAATATTTCGTCGCGAGTTTTCATGATCCCGAGTTCGGCATTGCAGCATGGAAATCCCAGGATCTTCGTAGTCTGATATACGATCAGTCAGGTTCTCAACTCGCAGACGAATGCTGCACGGTAGCGGATCGTGAGAGCGCTGAAACGCCTGTTGCGCCGTGTAGCGGTCGCCGGACTGGGCATCCTTACTGTCTGGCTGATCGCTTTTGTCTTTAGATTGACGGACAGCCGATTGCCGACGGTGTTGGCTCTGGCCGCCACGTATGGGGTCGCGGCCTACATTATACTGCCGCGCATCGTGCGCATGAGTCTGAAAATTCTCCAGCGCAAACGGGTCCCTCGTTTCACAATTACCGGGGACGGATTGCCCGCCGATCCGGTCAATCTCGTGCTGACGGGCACGTTGGAGCAGCTTGAGGCTGCTTTTAAAATTGCCGGCTGGTCGCAAGCCGATCGGCTCGGTCTGGCAAGCTCCTGGCGCATGATCCGGGCATTCGTATTCAACTCTTCCTATCCGACAGCCCCGTTCAGCACTCTCTATCTGTTTGGGCGCGGTCAGGACGTTGGTTTTCAGAAAGCGATCGATAACAGCCCGCGCAAGCGCCATCACATTCGATTCTGGTCTTTGAGCCTGGCCTATGCCGAGACCAATCTGGGAAAAGCGAGCTTCTGGCTAAACAGAGATCGTCCACCCGATGCAGAATGCGTCCACTGGATCGGCGCAGGCACCAAAGACACCGGTATTTCTTTAACCCGGCTCACGTTTCAGATCACGCATGCCACCGATTCAGACACCAACGTGGAGCGTGATTACATTATCGACGAGCTGAGAAAAAGCGGAGCCATAGGTGAGATCAATTCCTACAAGGCTGGCCAGCGGCTGGCCAGCAAACACGTTAATCACTACGTCACCGACGGTGAAGTTACGGCGGCCACCTGACGGTGAGGTAAGCGAGATTTTGTCTATTTCAGAATCGCTGGTTAATCGATTTCGTTGCTTCATTTCCCCATAACCGGAAATATTCCCTCACAGGCTTCACTAACCGGTGATGACAAAAATATGTGAAGTGACCGCTTCGCTTTCGCCGCGCGGGAATAGCTCAAACATTTGTCGATCTTATCAGGTGTGCCGTCGAGCAGCGCTCGGCGGCGAACAAAACAAGGGAGATTTTGACAATGTCCAACGCGGCAAAGATCGTGCTTTCCGCTGCACTCATCCTCAGCACCACTTTTTCAGCTCTGGCGGCAAGCAAAGCTGGGGCTACGAGGGAGCAAGGCGCCAGCAGCGGGACCGGCGTGGCGGCATATGATCGAAACGGCGGGGTCGTCTCGGGTCATTGGCGCTAGTGACGTCCGGTGTTCAGGGATAAGGCCGCCGATCGGGCGGCCTTATCCTGACGGCGCTTATTCGCTGCTCGCACTGTGCGCGAACAGTTGGCGGCCCATCGAATTGAAGCGGGCCTTCTGATCGTCGTTGAGCGAATTATAAAAATCCGCAAGCGCGGGCTGCATGGTCTCGACCCCTTGCAGCATCGCTTGCAAACGCTGCCCGACCGTAGTGAGCCGCGCCGGTGGTGTCGGCGGCACGTCAGCCGGACAGGCCGACTTGATCCGGTCGGCCGCCTGCGAAGCGGCCGACTGCAGGGTTTGCAGCTTGGCCCGCTGCGCGTCGTCCGGCCGGACCACGCGGTCGATTTGCTCGGTCGGCCATGCCACCACCCCGGCATCGCACTGGCCGCGAATGGTCGCTGTGGTGAGATCGCCTAGCGCGGCCTGACCGTGGCGCGGCCCGCGCGGCGCGATGTGATCGAACCGCGCTTTCTGTTCGTCGCTCAGCGAGTCGTAGAAAGCCGATAGCGAGGGATTGACGATGTTGACCGCATCGACCAGCCCGCCGAGACGATCGTGCATCTGGTCGAGCCGCCCGGTCGGCGTAAACGCGACATTGGTCTGGCAACGTGACCTGATCGCGTCGCTGGCTTTGACGATGGCATTGCCGAGATCGTCGAGCAGCTGGCTCTGATGCTGATCGGGCGCAACCGCAGACTGGATCTGATCGATCGGCCAGCCGGTGACCTCGCCGGCTTCCTCGTTGCAGCCCTGGGCTATGCTCTGCCTCAGCCGCGCCATCCGCTCCGGTGCGCGCGGCCCCTGCACGTAATCGTCGTAGCTGTAGGGAAAGAAAACGGCCTGATAAATGTCGCCGTAACCGTAGGCCCAGAACGGATCGTACCACCAGTAATTCCAGGGCCACAGCGCGAAGTAGAAGAAATCGCCGTAGGCATAGGGCCAGAACCAGGGACCGATCCAGCCGATATGGAAGAAGTGATGTTGATGCCACCAATTGTTGTGCCAACCCTGGTGCCAGAACGAATTGAATGCCGTCTTGTTGGCGAAATCGCGCCGTGAGCTGAAATTCTTCGGATCGGAGTCGTGCGCCAGCGGCTTCGCGTGTTCGTTTAAATTCTTTCCGTTCAGGTTTTTGTCTTGACCGGCACTCTTCAACGAATGATTGGTCAACGAATGATTGGCCGCGTTGGCATGATTCACATTGCTGTGCGTGTTGCTGTGCGTGTGGGTCCCTGCCGTATGGGTGTGACTGGAGTGCGTCACGCGCGAATAATGGCGCCCGCCGTTCCAATGCGAGGCGTGGGAATAATGCGAGGCCGAAAAATGATGCCCGCCGCCAGCATGAGAAAAATGCATAACGCTGGCATGCCCGCCGCCGCCACCACCCCAACCGTGGCCGCCGCCGCCGCCCCAACCGTGGCCGCCTCCACCACCTCCACCGCCTCCGCCCGGGCCTCTGCCGCCGCCGCCACCCTTACCGGCGAACGCCAAATATGAGGTACCAAGCGCAATCCCGAGCGCGCCGACACTCGTGGCAAGTCCGTAGACGACAAGCCTGGCGATTAGTTTTTGCCTGATCGGGCCCATGATATTTCCTTCCCCTAAACGACGTTTCCCTTAGCGCACGGCCAACGCGGTTCTGACGCGCGTGTTCCGCCCGAGTCCGCGACTGTGATGCTGCGCTGCACCGTCGAAGCGCCGAATCGCGGCCGCAACAATCGGCTTGATTTGTTTTCTTATTTTGCTCGACGGTATGGCCGAAATCGGATCAAACATTGCGATTAATCACCGGCGACATCACAATTCTGTGCGTGGAACTGCACTGTCGCCCGAATGCCACAAGGCAAGCCCAAAAGCGGCTTCCCACATCAGCCACAGGGCGCGCGATTGCTATTGGAGCATCGCTTCGGCATGCTCCCGGCGGAGGTTAGGTCGTCGCAGAGGTGGACACGATGCGATAGCCGCCGCGAGCGCGGCGAACATCGCGTCGCATGCGTCTTTTCACAGCCCGGCGAGCGATTTTGGCTGCAACGCGGCTCGCGGAAATAATGAGTTTTGACCCTAGTCCGCATCGGGATCATCGGGTGCGACGCAGTCTTGCTTCGTCCGCCCAAGCCCGTGCATCTCATTCCATTGTCGTCGGCGGGCTGATGCTCGTATTGACGCTCGCTCTGGCACTCAGCGGCTGCGCGATCGGGCCGAATTACTCGCCCGAGGCGGCGCCGGTTCCTACCCGCTACAAGGAACTGAAGGGCTGGAAACATGCCACGCCGAGCGATGACATTGCCCGCGGCGACTGGTGGATTGTCTATAAGGATCGCGCGCTCGACACCCTGTTGCCGCAAGTTGAAGTGTCGAACCAGACGGTCGCGGCTGCGGCGGCGGCTTATGAGGAAGCGCGTGCGGTCATCAGGGAGGCGCAGGCCGCCCTCTTCCCGGTGGCGACGGTCGGCTATACCGCCACCCGGACCCGCACCGGCGCGCTTGCGCTTGGCGCGAATTCCAGTGCCGGAGCCGGCAGCTTTGGCGGCGTCACCGGCGGTCGCAGCGCGATCTACCGGACGACTTACACGGTGCCGATCAGCGCGACCTGGGATCTGGATGTCTGGGGCCGCATCCGGCGCCAGATCGAGGCCAATACGTCAGGCGCGCAAGCCAGCGCCGCCGATCTCGACAATGCCAAGCTCTCCGCCCAGGCGCAGCTCGCCATCGCCTATTTCAATCTTCGCGCGTCGGATTCGCTGATCGCGCTGCTCACGGGCACCATCGCCGAATACAAGAAAACCTATGAGATCGTGAACAACCAGTTCAAAGCCGGCTATGCGGTGACCGCCGGCGACGTCGCCACGGCCGATGCCCAGATCGCCACCACCGAAGCCCAGCTCGCCAATGCCCGCATGCAGCGCGCGCAGTTCGAGCACGCCATCGCTATCCTGATCGGCCGGCCGCCGGCAGAGCTCGGCGTCGGTCCGCGCAATTTGGCCCAACACATACCGACGACGCCCGTCACCGTTCCTTCCGTGCTTCTGGAACGGCGGCCCGATATCGCCGCCGCGGAACGGACCATGCAGGAACAGAATGCGCTGATCGGCGTCGCCGAGGCGGCGTGGTTTCCCGACATATCGCTGTCGGCCATGATCCAATATGTCGGGCCTATTCCACTGCCGTTGAACATCTCGCGCTCGATCGCATCGATCGGCGCCAGTGCGACCGAGACCATTTTCAACGGCGGACTGACTGCGGCGCAGGTCGACGCCGCACGCGCCGCCTATTGGCAGAGCGTGGCCAATTACCGGCAGACCGTGCTCACGGCGTTGCAGCAGGTCGAGGACCAGCTCGCCGCCATCCGCTGGCTGTCGCGCCAGGTCGAGCAGTTACGCCGTGCGGTCACCGATCAGCGCACCGCCGTCGACGTGTTCTTGAACCAATTCCGGGCCGGCACGGTGGCATTCACCACCGTCGTGGT
>JBQCCX010000260.1:0-10370 GCA_051961815.1 Xanthobacteraceae bacterium
CGAGGCTCCGGCACTTTCATGTCGAAGGCGCAGGCAAGATGCAGCGTCTCGATGTCATTCATCCAGGTGAATGACACCTGGTAGTTGGTCCAGCGGCCGGTAACGACGAGACCGATCTCGTCCTCGCCGGCACGTTCGAACGGCCAGTTATTTCCGGCAGCCATTCGCTCGACGACGTCGAGCGGGCTGCTGCGATGGTCGCGCGCAGTCTCGATGAGGGCCATGCCGTCTCCACTCTGTCCCCTGAGGGTGGAACGCACGCCACAGCACCGTTCTAAATACCGGCTGCAATTTGACGCAGGAGCGACTTTTGCGTGCCGATTGACGGAAGCCGCGAATCAGCCCGTTCGCTGACTATAAACGGCCTGATTCTATCCACCAAAACTTGTCCAACGCCTTGTGGGGACGTCAGTTACCGGCACTCATGAAGTGATTTGCCGTCTCTGTACAATCCTCGCTGAATCGCCGTCCACAGCTCGCTCTGCGACAAGTTGACTCGGGGGTCTCGGGGAGGGGGAGGGCGGCCCGGTTTTCGCCTTTGCCCGTCACCGGCTAGGCGACGGCCGGAATCAGGCCTTCAGTTCTGTAGTCTGCTGTAGCGACGAGGCCAGACTGTCACCGCTCCGTTGCCTGGTATTGATGTATTTCAAGATCGTAGAAAGCTCATCGTAAATGCCCGCATTCGCCCGGGATAATCTTTGAAGCTCTTTCCTGAAATAAGCGATTTCCGACTGTCCGCTAAGGCCAGTCGTCGCGGCGAGATCCGCTTCCAGCGAGGCGACGCGCTCAGTCAATTTATTCAAAGAAGATTCGAGGCGCTCGGCAACGGCGAGCAAATCCTTGTTGGTCTCCTCGATCCTGTTCTGCGTCGACTTAATCTGCCGCTTCAGATCTTTGGCCTGAGATTGAACGGCCGAAACCTTACTTTCGTCCCGCTGGCCAAAGACGAGCCAGCCGCCCAGCGCGGCCATGGCAATCGCCGATAACAGCACTACGGCCAGCGAGTAGGCATCCACCTCAACCTCCTCGTTTCGAGGAAATTTACATTAGATCGGGGTTATTCGTACAGCTCGGCTTGGCGTTCCGTTTGCAGCGCGTTGACCGCTTGGCGCATCGGCTGCGCCGAGATATGGACCAGTCCACCGAAACCCCGCTCCAGTTCAAGGATCATTCCGATCGCACCGGCTACCGCAACTGCGCAGAGTGTCAGAGTGACCGCCGATGTAAGGTTACGGGGCGCGAACAGACCAAAACTCGCGAACAGCAAGGTCAGCCAAAAAACCAGAAGAGCGACGAAGGCTTTGGGAGTTCCCTGTCCGACTTGCTGAGTCAACAGCCAGCGCGTATCGCCGATCTTGCCCGCAAGCGTAATGGCCTGGTCCAGCCACCACTTGTCCCGCCCACTTGCGGGTTTCAACGCGAGGATTGAATCTTCGAGCTGCTGCAGCAGTTCGTATGCATTGGGATCATCGAGCCGTACATCTGCCGGACTGTCGGGAAACAGATCGGCAGTCTTAAGCTCGGTGTATTGTCGCAAGGTCTCTCGAGCTAATCCCGTTTCAGGTCCATATCGACGCAGTAACTGATCAAGCCGAAGGATCTGCGCGGACAGGGTCGTCACTTCCCCGCCAAGCGCGCTGAAGGCGGTGTTGGCGTTCGAGATCAACAGCCCGAGCACCAGTGCTGAAAAAGTCGCGACCACCGCCATTGATACCGTCACGGTGCTTTTTGTCTCCTCGCTGAGGTGATGTTTTGGCAGGCGCTCTTTGACCACCCAGCCGACGAACGAGCCTACCAAGATCACACCAAAGACGATCAGTCCGATAATCAGAGGATTGTGCATATCGCGTACTCTACATGGCTATAATGCTGACTGATTTTGGTGTAGCGGCTATTTGTGCCGTTTCATTGCCGGGACTGCGGAAAGAAAAAGCCGCGTGCCGGCTTCTTCAGTGCAAAGCGCACCGCTGATTATTTGATGGACGTCGTTAGCTAGCTCGTTTTCGCGGACAAAACAGCCCGAGGCCGCACAACGAACATAAATTTACATTTTCCGACGTGAAAAATGGTTGCGCTCATTCCTTGCGGTGCAGCCAGATGCGAAATCCGACTAGCGCAATAATGATGAGTGCAATAACGACCAGCTCATCGGTCTCCAGCTCCGCGGGGCCGAGAAAGTGCAACAAGATCGCGAGCCCGACCAAGCCGCCGACGGTCCAGGGAATCAAACGGCCGGTCTGTGCCAGGTCCATCATGAGCGAAGTTCGGCTAGGCGCGGCTGGCGGTGTCGATTGCCAGCATCAGGTTGTGCAGAAGGGCGGGCGTTTGCCCGCCGGTAGCCCAGTTGAATTCGTCCGGGCAGTCCTCGTGGTAGGCATCGATGATTTGCGCGAGAGCCTGGCGTTTCTCGGAACCGGCGCTCCTGATCATTTCTTGGCATTGACAAACTGGTACATGCCGATCGGTACTTCGCGCTCAGAACTCATCGTTTATCCAACTATTTGCCGAAAGCGCAGCCTCCGGACATTCAGGAAACGCCGGGAGCTTGCTGACGTTGACTTAAGTCGCGAGGGCCGGAGCGTTAAGCAGCAGCTTTGTTCTTGATGGCGCCAATGATCGCCGTGAGGATGGCCCCGCCAGCGCCGCCCGCGACCAGCTGTGAGATCACGCCACTGACGCTCAAATTACCGGACTGTGCCGCCGCCATGACCGAGGGCAGTGCTAACGTAACGACCTGGCCGAGCACGCCGCCACCGATCAAACCGGAAATCAGGTTTCCGACAGTACCCAGATCAAACGTTGGGGATGATTTGCCTGTAGCCGCTCCGCCGAGAGCTCCTGCAATAAGATTGATCAGAACCTGTTCCATTTTGATCTCCTCTGAGAGCCAATCAGTCAGCTTGTGAGAAAAAAGGCCTGGCAACATTGACTACGATCAAAATCGAAAAAGCTGGCCTCAGTGCGGGTTTTTTGGCTCAGATCAATTTCTCGCATCCTTCCTCACCAAAAGGCCGCGTTTTTGCGTAAGATCAATGAGACCGCAGCCGCAAGAGCGCATTCAAGCACCCTGGAAAGCCGAGAGTTTCGAATGGCTGGCTCCGAGGATTGGAAGAAGACCGTTCGCCTAAACAAGCTCCTTGGCATGTGGGCCGCGGAAAAATTGGGGATTACGGGCCAGGACGCCGAGGCGTATTCGGACGCCCTTGCTGTGGGCACGCTTGATGCCGAGCGCAGCGATGTGCTCGGCAAAATTCGCAAGGACTTCAAGGCCGCGGGTGTGGTGCAATCGGACGAGGAGCTTCTGCGCGTTTTGAACGAACTCACCCTTCAAGCGGGCAACCAAATGCCAACGCGGAAAGGAGATGCCGCGGATGGCCTGGCGCTGACGCTCGCGCGCCAACTCAAATCGCAATGAGACGGTTTTTGACGACGACGCTTCGCCGCGAAGGTCGTGATATTGACCGTCGCGCGTCGTCAAAAACAGTCATCAATCATAATTGCATGAAGCCCCAGATCGCGAGCAAGGCGGCAACGACAAAGCCAATCCATGATGCCGCCAGGGACACGGAAAAAGGCCCGATCTGCACCGCCCACCCCTTGATAACCCTCACAAGGTGCGCGAGCGCGACTACTGCGAAGATCAGTGCCGACACTGCTGCATAATAGTTCGACATCCTTTTCCCTCCTGCTATCGCGCGAGTGGCCGAACGGGATTACTTGCTCTCGAGGCGCCATGCGCCGTCCCAGTCATCGCCGGGCGGATGTTGTCGCAGATCATCGATGCGCCGAAGGAGTGTCATCGCCGGTCCGTCGGTCGGGACGGCTTCGAGGACTGCAGTGAACGCGGCGTACGCCTTTTCCCATTGCCGGGCCCGGTAAGCCGCGAGTCCGTCGGCATAGCGCGTTCGTAACACGTCTTGTTTGGGCGTCAGTTCGCCCTTCCGGCCCAGCAGCTCGAAAACTGCTTGCGGCTGGGTTTGCCCGACCACCATCAATCGATCGATTTCACGAAATTGAATCGTGTCGTCGGTCTTGGCGACCGTAGCCTCAGCGATGAGCGAGCGGCTGCCGTAGAGCTTGTTCGCGGCCTCCAGCCGCGCTGCGAGATTAACGGTGTCGCCATCACGGTGTAGCTCATCATGATGTCGGAACCGATGCTGCCAACCAGGGCTTCGCCGGTGGCGATGCCGATCCGAACATCGCATTCGGTCGGGAGGACACGAACGCCAAGAAGCTCGGTCACCTCCTCGCGTAACCGGCCAATCCGCTTGATCATCTCGGCCGCGGCGAGGCAGGCGAATTGGCCTTCGTCTGTTTCCTCGACAAAGGGCGGACCCCAATAAGCCATGATGGCGTCGCCGATATACTTGTCGATCACGCCGCCATGGCCACGGATCGGTTCGGACATGGTCGACAAGTAGCGGTTCATCACCTTGACCAGCCCTTGCGGCGTCATTCCTTCGCTTAGCGTCGTGAATCCCTTCATGTCGCAAAACATGACGGTCATGACGCGCCGCTGACCTTCGGTAGCCGCCAGCTTCGGCTGGTTCAGCAATCCTTCCACGACACGCGGGTCGATATATCGGCCGAATGTCTCGCGGATGCGCTCCTTGTGGCGCAACTGCTCGACCATGCGATTGAACGCGGCCGAGAGCTGGCCGATCTCGTCGCCGGTGACGACCTCGATCGATCGGTCGAGGTGACCGGCTTCGATCTCGCGGGTGCCCTCCAGGAGCAGTCGCACCGGTCGGGTAATGCCTCCGCTCACCAGGATCGCGAACAATAAACCGAGCGCAGCAGCAAGCGCCGTCACAACGATAGTAATGAGGATTGCATGCTGCTGGTTTCGTAACACCACTGACGCGCTGGCATTGACCTGACCGAGCATGTCGGCGCGGATTTGCTCAAGCTTCTGATTGAATTCGTCGCGGGCCTCGTCGGTTCGAGCGAGCGTGCGCCTGGCTTCGGCGAAATCCCTCGCGTCGAGCTCGCTGAGAAGTCGACCGCTCTCTTGATTTAAGTGGTGGTGCAACTCGTTGACTGCATTGTCGATGTTGGTGTCGATCCGGGTGAGCGCGACGTCGTCCGACGGCGTGCTGGGATCGGCGATGATCGAGGCGATGAGCTTGCGCGCCGCGGCCGCTTGTTGCTCGACCTCGTTTTCCATTTGTTGATAGATCTGCAGGCGCTCGGTGTAGCTTGCCTCGTCCGGAGGGTTTTGCATTTTCGCGATAACCATCCGCCTAAGGGCAAGCGAGCGTTCCAGCGATCGGATATTGGCTCGCGCCAAATACCCGTAAGCCTGAATGTATTTGTTGCTGAGTTCGTCCAAGAGGTGGCCGACTTTGCCCGCCATCACCATCGACAAGACGGAGGTGGCCACCATGAGGATGACCAGTCCCATGGCGATGCCAACGATCTTGCGCCTGATTGATCTTCGGAACATTGCCCGCTCGAGCGTTAGTTTGTAACTCGCCGCAGCAATCGACTCCGCCGCAATCGCCGCCGCGCCAAATCGGGGCGCCGCAGATCGTGCAACAGGTTCGGCGCCGGAGCCCCTCGCTGCCAGCGCGCGATCATGCCTTACCTTGGCCGGAATTGGTACTGACGGCGATCATGTGCTCAACAGCTTCGGCAGCTTGCAGGTTTGTTGCTGGCCTCTTTGCGTTCTTGGCCGCAATTCGCCCCACCGATAGCGGGCGATTGTTAGCATTGATTTAAATCAAAGCGCCCGCGGATTTAACAATGTTTGCCTGCTGGTCGCCTGCCAGGCAGGATTCACCGTCGTCACCCGCCTCCCCTTCAATTGCGATCGAGCGAAATCAAGAGGATCATCGAAATGCGGACGCTTCGCTCCCGTGAAGTGAAAATCGGATTGTTGGCAGCGCTGCTGATTACCGGCGCCGGGCTGCCAGCCTCGAGCTACGCTCAGACCGCGCCGGCTCCCGCTGCAGGATCCAGTTCACAGGCAACGGCGAAGCAGGTCCAGGTCGACTTACTTCGCGGTCTGGCCGACATCTTCTCGCGCGGCATGGATACGCTTGCGGATAAACTCAATCGGCAGGGCTACAGTGCCCGTGTTTACAGCACAAACGGATGGCAGACGGTCGCCCACCGGATCGCCGACAAGTACACCCGCGGGCACAAAGATGTCATCGTCATCATCGGCCATTCGCTCGGTGCGAATGCCGCATTCGACATCGCCAATCAGCTGGATCGCCAAAACATCCCGATCGAGCTGATTGTTACTTTCGACGCCACGCGACCGCAGCCGGTGTCGAAAAACGTTCTGCATCTCGTCAATCTCTACCAACAAAACGGATTTGGCGAAAAAGTCAGCGCCGGTCCTGACTTCAAGGGCGAGCTGACCAATATCGATCTGACCGCAGAGAAGGGCTTGTCGCATACCACGATCGAGAAATCGCCCCGGCTTCATGCCTTAGTGATGCAGAAAATCGTCGAGATCGTGAACAAGGATCTCGCCAACAGGATCAAGCCAAAGAAAAAGCCCCGCAAGACGGCGCCAAAGCCGTCGTAAGCGTCTTAGTCGAACAGGCTCGAGACCGATTCCTCGGCGGCGGTGCGGCTGATGGCTTCGCCGATCAACGTCGCGATGGACAATACGCGGATATTTTTTGCCTCGGCCACCGCTTTGGTCGGCTGGATCGAATCGGTGATGACAAGCTCCTTGAGCCGAGACTTGCCGATGCGGGCCACCGCACCGCCGGACAACACGCCGTGGGTGATGTAGCCGTACACTTCCGTGGCGCCCTTTTCGAGCAAGGCGTCGGCGGCGTTCACCAGCGTGCCGCCGGAATCGACGATATCGTCGACCAGGATGCAGATGCCGCCGTCGACATCGCCGATAACGTTTGCCACTTCGGACTCGCCGGGCCGTTCGCGGCGCTTATCGACGATCGCGAGCGGCGCATTGATGCGCTTGGCAAGGCCACGCGCCCGCACCACGCCGCCGACGTCCGGCGACACCACGATGACTTTGCTCAAATCGAAGCGTTGCCGGATGTCGCGGGTTATGACCGGCGCCGCGAACAGATTGTCGGTGGGAATATCGAAAAAGCCCTGGATCTGGCCGGCATGCAGATCGAGCGTGAGGACGCGATCGACACCGGCATTGGTGATGAGATTGGCGACGAGCTTGGCCGAGATCGGAGTCCGCGGTCCCGGTTTGCGATCCTGGCGCGCGTAGCCGTAATACGGAATGACGGCGGTGATACGGCGCGCCGACGCGCGCCGCAGCGCGTCGATGATGATCAGTAATTCCATCAGATGATCGTTGGCCGGAAACGACGTCGACTGGATCACGAACACATCGGCGCCGCGCACGTTCTCCAAGATCTCAACGAAGATTTCCATGTCGGCAAAGCGCCGCACCACCGCTTTGGTCAACGATGTGCCGATGTATTTTCCGATCGCCTCGGCCAAAGCAGGATTGGAATTGCCGGCGACGAGCTTGATCGCTCCGTTCTTGGCCGTCATCCCCCGCTCTCCTGCGCCGGTCGGTCGGCGCGCAATGAAACGTCCAACAAAAACCCAGCCTCCGGTGCCGTCTGATAGGGCTACGGTTGCCGCACAGATCACGCCAAACAAACGTAAAGTCCTGATACAAGCCGCCTTTGGGGCTGGCAATATGAATCAAAACCTTTCCCCTGACGGTTTTTCTCCTTGCCTAGTAATGAGTTAAGCGGGGGTCGGGGCCAGGCCTAACGAGTGCTGAACGAGCATCAATTCGTGCTCTGTTCTTCGCGGTCTGGGTCCGGGCACTACTCGTCCGTTAACGCAATGGCGCTGACGTGGCGGCCATAGTCGGCCTCGGCGCAATGCGTGCTGCGACGATAGCTGTAAAACCGCTCGGCATCGGCATAGGTGCATAGCCCGAGATCTTCGACCTCGCCGATGCCGGCACGCTTGAGCCGCGCGGCAATGTAGCCGGCAAGGTCGAACATGGCATGGCCGTCGCGTGCGGCGGAAGTAAAGAAGCGGCTGGAGGCCGGATCCTGGTTGTGAAATCGGGCGACGAAATCGGGCCCGACCTCGTAATTATCGCGCCGGATCATCGGCCCGATCGCCGACCGGATCTCGCCGCGCGCCGCGCCAAGCCCCTCCATCGCCGCGATGGCCGCTTCGATGACGCCGGTCAGCGCCCCGCGCCAGCCGGCATGCGCGGCGCCGACAACGCCGGCCCGCGGATCGGCAAAAAGCACCGGTCCGCAATCTGCGGTGGTGACGCCGATCGCCAGCGCGCGCATGCGCGTGACGATGGCGTCGGCCTGCGGCCGGTTCTCGGTGGTCCATGGCGCTTCGGCGACGACGACGTTCGGCGAATGCGATTGATAGGCCGTGAGTAGCCGCCGCGGCTCCACTCCCAACGCTGCCGACATGCGTGCGCGATTTTCCGCGACCTTGTGCGCCTCGTCGCGCGAGCCGACGCCGCCGTTGAGGCTTGAATAGAGCCCGGTGGAGACGCCGCCGGCGCGCGTGAAGAAGGCATGGCGGATGCCGGTTAATCGCAGCGAGCCAGCCTCGAGCTTCATGGCGTGGTCTCGAAGGCGGGCAATGGACCAAGCTTCGGCGCCGCGATCGCGATCGCCTTGAACAATTCACCCATTCCGCGCGCGCCGCCCCCGATCAGGCGCGAGAAGGCAAGTTCGATTTCGGCGGCCTTTTGCTCCGATACCGCCGACTTGAGCGCCGCGGCGCGTTTGTCGATGCCGAGGCGAAGAAACAAATCGCGCTGCCGGATCGGCCCGTGAACGCGCGCGCCCATGGTCTCGGCGCACTGCGCCAGCGCCTCGAAATCCACATGCGCGGTCAAATCGGCCATTCCCGGCGCGCGCAATGGATCGGTAAAGGAGTGCCGCGCGACCGCCTGCAGGGTGTCGCCCAAGCCCGCATGGGCGTGACCGTAATCGATGATCAAAGCGGCTCCCTGGTCCCTGGTCCGACGGCCGAGCTCAAGCGCGATGGTATCGGCGCGCCATTCATAGATCGAGCCGAGCGGAGCCTGGCGCAATGATCGCGGCAGCGATGTTTCGAAAAATTGCAGCGGTTCGGGCGCAGTGGCGAAGGCCAGATTGCCTTCGTCACTGACGGTAACAACGCGTTCGTGCCAGCCATCCTCGCCTTTGACCGCCTGATGCACGGGCAGCGCATCGATGAACTCGTTGGCGACGATGATGCTGGCGCCGCCGGGCACGTCTTCGAGCCGCTCGTGCCACAACATCGTCAGCCCGGTTTTCACAAGCCGCCGCTCCTGAACCTGGCGCAGCGCCGGGCTGATTTCCACGAGATGCAGCACCGCTCCTTGATGAAATCCGGGCAGCGCTTTGGTCGCCCGTAAGGCGTCGTCAAGCAGAGTGCCGCGCCCGGGCCCGAGCTCGACGATGCGAAAGTTTTCCGGCGCGCCCATTTGCCGCCAGACGGTTGCCATCCACACGCCGATCAGTTCGCCGAACATCTGGCTGATCTCGGGCGCGGTGGTGAAATCACCGCCGGCGCCGAGCGGATCGCGGTTGACGTAATAGCCGTGCTGCGGGTCGGTGAGGCACAGCCGCATATAGTCGGCGACCGGCATCGCCCCGCCTACCGCGATTCGCCGCCGGATCTCGTCGAGCAACGCCGCGCCCGGCTCAGCCATGTTTTGGCTTCGCCGAACGCTGGACGGCAACGACGAGAATGGCGATGCCGCCAATGATCAACGGGATGCACAACAGCATTCCCATCGTCAGGCCGCCCCACAAAAAGCCAAGCTGCGCGTCCGGCTCGCGAAACAATTCGCAAATGATTCGCGCCACGCCATAACCGATCGCGAACACGCCGGTGACGATACCGGGCCGCTTGAGCGCGCCGGAGCGAACGAGCAAGCCGACAATGACGAACAGCACCACGCCCTCGAGCGCGGCTTCGTAGAGCTGGCTTGGATGCCGCGGAAAAGGTCCGCCATGCGGAAACACCATTGCCCAAGGAACGTCGGTCGGGCGGCCCCACAATTCGCCATTGATGAAATTGGCGATACGGCCGAGCAACAATCCGATCGGCGCCACTGCCGCGGTGACATCGCCGAGCGAGAGCATCGGAATGCCGCGGCGCAGCGCGAACAACACGATCGCCAGCACGCAGCCGGTGACGCCGCCATGGAAGGACATGCCGCCGTTCCACAGCTGCAGGATTTCAACCGGATTGGCGGCGAAATGCTGAAAGTTATAGAACAGCACATAACCGGTGCGGCCGCCGAGAATGATGCCGAGCGTGATCCAAATCACGAAGTCGTCGAAATCGGTCACGGTGAGGGGGGCGGGCCCGCCCCACAACTTTGGCGACGAAATAATTGCGCGCGCGTAAAACCAGCCGCC
>JBQCCX010000261.1:0-4413 GCA_051961815.1 Xanthobacteraceae bacterium
GTCGATGCTCGTGCCAAGAAGGCCCTCGCCGCCGGCGCCAAGATCATGAAGCCCGCCTTCGACGTTCCAAATGTCGGCCGCATCCTCATCCTGCAAGAGCCCGGCGGAGCTGGAGTGGGTTGGATGACACCGGCGTCCTAGACCGAGAGAGGATTCAGTCATGGAAACGCACAAAGTCGTCTCGCACGACCAATGGGTTGCCGCACGCAAGGCCTATCTCGCCGAAGAAAAAGCGTTCAGCCGCGCTCGCGACGCGCTCGCCCGCAAGCGTCGCGAATTGCCGTGGGAGAAGGTGCAGAAGAACTACACGTTCGACCCCGCGGAGGGCAAGAAATCGCTTGCCGATCTGTTCGGCGGCAAAAGCCAGCTGATCGTCTATCACTTCATGTTGGGCCCGGGCTGGGAAGCGGGCTGCCCGAGTTGCTCGTTTCTTGCCGATCATTTCGACGGCGCCGTCGTCCATCTGGCGCAGCGCGATGTCACCTTTGTCGTCGTTTCGCGCGCGCCGCTTTCCGAGATTGAAGCTTTCCAGCGCCGCATGGGCTGGCGATTCAAATGGGTCTCGGCGTTCGGCAGTGAATTCAACTCCGATTATCAGGTGTCGTTCACGCCGCAGGAGAAAGCCGGCGGCAAGGTTTTCTACAATTACGAATTCATCGAAAGCTTTCCGAGCGAGGAACGACCCGGGGCCAGTGTGTTCTACAAAAACTCTGCCGGCGAAATCTTTCACACTTATTCCACCTATGGCCGTGGGCTCGACATCCTGATCGGCACGTACAATTTCCTCGATCTCGCGCCCAAGGGCCGCGACGAGGACGGCTTGGCGTGGTCGATGGCGTGGGTTCGCCACCACGATCGATACGATGGCGCGGTGGTCGATATAAAAGCGTCATATCAGGAGCCAAAATCCGCCTCATGTTGTGAGTAGGTATCTGTCCTCTAAAAAGGAGTTGGTCATGAAACTCTATGGCTTCCCCCCTTCGCCGAATACCTGGCAAGTTCGTGCGCTCGCCAGTTATCTCGGCATGCCGCTCGAGTTTGAGTTTGTCGATCTCACCAAGGGCGGCTCGCAAGCGCCGGCTTTTCTCGCCATCAATCCGACCGGCCGCACGCCGGCTTTGGTCGACGGCGATTTCAAGCTGTGGGAAACGATGGCCATCATGCAATATGTCGCCGGCAAAAAGCCGAATGCGGCATGGCCAAACGATCCGCGCACGCGCGCCGATATCACCCGCTGGCAGAGCTGGGGTCTGGCCCATTGGAATCGCGACGCATGGGCGCCCGTCTTGTTCGAGCGTCTGGTCAAGAAATTTCTCAATCTCGGAGCGCCCGACCAGGCCGCAATCGCAAAAGGCGTCGCGGCTTACGAAAAAGAGGCCAAGATGCTCGACGCGCATCTGAGCAAACAAAACTATCTGATCGGTGATGCGCTCACGATTGCCGACTTCGCCGTCGCTGCGCCGGTGTTTTACGCCAAAGAAGCGGAATTGCCGCTGGCGCCCTATTCGCATATCCGCAGCTGGTTTGAGCGCGTCTCGGCGCTACCGTGCTGGCGTGAGACCGCGCCGCAAATGGCGGAGGCAGCCTGAACAGGGATCAGAAATCAGAAGTCAGGAATCAGGCTCGGCTCAAAACCGCGCCTGATATCTGATACTGACTACCTGGTCGGGACCGGCTTGTCGCCGCGATAATCGTAGAAGCCGCGCTGGGTCTTGCGTCCAAGCCAGCCGGCTTCGACGTATTTCACCAACAGCGGGCACGGCCGGTATTTGGAATCGGCCAAGCCCTCGTGCAGCACCTGCATTACCGAGAGGCAGGTGTCGAGACCGATAAAATCGGCAAGCTCGAGCGGGCCCATCGGGTGATGGGCACCCAGCCGCATTGCGGTATCGATCGACTCGACATTGCCGACGCCTTCATAGAGCGTGTAAATCGCCTCGTTGATCATCGGCAGCAGGATACGGTTGACGATGAAGGCGGGGAAATCTTCGGCGACCGCGATCTGCTTGCCGAGCTTGGCGATGAATTGCTTGGTGGCGTCGAAAGTGGCGTCGCCGGTAGCGATGCCGCGGATCACTTCCACCAGCTCCATCAGCGGCACCGGATTCATAAAATGAATGCCGATGAAGCGTTCCGGCCGGTCGGTCGCGGCGGCCAGGCGCGTGATCGAAATCGATGACGTGTTGCTGCCGACAATCGCTTCCGGCTTGAGCGCCGGACACAGCGCGGCGAAGATCTTGCGTTTTACCTCTTCCTGTTCGGTCGCCGACTCGATCACGAGGTCGCAATCGCCGAGATCGTCGATACTGGTGGCCGGTGAAATGCGCTTGATGGCCGCCTGCCGCTCTTCGTCGCTGATGCGCTGGCGGCTGACCTGGCGCGCCAAATTGCCGCTAATGGTGGCGAGACCTTCGGTGATGCGATCGGCGACGACGTCATTCAACAAAACGTGAAACCCGGACAGCGCACAGACATGGGCGATGCCGTTGCCCATCTGGCCGGCGCCGATTACGCCGATCTTGCGAAATGGAGGAGGTGCGGAGTCCGTTTCGCCCGCGCGCGCAGGTTGCGCACGCGGGCTGGTTCGTTCTTTCGGGCGTTCCTTGACTTCGACCATCTCTGCTCACCTTACGCAATTTTACGCCGATCCCGGGATAGGCGCCAGATTTCGTCAGCGCTTAACCTTGCCGAGCTCTGCCGCAAGCTCCGGCAGGGCGGTATAGAGATCGGCAACCAGACCATAGTCGGCGACCTGGAAGATCGGCGCTTCCTCGTCCTTATTGATCGCCACGATGATCTTCGAATCCTTCATGCCGGCGAGATGTTGAATGGCGCCGGAAATGCCAACCGCGATGTAAAGGTCCGGAGCCACGACCTTGCCGGTTTGCCCGACCTGCCAATCGTTCGGCGCGTAGCCGGCGTCAACGGCGGCGCGCGAGGCGCCGATGGCGGCGCCAAGCTTGTCTGCCACAGGTTCGATGTATTTGGTGAAGTTTTCGCGGTTTTGCATGGCCCGGCCGCCGGAAATGATGATTTTGGCCGAGGTTAGTTCTGGACGCTCGGACTTTGAGAGTTCTTCACCGACGAAGCCGGAGAGCCCCGGATCGGCCGCCGCGGTGACCGGCTCGATCGGAGCCGAGCCGCCGGCGCCGGTTGCCGCAAACGCCGCCGTACGCACGGTGACCACCCGCTTTTGTTCGGCCGAGCGCACCGTCTGCACGGCATTGCCGGCATAGACCGGCCGCTCGAAAGTGTCCGGCGCCACCACTTTTGTGATGTCAGAAATCTGCATCACGTCGAGCAAGGCGGCGACCCGCGGCATGATGTTCTTGCCGGTCGTGGTCGCGGCCGCCATCAGCGTCTCGTATGGCCCGGCGAGCGCGACGATCAGTGCCGCTGTCGGTTCGGCCAGTATATGCGCATAAGCGGGCGCGTCGGCGAGCAGCACCTTGCGCACGCCGTCGAGCTTGGCCGCGGCCTCGGCGACCGGCTTGCAATTTTGGCCGGCAACCAGGATGTGGACTTCGCCGCCAAGCTGTCTGGCCGCGGTCAGCGCTTTGCTGGTGGCGTCTTTGAGCGAGGCATTGTCATGTTCGGCGAGAAGAAGCGTCGGCATGTCAAACCGCCCCCGCCTCTTTGAGCTTCTCCACCAGTTCGCCGACGCTCTTGACCTTGACGCCGGCCTTGCGCACCGGAGGCTCGGCAGTCTTGATCACTTCCAGCCGCGGCTTGATGTCGACGCCATAATCGGCGGCGGTCTTTTCGTCGATCGGCTTCTTTTTTGCCTTCATGATATTTGGCAAGGAGGCGTAGCGCGGCTCGTTGAGCCGCAGATCGGTGGTGACGATCGCCGGCGTTTTCAGCTTCACTGTCTGCAAGCCGCCGTCGACCTCGCGCGTGACCGTGATCGCATCGCCCTCGAGCGCCACCTTTGACGCGAACGTGCCTTGCGGCCAGCCGAGCAGAGCCGCCAGCATTTGTCCGGTTTGATTGCAATCGTCGTCGATTGCCTGTTTGCCCATGATGATCAGGCCCGGCTTCTCGGCGTCGGCGATGGCTTTGAGGATTTTGGCGATCGCGAGCGGCTCGATCGCGCCGTCGGCCTTCACGAGAATGCCGCGGTCCGCGCCCATCGCCAGCGCGGTGCGGATCGTTTCGGTCGCCTGCGCGGGTCCGATCGAGGCGCAGACGATCTCGGTGGCTTTGCCGGCCTCTTTGAGCCGGATCGCCTCCTCGACGGCGATTTCATCGAATGGATTCATCGACATTTTCACGTTGCCGAGCTCGACGCCCGAGCCGTCCGGCTTGACCCGGATTTTCACGTCTTTGTCGATCGCCCGCTTCACGGGCACCAGGATTTTCATGAGAAAGGCTTGCTGCTGTTGTTATCTAAGCGCCCGCGCCATTTAGGAA
>JBQCCX010000262.1:0-4552 GCA_051961815.1 Xanthobacteraceae bacterium
GGTGATGGCGCCATCAGCGGTCGCCTGGTCGGAGCGTAACCAGCGCGCTCGCGCCATGACACGCGCCGACATGGATCGCGTGCGCGACGAGTTCGT
Source organism: Xanthobacteraceae bacterium (assembly GCA_051961815.1). Lineage (GTDB taxonomy): Bacteria > Pseudomonadota > Alphaproteobacteria > Rhizobiales > Xanthobacteraceae > BOG-931. The sequence goes on from JBQCCX010000262.1 coordinate 97, forward strand.
CGCCGCCACCGAAATGGCGGCGCGCGCCGGTTTCGACATGCTCGAAATCCACTGCGCCCACGGCTATCTGTTATCGTCTTTCATCACGCCGCTGACCAATTGGCGCACTGATCAATATGGCGGCTCACTGCAAAATCGGATGCGCTATCCGCTTGAGATTTTCGAAGCGGTGCGCGCGGTCTGGCCGGCGGAGAAACCGGTTTCGGTGCGCATTTCGGCCAACGATTGGGTCGGCGCCGACGGCATTCAACCGCAAGACGCCGTCGGCGTCAGCCGCATGCTGCAGGAGGCCGGCGTCGATATCTGCGACGTCTCGGCGGGACAGACTTCGGTCCAGGCGCGGCCGGTCTATGGCCGCATGTTCCAGACGCCGTTTTCCGATCGCATCCGCAACGAGACCGGCATGGCGACCATGGCGGTCGGCAACATTTACGAGCCGGATCACGTCAATTCGATCCTGATGGCCGGCCGCGCCGACCTGGTCTGCCTGGCGCGGCCGCATCTCGCCAATCCGTACTGGACGCTGCACGCCGCCGCCAAGCTGGGCGATCGCGGCGAGGCCTGGCCGCCGCCCTACTATGCCGGGCGCGACCAGCTTTACCGGCTCGCCGGCAGCGCCGAGCCGGTGCCGAACGCGGTTTGATCATGGCAAGCGCTGTCACACTTGGCGGCAAACATGCGCTGGTGACCGGCGGCGGCAGCGGCATCGGCGCCGCGATCGCCTTGGCGCTGGCCGAGCGCGGCGCCGCCGTCACGATTTGCGGCCGGCGGCCTGCAGAGCTGAAAAAGAGCGCTTCCCGTCACGACGCCATTCATGCGCAGACCGCGGATGTCACCGACGCGGATTCGCTGCAGCGGCTTTATCACGACGCACAAGAGGCGCGCGGCAGCTTCGCCATCGTGGTTGCCAATGCCGGAGCGGCGGAGAGTTCGCCGGCGGAGAAAGTCAGCCGCGCGCTGTGGGACGAGACCATTGCCGTCAATCTGACCGGCGCGTTTCTTTCCGTGCAGCCGGCGCTCGCGGCCATGCGCGCAGGCAACTGGGGACGCATCGTTTTTATTGCCTCGACCGCGGGACTCAAGGGTTATGCTTATGTCGCGCCCTATGTCGCCGCCAAGCACGGCGTGATCGGACTCACCCGCGCCTTGGCCATCGAGACCGCCAAGAGTGGCATTACCGTCAACGCGGTGTGTCCGGGCTATGTCGAGACGCCCATGCTCGAGCGCGCGGTCGATCGCATCGTCGCCGCCACCAAGCGGAGCGAAGCCGAGACGCGGAGCTCGCTCGCGGCCAATAATCCGCAAGCCCGCTTCATCAAACCGGAAGAAGTGGCCGCCGCGGTGGTCTGGCTGTGTGCCGGTGACAGCGCGGCGATCACCGGGCAGGCGATTTCGGTTTCCGGAGGTGAAACATGGTGACGCCGGCAACCGCACCTGCCGCAGCGGCCAAAGATCGCGGCGCAACCATCGAGGCAAAGGCGCGGTTGCGGCTATGGATCAGGCTGTTGCGGGCGAGCCGCTACATCGAGGGCGTGACGCGCGAGCGCTTCAAGGTGCAATTCAATATGACTTTGCCGCGCTTCGACGTGATGGCGGCGCTCTACCGCAAGCCTGAAGGCATGCTGATGAGCGAAATCGCGCGCTTTTTGATCGTCTCGAACGGTAATATTACCGGCATTGTCGACCGGCTGGTGGCGGAAGGTTTTGTCGCCCGCTCGCAGCGCAACGGCGATCGTCGTACGTCCTTCATCACCTTGACGCGGCGCGGGCGCGCCGCCTTTGCCGCCATGGCGAGCGCGCATGAGCGTTGGATCGATGAATTGCTCGGTGGCGTGTCTGCGCGCGATGCCGAACAATTGTCGGCGAAACTGAAATCGTTTCGCAGCGACTGGGAGGGCGAAGCATGACATCCATGGCCGGTTATAAGGCTTCGCATTTTGTCTGGCGGGTCGATGGCGCGGTTGCCATCATCCAACTGAACCGGCCGGAGCGGAAGAATCCGCTGACTTTCGATTCCTATGCCGAGCTGCGCGATAGCTTTCGCAAGCTCGCCTATGCCGACGACGTCCACGCCGTCGTGTTTCTGCCGAACGGCGGCAATTTTTGTTCCGGCGGCGATGTCCATGACATCATCGGTCCATTGGTGGCGATGGGCATGAAAGAGTTGCTGGCGTTTACCCGCATGACCGGCGATCTGGTCAAGGCGATGCTTGGCTGCGGCAAGCCGATCGTTGCGGCGGTCGACGGCATTGCCGCTGGCGCCGGCGCCATCATCGCCATGGCGTCCGATCTGCGACTGGCGACGCCGCAGGCGCAAGTCGCTTTCCTGTTCAATCGCGTCGGGCTTGCTGGCTGCGACATGGGCGCCTGCGGGATACTGCCCCGCATCATCGGTCAGGGCCGTGCCGCCGAACTGTTGTACACCGGCCGTTCCATGAGTGCGCAGGAAGGCCAGCAATGGGGTTTCTTCAACAAGATTGTCGAGCCGCAATCGCTCGAAGATGAGGCGCTGTCGCTGGCGCGGCGGATCGCGTCGGGTCCGACTTTCGCCAACGGCATCACCAAGACGCAGCTCAACCAGGAATGGTCGATGAGCCTCGATCAGCTCATCGAGGCCGAAGCGCAGGCGCAGGCGATCTGCATGCAGAGCCAGGATTTCGAGCGCGCCTATCGCGCCTTCGTCGCCAAGCAGAAACCGCTATTCGAGGGGGACTAGCGCATGATCCCGAAAAGTGGGTACCGGTTTTCGGACCAGATCATGCGCAAACAAAAGGTCAGGGACGCGTGGTGGTTCAATTTGTTGGGATTGCGCTCTGATGCCGGATAAGAGCTTCCTCAACTGGCCGTTCTTCGACGAGCGCCATCGCGCGGTGGCCGCCGGGATCGAATCCTGGTGCACGGTCAATCTTCCGGTCGATGAGGCCGATCTCGATAAAGCCTGCCGCGATCTGGTGCGCCGGCTCGGCCGCGACAGTTGGCTCAAGCACACCGCGCCCGATCACGAGGCGGCGGCGCCACTCGATGTGCGCACGCTGTGCCTCGTTCGCGAAACCCTCGCGCGGCACGATGCGCTCGCAGACTTTGCTTTCGCAATGCAAGGCCTTGGCGCCGGTCCGATCAGCCTGTTCGGCAATGCGGAGCAACGCCAATGGCTGGCGCGCACGCGCAGCGGCGAAGCGATCGCCGCCTTTGCGCTGAGCGAACGGCAATCCGGCTCGGATGTCGCCAATATTGCCACCAGCGCGCGCCGCGACGGCAACGGCTACGTGTTGGATGGCGAAAAAACTTGGATTTCGAATGCGGGCATCGCCGATCTCTACGTGGTCTTTGCCCGGACCGGCGAGGCCCCCGGGGCGAGAGGGATTTCCGCGTTCATCGTTCCCGGCGAGGTCAAAGGATTGTCCGTCGCGGAACGGCTCGATGTGATCTCGCCGCATCCCCTGGCGCGCATTGTTTTCGATGGTCTGCGCCTGCCGGCGAGCGCGATGATCGGTGCGCCGGGTGAGGGCTTCAAGATCGCCATGGCGACGCTCGACGTGTTTCGCGCGACGGTGGCTGCGGCGGCGCTCGGCTTTGCCCGCCGGGCGCTTGACGAGACGCTCGAGCGGGCGCGCACTCGTCGCATGTTCGACGGCGCGCTTGCGGACTTGCAGCTCGTGCAGGGCGCGATCGCCGAAATGGCCCTCGATATCGATGCCGCGGCCCTGTTGGTTTATCGCGCCGCCTGGGCGAAAGATTCAGGCGCCGCACGGGTCACCCGCGAAGCCGCCATGGCGAAGCTGTTCGCCACAGAGCGGGCGCAGCGGGTGGTGGACAAGGCTGTGCAGCTTCACGGCGGCGACGGCGTCCGTCGCGGCCACATCGTCGAGCGGCTCTATCGCGACATTCGCGCGCTGCGGATTTACGAGGGCGCGTCGGAGGTCCAAAAAGTCATTGTCGCAAGACAGATGCTTGCGGGAGGGTGATCATGGCCACGCCTGTGCTCGGCCGTTCGGCCCACCTCGATACGTTCACGCGGGACAATCTGCCCGCGGCGCAGAAATGGCCGGATATCGTACTGGCCGATTTCGACTATCCCGAAGAGCTCAACGCCGCGGTCGAGCTGACCGATCGCATGGTGGCGCGTGGTTTCGGCGATCATGTCGCGCTGATCGGCAATGGCCGCCGCCGCACCTACAAGGAGCTGTCGGACTGGACCAATCGCATGGCCCATGCGCTGGTCGAGGACTTCGGCATCAGGCCCGGCAACCGCATTCTCATCCGCTCCGCCAACAATCCGGCCTTGGTGGCGTGCTGGCTGGCAGCAACCAAGGCCGGCGCTGTGGTCGTCAACACCATGCCGATGCTGCGCGCCGGCGAATTGGGCAAGATCGTCGACAAAGCCGAGGTGACGCTGGCGCTGTGCGACACCCGTTTGATGGATGAGCTCGTCAATTGCGCCAAGACCAGCAAGCAC
>JBQCCX010000263.1:0-10817 GCA_051961815.1 Xanthobacteraceae bacterium
GCCGATCACCACCGGGATCCATGCCGCCGCCACCGGTGAGAGCAGCTCCGATTTGCTCATGTCCTCGGTGATTTTCGACAACACGAACAGCAAGAAACCGGCGGAGATGCCGCTTAAGACCATTTTCTGCACGCCGCCGAATCGGAAGAACCGCAGGCTCACCGATGCGGCAAGCAGCACCATCGCCGCGAGCAGAAACGGTCGCGCAAGGAGCTGCTGGTATTGCAGACGATAGCCGGCCGCCAATAGACCCGCCCGATCGGCAAGTTCGATGTAATTCGGCAATTGCCAGAACGGCACCGTTTCAGGTGTGGCAAAGCTCTCGCGCACTTGCTCAAGCGTCAGATTGGTCGGCAAGCGGTAGCTCTGCTCCAGATCCGGCGCTTTGCCGGAGACGTAGATGCGCGCGTCCTCAATGAGCCAATAGCCTTCCTGCAACGTGGCGCTCTTGGCTTCGATGCGTTGTTGGAAATGACCGGCATTGTCGAATGTGTAAACACTCACGCCCCCAAGCTGGGCGCCTTGCTGGCGGCTGCTGATCGCATTGATGATGGCCGCGCCGTCGTTGCTCTTTTGCCGGACCCAAAAACCACTGGTCGATTGATGCAGCGCCGAAAGCGTGTTGCCCTGCATATCGGCTTCGAGACGTTTCGAGCGCTCGTGCAATAGCGCCGAAACCGGATTGTAGAGCGTGGTTGCGACGGCGCCGACAAGGAACGCGGCGACGATCGCCGGCGCCACGAACTGCCAGGCCGAAACGCCCGCCGCGCGCGCAACGACGAGTTCATGCCGGCGCGAAAGTGTGAGATAGCATGACATCGCACCCACCAGGACGGTGAACGGCAAGATCCGTTCGGTGAGCTGAGGCACGCGATACATCGAAATTTTTGCGAGCAGCCATGCGGTGGCATTCGGCCAATCCGCGCCGCGCCGCATCAGCTCGACATAGTCGATCATGGCGGCAAGCGCGATTACGCCGAGAAACGAGCCGACCACCGATGCGACAAACCGCATGGCAAAGTAGCGCGAGAGCGTTCCGGCGATCATGATCGCTCCTCAGCTCTCGGCCGCTCGTGCGAGGCGTTCGCCCACGGCGGTCGCAAGCCTCGATATGGCGGCGGCAGGTTCGACGGCGCGGCCGCGGGAGATTTGCCAAAGTCCCGCGGCCATGGATCCGAACAATGCGACGTATTCCAACGCCAGAGCGCCCGGCACCCGCACTCCGACGATCACGCTGACGAAGCCGGTCAGTCGCAGCAGCGCCACCGCGCCGATCATGCCCAACAACGCCAGCGTGCGGCTTTGCCGCGTGGTCTGCGGCGGGCCAAGAAACGCGTAGGCCAGGATGATGAAGGCGATCGGATAAAGCGGCGTGGCTAGCCGGTCGTGCAACTCCGATCGATATTGATCCGGCTGCGCTGCATAAAGCGCGTCGTCCGCGCGCGGCCACAGCAATTCCCAGATATATTTTTCGCGCACGGTGTAGACGACGTTTTGCGGTCCGCCGGTGAACTGCGACAGATCGAATGGATAGCGATCGAACGTCACGATTCTTGGATCGCGCTGCCCGGCTTCGAGACGCTGGATACTGCCGCCCTGCAACACCAGGAACGAAGCCGCATCGTTCTTTACGATCTCGCCCTGCTCGGCGAGATAGGTCGAGTGGACGTTGGCATCGCGGCGATCATCGACGAAGATGCCAACCAGCAATCCATTCTGTTTTCGATCTGCAATGTGGAAGGTGAGATTGCCACCGAGCGTGGTGAAGCGGCCGGGCTGGACGATGTTGGTCAGAATATCGGCGCGGACCTGAGCACCCCAGTCGCGCAGTTCGCGAAGGCTGCGGGGCGAGACATAGGCGGCGATGACGGCGACCAGCAGCGAGACCACGGCCGCAGAGGCGAGAAACGGCCGTAGCAATCGCCACGGCGATACCCCGGCGGCATTCATAACGATAATCTCGGAGTCCGAACTGAGTTTGTTGAGAACGTGCGCGGCCGCCATGACCAGCGCGATCGGCGCGATCATCATCACCAATAGCGGCACGATCATTCCGGTGATACCGACGAAAACCAGCAGCGTCTGCCGCTGGCTTGTGATCAGGTCGAAATCGCGCATCGCCTGCGTGAACCAGATCACCACTGTCAGACTGACCAGCGTGATCAGGAACGCGCCCATGGTGGCGCGAAACATGTACCGGCCGATCGACCCCATTGGACTGAACATCCCCCCTGCCGAACCATGCCATCGCGACGTTTTGCGACGGCGCAGCAAGCCCGGCAGCCGATCTCCCCAGAAGGCCCTATTTCATGCGTTCACAAAATGGCCCCGCCAAGGCAAAGCTATTGAACATGCACACTAAAGCGTTAATACGGCCGTTTGATAAATCGAGCGGCGACCGGGCCTCATCTTCGACGCATTGTCGGCTTTGCCCGGCCGGCAAGTCCGGTCCATAAATCCCCCGGAACCGCACAATCCGGCACTTTCGCCGAGATCCCGACCGACCGATCAAAGGTTTGACATGGCTGCCGCCCTCAAATTCGTCTTCACTGGTTTTTCTCCCCGGCATGACGTTCTTATTCTGTTCTGCGCCGAGAACCTGAAATTTGGGCCGGCGAGCCGGCGGATCGTTGCGCGCCTGGGGGAAAACTTGCGGCGCGCTGCGGCGACAGATCGGTTCACCGGGAAAAACGGGACAAGCCTGGACATCATTGCGCCGGAAGGGCTGGACCTGCCGCGATTGGTGATCGTCGGCACCGGCAAGGACGCGGCTTTGACCTCCCGCGATCTCACTAGGCTCGGCGGAATTGCAATGGGAAAACTGCCCAAAGCCGCTGGAGCGGCGACAATTTTCGCCGAACTGGGGTCTGGAGCACTCAAGGCAGAGCAGGTGGCGGATCTCGCGCTGGGTGGGCGGCTTCGCGGTTATTCGTTCGACCTCTACAAGACCAAGCGCAAAGATGACGACGTACAGACGCCGAAGCGGATCGAACTGAACTTTGCCTGCTCGAACCCGGCATCGGCGGGGAAAGCTTGGGCACGCCGCGCGGCGATCGGCGACGGCGTTATTCTGGCCCGCGATCTCGTCAACGAACCCGGCAACATCCTCTTTCCGGGCGAATTCGCCCGCCGGGCCTCAGGCTTGAGCAAAATGGGAGTGAGCGTCGAGGTGCTTGACGCCGCCGCCATGCGCAAACTTGGCATGGGTGCGCTACTTGGGGTGGGACAAGGCTCCGCGCATGAATCAAGGCTCGTCGTCATGCGTTGGAACGGCGGCAAGCGCGGCGCCGATCCGGTGGCGTTTGTCGGCAAGGGCGTGTGTTTTGACAGCGGCGGGCTCTCGATCAAGCCGGCGCAAGGCATGGAGGACATGAAGGGCGATATGGCCGGCGCGGCCTGCGTGGTCGGACTGATCCATGCGTTGGCGGCGCGCAAAGCGAAGGTCAACGCGGTCGGCGCCATTGGTCTTGTCGAAAACATGCCGGACGGAAAAGCCCAGCGCCCGGGCGACATCGTCAAGACGATGTCGGGACAAACCATCGAAATCATCAATACTGATGCCGAAGGCCGGCTCGTTTTGGCTGACCTGCTTCACTACGTGAACAAGCGGTTCAAGCCAAAATTCATGATCAATCTGGCAACACTGACCGGAGCCATCGTTGTTGCACTCGGACAGGAATATGCCGGCCTGTTCTGCAACGACGACAAGCTCGCCAGCCGCCTCGTCAAGGCGGGGGAGGCAACCGGTGAGCGGGTGTGGCGGATGCCGCTTGGTCCGGAATACGACAAGATGATCGAGTCGAAATTCGCCGACATGAAAAATACCGGCGGGCGTTCGGGCGGCGCAATTACGGCGGCTCAGCTATTGCAGCGCTTCGTCGAAAAAACGCCGTGGGCTCATCTCGATATTGCCGGGACTGGGATCGGTTCGCCGCAAAACGATATCAACAAGAGCTGGGGTTCGGGTTGGGGCGTACGGCTGCTTGAGCGACTTGTCGAAGATCACTCCGAGCGCTGAGCGAGCCCGTCATGCCCGAGATTCTATTTTACCATCTCAAGGGCCAGACCCTGGAGCAGGTGTTGCCGCCGCTGTTGCAAAAATCGCTCGAGCGCGGTTGGCGCGTCGTCGTTCAGGCCTCCTCCGACGAACGCGTGGACGCGCTCGATGCCCATTTGTGGACTTGGCGGGACGACGCCTTCCTGCCCCACGGCGTCTCGCGCGATCCGGAAGCGGCCGAGCAGCCGATCGTGCTGACTGCCAATAGCGAAAATCCGAACGGCGCGGCGGTGCGCTTCCTCGTCGATGGCGCGAATTTGGCAAGCGACACGGGCAATTATCAGCGTATCGTATTGCTGTTCGATGGCGACGATCCCGAAGCTGTTGAAATGGCTCGCAGGCAGTGGAGCGAGGCCAAGGCAAACGGGGCCGAGGTTACCTACTGGAAGGTTGATGAGAATGGCCGCTGGCAGCGGCAAATCGGAGCCTGACAGGGAGCTTGTGTTTTAGGAAAGCTCACTCTTCTATAGCCCTGAACCATCAGCGCTTTCTCGTTTTAGTTAATAGTCGATTTTGGGGCCTTTTTAGCGCGGTTTGTCGCTATTATATTCTTTGCTCCGCGGTATTTTGGGATGCTATAGTTGTTCCATGAATAAGCGTTCAGTGAAAAATAAGCGTCCCGCCAAAGCCGCCCCCAAAACCAGCCGAAAAGCTGCACCTCGCAAGGTCGCTGGACGCGCTGCTACGGCCAAAGCAGCCACTGCGTCGCGGCTGTCGGCGCGGAAATCGCAACCGATCAGCGCGCTGAAGCCGCCGTCAGCGAAAAGAATCGCGGCTGCGGAAGCCTCTGCGCTGACCGTGGCGCAGGTGACGGCGCTTGGACATTCGCTGCATACCCATAAGTTCCACGTCGGCCAGACCGTTTTTTATACGTCGAGTCCGATCAGCAGGCCCGGCGCCAGTGGCAGCTACAAAGTTGTGAGGCTGCTGCCATCCGATGGCGACGATTATCAGTATCGCATCAAGAATCCGGGCGAGGCCTTTGAGCGCGTGGCAAAAGAAAGCCAGCTCGAGGTCGAGCACTAGTCGCGCGGCAGCGACTGGCGCGCATGCCGGCACTGCGCCATACTTGCGACAGGTGTAGTCGGTAGTCGGGGAAGCGACATCGTCGTCCTGCATGGGCTTTGCGATGCTCGGGATCGATCCGGACGTCGGACACTTGCGTTTCTGGGTCGCGTCCGGGGCGGCGGCCCTGCTGGTGCTTGTCTGCGCGCTGGCGCTCGATTGGACGCGCTCCAGAATTATCGCGCGCTTCGCCATCGTCGGGCTTGGTGCGGCTTTTGGCGCGATATTGGCTTGGGCGTTCCTGGCCGGTGCGGTGGTACGCGACCTCAGTGTCGAACGCCGAAATCTCGAAATGCGCGCGGCACAGCTGACTGCGCAGGTGCTCGCACCGGGTTCGCCGCTGGCCTGCCTGGATGCGACCGGTGGCGACGCGGTCGAAGCGGCGTGCGAAAAAACGCTGTTTGCCGCCCCGGCGACCGTGGCGGCGGCCTCGTCCTATACGGCGGCGCGACTGGTACTGCTGTCCGACATCGCCGCGCACGTCAAAGCCGGCGGTAATCTGGATTCAGTCTTACTCTCGCTGCGTCGCGCGCTTGAGGCCGACCGGTTCGGTTTTGTCGCGCACACGCTGGCAGTACGCGACGGCTGCAGCAGCACGCGCTGCGGGTCTTTGGCGCTGCTGCGCGATCCGGAGCGCGTGCGAGCCAATCTCAGCGCGCAAACTTTCGATCATTACGTCGACCATTATTCGGCAATGTGGGGCCAGGGCAGCGAAACCCCGGTCGCGGAGGCCGCTCCGCCCTCGACCGGTACTGTTGCCGCAACCCAGCCGCCGGCGGGTGCACAGAAAAAAGTTATCCTTGATGCCGATTTCCCGAGCGCTGCGTCGATTCCTGCCGTCAGCATCATGAACCCTGAGCCGAGGGGCGGTTCGGCAAACGCGGCCGGCGAGGCGCGCGGAGGATCAGGACGTCGATCGTCGCGCAAAGCCGCCAATTCAGCGCCCGTAGCCCCGCCGCCACCGGCGGCGATGTCAGTGCCGCCGGTCGATCCGGTCTGGGGTCCCGGCGCTGCATCAGCACCGTCGCTGCCGCCAGCGCCGCAGCCGTCAGCGCCGGCACAATCCTCGCCACAGGCGAATGCCGGCCAGGCACCGGCCGCGCAATGAGTTGAACACGCGCCGATTACCCGCTCAGATGCGGCGAGATGCTGCGCTCCGTCCTCATCGCCAACCGCGGCGAAATTGCCTGCCGTATCGCGCGCACCGCCAAGCGGCTCGGCATGCGTACGATCGCGGTCTATTCCGAGGCCGATACCGGCGCCCTGCATACCCGGTTATGCGATGAGGCCTATCCGATCGGAGGTCCGGAGCCGCGCGCAAGCTATCTCGCGATCGAACATCTGATCGCCGCGGCACAGCGGGCCGGCGCCGAATGTATTCACCCCGGCTACGGCTTTCTGTCCGAGAACGCCGCATTTGCCGAAGCCTGCGCGCAAGCCGATCTCGTCTTTGTCGGCCCGCCCCCCGGCGCAATTCGCGCTATGGGCCTCAAGGACCAGGCTAAAAAACTCATGGAGCGAGCCGGCGTCCCGGTCGTGCCCGGCTATCATGGCGATCGCCAAGATGCGAAATTCCTCAAAGAAAAAGCCTACCAGATCGGCTATCCGGTTTTGATCAAGCCCGCGGCCGGCGGCGGCGGCCGCGGCATGCGGCGGGTCGACAAACATGCCGATTTCGATGCCGCGCTTGAGGGCGCCGTGCGCGAGAGCCAATCGGCATTCGGCAATGGCCGCGTACTGATCGAGAAATTTATCGCTTCGCCGCGCCATATCGAAATCCAGGTGTTCGCCGACAGCCACGGCAATGCGGTTCATCTCGGCGAACGCGATTGCTCGCTGCAGCGCCGCCACCAGAAGGTGATCGAGGAGGCACCGGCGCCAGGGATGACGGTTGAACTGCGCGCAACAATCGGCAAAGCCGCAGTCGCCGCGGCCAAGGCGGTCGGCTACCGCGGCGCCGGGACGGTGGAATTCGTCGCCGATGGCACCGCCGGACTGCGCGCCGACGCATTCTGGTTCATCGAAATGAACACGCGTCTTCAGGTCGAGCACCCGGTGACCGAGGAAGTCACGGGGCTCGATCTCGTCGAGTGGCAGTTCATGGTCGCCGCCGGCGAAAAGCTGCCACTCGCTCAGAATGCAATTCGCTTCGGCGGGCACGCTATTGAGGCGCGCGTCTATGCTGAAGATCCCGAACACGGCTTCTTGCCGTCGACCGGGACAATAGTGGCGCTGGAATTTCCAACCGACGTCCGGGTGGACAGCGGCGTCGAAGCCGGCAACGACGTGCCGCCATTTTACGATCCAATGATCGCAAAACTGATCGCCCATGCGCCAACACGCGATGCGGCGCTTGACCGCCTGCAAAGGGCTCTGGAAGCCACAGTGATTGCCGGGGTGCGTAGCAACGTGCCGTTTCTCACCAAGCTCGGCCGGGCCGCCGCTTTTCGTCAGGGCAAGATCGATACCGGCTTTATCGACCGCAACCTTACGGATTTGGCTGCCGCGCCCCGCGAGCCCGATTGGGGCGCGGCGGCGCGGGGCGCCGCGCATTTGTTGGCCGCCGATGCGCGCGGGCCGCAGGAACTGACCGCCGATGAACCGGATGCCGCAGCGCAAGACTATTCCCCGTGGTCGGCCTTGGATGGATTTCAACTCGGCCGCCGTCGCGAAATTTCTCTGCCGATCGTGGTCGACGGTGACAACGTCGAGGCGGTCATCGCCTATGCGAACGACGGTCCGCGGCTGACGGTTCACGGCGCCGAACCGGCCCGTGACGCCCGCCTGTTCCAATCGGGCGCACAGGCTTACGTGATACATGGCGGCCGCCAGACCCGCGTGCGCATCAGGGACTTCGCGGCGAGCCCGGCGGAGGCCGCCGGCGGCGACAACGTGATCAAGGCGCCCATGCATGGGCGGCTGCTGGAGCTTCTGGCCGGAATCGGCGAACGCGTCGTGTCCGGGCAAAGACTGGCGGTAATCGAGGCGATGAAGATGGAGCATACGCTGCGCGCTCCGTTTGCCGCCGTCGTCAAAGAGCTTCCTGTGAGTACCGGCGCCCAGGTTGTGGAAGGCGCCCCGATTATGGTGCTAGAGCCTTTGGCCACCCCTGAAACTTCGCCCGAGTGAGCAAGACATGACCGTGCATCTGATCAAGCTTTGCGTCGGCTGCGATTCCGTTCGCGAACTTGAGGGATGGATCAAGGAGAAGCTCAAGGCCAAACGCAAAAACGGCGAGAAGCCGGAGCACATTCACCGCACCCGCATGGTGCCCAAGCGCGCCGAGGAGCTGGTCGATGGCGGATCGCTCTATTGGGTCATCCGCGGCGAAGTCATGTGCCGCCAGCGGGTTCGCGCGATCCGTCCATTCGTCGATAAAAATGGCATTGGCCGGTGCGGCGTTGTGCTCGATCCCAAAGTGGTTCTGGTCGAGCCGCGGCCGCATCGCGCATTTCAGGGCTGGCGCTACCTTGCCGCCAAGGACGTCCCGCGCGACCTCGGCAAAGCGGCCAAAGGCGCTGCCGCTATGCCGGAGACTCTGCGGCGTGAGCTCCGCGAGCTCGGGTTGATGTAACCGGCCCGGACTGGAATTGCCGCATGGCGCGCCGGCAGGCGATCACGTAAAGTCCGCGGCAAAACGGCCGGAGGTTACTCCGACCGCCTGTGGAGCGTACAAATGATCATTGAAAACGAGAAAGACGTCACCAAGGCAGTCTTGAACGAGATTGCCCGCGGCAAAAATCCGCGCTTGCGCGAGGTTTTGTCCGCGCTCGTTCGCCACCTCCACGATTTCGCGCGCGAGGTGAAGTTGACAGAGCAGGAATTTCAAGCCGCTATCGGTTACATCGTGGCGCTGGGCAAGTATACCAATGCGACCCACAACGAAGCCGTGTTGATGTCAGGCTCGCTCGGGTTCTCCTCACTGATCTGTCTCCTCAACAATGGCAATCGGGGTCAGACCGAAACCGACGCCAATCTTCTTGGCCCGTTTTGGCGCATGAATTCTCCGCGCACGGCGAACGGCGCCTCGATCGTGCGCTCGCCGACACCTGGTCCGGCGCTGTTTGTCGATGCCTGGTTTCGCGACGTGAATGGGAAAGCGATCGCCGGTGCCGAGGTCGACATCTGGCAATCCTCGCCCGAAGGATTTTACGAAAATCAGGATCCGGTTCAGGCCGACATGAATTTGCGCGGCAAGTTCACGACCGACGGAGACGGTCATATCTGCTTTCGCAGCGTCAAGCCGGCCGGCTATCCCATTCCGATCGACGGCCCGGTCGGCGAATTACTGCGCGCGCTCGGCCGCCACAATATGCGCCCCGCTCACCTTCACTTTCTGGTTTACAAGCCGGGCTTCAAGACATTGATCTCGCAACTCTACGTGCCTGATGACAAGCACATCGAAACCGACGTGCAGTTCGGCGTCACGCGCCATTTGATCGGCGATTACATTCGCCACGACGAGCCTTGCCCGCGCGCCGCCGATGTCAAACCGCCGTGGTACGCACTTGAGCATAGTTTCGTCATGGAAAAGGGCGAGGCGCGGCTGCCCAATCCGCCGATTACCGGCAAGGCCGAAGGAGCGCGCCCGGAGATCCCGCATCTCGAGGCGGCGGAATGATCGGTTCAGGACGTCATCGCCGGATTTGTTCCGGCCATCCACGTCTTCATAGAACGTGCGCAGGATAGAAAAAGGCGGGTGCCCGCGACGAGGTGCGGGCATGACGAACGAGGGAGGGAATAACATGCAGCGCCGGACAGTGCTCAAAGGTTTGACCGCAAGCGCGGCGGCCGGGTTGCTCGCGCGCCGCGCCGGCGCGGAGACGCCGCTTAAAATCGGCATCAGCATGCCGCTCACCGGGGCCGGCTTCAACGCGGTCGGCCGCCAGTTGCAGGCGGCGCTGAAACTTTACATGGAGCAGCACGGCGATACCGTCGCCGGGCGACAAATTCAGATCACCATCCGCGACGACGGCGGCGTCGCCGATAATGCGCGCCGTCTCATTCAGGAAATGATCGTCAGTCAAAAAGTCGACATTCTTGGCATCGGGATCACTCCCACGGCGCTTGCCGTCGCACCGCTCGCAACCGAATCGAAGAAGGCCACTCTGGTGCTCAGTTCGGGCGCTTCGATCACGACGACAAAATCCCCTTACTATGTGCGCGCCGGTTTCATCTTATCGCCGCAGTCCTGGATCCTTGCCGAATGGGCTGCCAAGAACGGCAGCAAACGCGTGGTCACCCTGGTCAACGATTGGGCGCCCGGAGTCGAAGCGGAAACGGCGTTCACGACGCGCTTCAAGCAAGTCGGCGGTGAGATCGCGGAATCGATCCGCATTCCGCTCGCCAATCCGGATTTCGCGCCGTTCTTGCAGCGCATCGGCGATATCAAGCCGGACACTGCGTTCATTTATTTTCCCGGCACGCAGGCGCCGATTTTCGCCAAGCAATTTGCCGAACGCGGCTTGGGCCGATCGGGCATCAAGATCATCGGGCCGGGCGATCTGACCGACGATGACGATCTCAACAATATGGGCGATCAGATGCTCGGCATGATCACTGCGGGGCCATATTCGGCGGCCCACGATTCCGCCCTCAACAAGACCTACGTCGCGGCAATTCAGAAGGCGAACGGCTTTCGCCCGGATTTCGTCTCGCTTGGCGCGTATGACGGCCTGCACCTCATTTATGAGGC
>JBQCCX010000264.1:0-4629 GCA_051961815.1 Xanthobacteraceae bacterium
TCCAAGGGCGTCACAGGTTTTCGAAAATGCCGCGCCCATCGCGTTGACCAATTCCGGGTCGAACGCCTGTCCCTTCAGAAAAGGCGTGATGGGCATGGCCTCGACAAACTACTCGCCGACATGATGACCCCTCGCCCGGCGATTGGCCGAGAAATCGCTCACCCGCTCGGTAAATTCGTAGCTACGCGCCAAAAACAGCCAGCGCCGCTCCATGTCCAAAAAATCCGCTTTCAGTTTTGGGCAGCCTTGCGCGGCGGCCTGGCGTGCGCAATCTTCCGCGTGTCGCAAGCATTCGCGGATCTGCTGGCTTAGATTGTTCAGCATGGCGCGCGTCCAGGCGGAAGCACGATCGGTCTCCCAATCACCGACATCTGATGGTCGCGTTTCCCGTCGGTGATGGATCACGCTGCGCCATATCGATCTCCGGCGCAATCCGGCATCATCTAACTGACTTACTCTCTGCCACCATTGGGCAGCGTCTAATTTAACTCATTATGGGAGTTTGCGTGCCGCCCCGACGCCTTTCGGCGCCTTGAGCACTCCATAGTCGCCGGACTTGACGCCGGTATTCTCCAACACCACTCCGACCGCCGCGATCCCGTGCCGAAGCAGTTCGCGTACCGCCGCCGCCCGGCTCGGCATGCGATGCGCAAATCTGAAGTTGTCCACCGCGTTGAGCTCCCCCGGACTGAGCATGATCTGCAACCGCTCTTCGCGGGCCAGA
The DNA here is from genome assembly GCA_051961815.1 of Xanthobacteraceae bacterium. Classification (GTDB taxonomy): domain Bacteria; phylum Pseudomonadota; class Alphaproteobacteria; order Rhizobiales; family Xanthobacteraceae; genus BOG-931. Next base: position 725 of record JBQCCX010000264.1, read on the forward strand.
CCGCTCGCGCCATTGCTGTTCTTCATGACAAAATTCCTGACAATTGGGCCAGCCAGACTATTTCTACAAAAGAGGCTAGCCAGAACAGGACTAGCAATACGCCAGTTACTCAATTGCTGTCCGTGCGGTCCCCGACCTTGGCGGTCCTCGATGACCGGCTGCGGCATCATGGGTCGCGCCGCCCTTGCCGTTGTTTTCTTTGACGGATCGTCCACATTGCCCTGAAAGGCCACTGTGGTGGGGACAGCTCAATCAATGGCTAAAAGGGCGAAGGTCGTGCGCGTCAATGACAGGATGCAGCGCGGCTACAGTTATTCGCTCACTGCGCCGACCGGGCGCAATTTTGATCCCGAATTCCGTCCTGAGCTCACGCCGAAGGAAATGCTTGCCCTCGGCATATTCTGCGGGAAGTACATGACGGATTGTCGTGAGGAATTCCCGGCAAGCTGGTTCGCGCAAGCCCGACTCTCCCGATCAGGTCGCGACTGCTCGCTAAACTATTTCGGCGTCGACGCCAGCCAGCCGCTCTCGGTCTGGCGCAGGAACAACTGGATCTATTCCGCCGATCCGCGAGGCTGGTTTCAATGGTACTGCCGCTATTACATGGGCAGACGCATTCCGCAGGAGGATGCGCGTCAGATTAAAAGATGGAAGGCCATCCGGCGGCACATCGCGCAGATCAAACGACACTGCGAGCCGGGCGACCCGGCATGTCGGCCACGCCAACGCCAGGCTCTGCTGCACTGGGCTTACGACAGCCGCAAGATCTGAAGCGAACTCGTCAGGTCTCTGCTCCAGGCACGAAGCTTGACACAAATCTTGGCACGGAGCGGATAAGCGGGCCTAAGCAGCGCGCCGCCGGTTTGCAAATCGCCGATGATGAAGCCTGAGCCTTTGATTTTTCCAGACTTTAAGGTCGGTACGACCGGACTGGCGAGTTTGAAGTAAGCTCTCCCAACGATCTGCCATCTTCAGCCAAAAGTCGCGGTCGTTTTTGTTATCGGAGCTCGCAGCGAAATCTCTGCATTGCCTGATTTGTTCTCGAAAAAATTCGGTTGTTTGCAGCATTGTGATAACCAAAGTGCCCGGGGCCCCACACAAAAAACGTTTGTCTGTGATTATTTGTTCCCTGTTGCACTTTGTCGCGAACAGGAGGCGGCTTCAGCGGCAGGAATGCTTCGCAAGTTTGAGCTAAGTCAAAGTCTTGCGAAGTCGATGGCTGTAAATGCGATCACGATGTACGCACCACTTATCCAATGGAAGACATCGAATTCCATCGGCGTCTTGCTTGGCGGCGTGGCGATCGTGCTGGCTTTCGCAGTTGCGCAAGCGCAGACGATAATTTTGCGAGGTGAACAGCCAGAAGCCACGCAAGGTGACTGGCCAGGTCGGGTTTCGATCGAATACGTTGCACCCACAAATCCCGATTTTAAGGAGCTCCATGGTTTCTTAAGGAACCGCCGGGCTCTGGAGAAAATCCAGGAGATCGTGAGTCCGTTTCGCTTCTCTGAGCAGCTGATCATCAAAACGGCAGAATGTGGAGCGGTAAATTCCTACTACCAGCGACTGGATTTCAAACCGACTGTGACGATCTGTTACGAGTTTCTGAAGCACGTACTGGACTCCCTGCCAAACGCAACGACTCCCGCCGGGGTCACGAGGGACGATGCAACAGTGGGGCAATGTCTCTGGGTAACTTTGCACGAGGTTGGACACGCAACGTTCGATATATTCGCAGTGCCAATATTTGGACGCGAAGAGGACGCGGCCGATAATTTCGCAACATTCATCATGCTGCAATTTCGCGGAGAACAGGCGCGGCGATTGATTGGTGGCGCGGCGTGGGCCTGGAGGGCGTTTTTGGGCGATTACAGGAGGAACCCCGTCGTGCAGACGCGGCTCGCCGCCTTTTCAAGCGATCATGGTCTGCCCCAAGAGCGCTTCTACAATCTTTTGTGCTTGGCGTTCGGTGCCAACAAGGTGGAGTTCGCCGACGCGGAGAGTTTCTTGCCGCCGACACGAACCCCAAGCTGTTCGTATGAGTACCGGACGCTGGTACGTGCATTTCGCAAGGAAATCATCCCGCATATCGATCAGGACATGGCCAAGCGGGTGTTGAGTACTAACTGGCTTGCGGACCCGGACACGAAATCCGTTCCCCAGCGATAGCGAAAGCCTCGGGCCTGTTTGGAAGCCGAACCATGTCCAAGCGATGGAGTGCTCAAAGTGACAATCGAGCGCATCGATTATCAGGCCGGCAGCGTCAGGGGCAAAGGAGCGCTGATTTGGAATGAGAAAGTCAGCGGCAAACGGCCACTCCTGTTGGTGATGCCGAATTGGCTTGGGGTCACCGAGAACGCCATCAAGCGCGCGCAGAAGATGGCTGGCGACAGATACGTGGCCTTCGTCGGCTGTATGTACGGCGAAGGAAAAACATGCGAAGGGCCGCCGACCTCGCAAGAGTGGATGATGGCGGTGCAAGCCGATCCCGTGGAAGGTCGCAAACGGGTCAATGCGGCCTTGGCCACAATGGTGGTTGAAGCCGATAAGCGCGGTATCGGCGCCGGCGGCAGGAAAGCGGCGGTCGGGTTTTGTTTCGGGGGTGGCAACGTGCTTGAGCTGGCGCGGAGCGGCGCCGATCTCGACGCCGTGGTGTGCCTGCATGGTCATCTGCGGACCATGATGCCGGCAAAGAAAGGCGACATCAAAGCCGCTGTGTTCGTCATCCACGGCACCAAAGACCCGGTGGCGCCGAAGGCCGACCGCGACGCGCTGGAGGCCGAGATGGACGGCGCCGGCGCCAATTGGCAGCTGCTGGACTTCGGCGGGCGCCTACATTCGTTTTCCGAGGAAGAAACAATGGCGAAAGGCATCGCCGAGTTTGACGCTGCCGCGGCGCATCAGACCTACCGGATGCTCGACGATTTCATTCAAGACGCGTTTGCCAAGAAGGTTTGACTGAGTGCGGCGCGCCGCCGCGGTTTAGCTCAATTTTGATCGAGATCAAATTCGCGCGCTGGGCGTGGCTCGATCGCTGCGACAGATCAAGTTTCTCATCAGTGCGGCTCCCGCAAAATAATCAACTCACTACGTCCGCAGGGGCGGAGGAAAACTATTCGCGCGCGGCGCGGAGCGATACCGCGAAGGCTTCGGTTATCAGTTTGTGGCATGTCAATTCTTCTCGGCTGTTTATCTCATTTTGCATGCCGACGACATGCGCACGTCGTATTTCATCATTCCAATGGCGCCTATGAAAGGCAGCCATGAAATTAGTAGCGGAGTACCGACAATTTGCGGAGCAATACCGCAAACTTTCGGAAAAGCTGGCCAGCCCAACCGATAAACAAGCACTCGAACTCATGGCGACCGCGTGGGACAAGCTTGCCACCGAGCGCCAGGACCGTGTCCTTCACAAAGTAGTGAGAAAACTGTTCGATCGCATTTGCCAGGAGCAGGTGCATAGCCGACCGGAGACGGTCGGATCGAGCGCAATCCCCTGCGCCGCCGAACAGATGTCGAGTCTCACATCTGGCCACGTGAAATGAACGATGTCGGCCGCGCGTTGCGCGGCAGCGATCGGCAATCCGAAACTTGCAACCGACATTGGTGTTGCCCGGTTGTGACTGCCCCCCTTGCAGTCCAATCGGGGAGACGTCAATGAAAAGGCTAACCGTATCCTTGACCGCGGGTGTCGCGCTCGCGCTCGCCGGAGCGATGATCGATGGCAGCGCGCAAGCTGCTGCGATCGCGCCGGCAGGTCTGCGCACGGCGGCCGATGAGCTCACTGCCATTGACAAAGTTCAGTTCGTACATCGCGGCAAACGCTACTGCTGGTACGGTAGCGGATGGCGAGGTCCGGGTTGGTACCAATGCGGCACCCGGTGGCGCCGCGGCGTCGGCTGGGG
>JBQCCX010000265.1:0-6249 GCA_051961815.1 Xanthobacteraceae bacterium
AGCGCATAGCCGAACTGGGCGCCCGCCTGGGAATACGTAGCGATGCCGCTCGGATCGTCGTCGGCGGCGCCGGTCACAAGCCCCGGTCCAAACATCCGGAATAAACGCTGCGCCGACGCGATCATCGATCCGGTAGAGGTGCCAACAATGCTCATTATGTTGCCAATGCGGTTCGGCGCGCAGGCGAATAGGGTCCGGCGGGTCAATGGTGTGGAGCTGCGTTTCGTTCCCGATGCGGACCGCGCTCCGTTACCCTTGAATGGGTGAACCGAAACGGCTAATGACGCCTTAAGGCCCGACTTTCCAAGCAATCAAGGACATTTTTCTGATGCCGCGAAACAAGATCGCATTGATAGGTTCGGGCCAAATCGGCGGCACGCTGGCGCACCTGATCGGCCTTAAGGAGCTCGGCGACGCGGTGTTGTTCGACGTGGCCGAGGGCGTGCCCCAAGGCAAGGCGCTCGATCTGGTGCAGTCGTCGCCGGTCGAGGGTTTCGATGCCCGCTTCGTCGGCACCAATTCTTACGAAGCGATCGAAGGCGCCGCGGTATGCATCGTCACCGCCGGTGTGCCGCGCAAACCGGGCATGAGCCGGGACGATCTGCTCGGCATCAATCTGAAAGTCATGGAGCAGGTCGGCGCCGGCATCAAAAAATACGCGCCCAATGCGCTCGTCATCTGCATCACCAATCCGCTCGACGCCATGGTCTGGGCGCTGCAGAAGTGCTGCGGTTTACCCAAGAACATGGTCATCGGCATGGCCGGCGTGCTCGATTCGGCGCGCTTTCGTTATTTTTTGGCCGATGAATTCAATGTCTCGGTCGAGGACGTGACGGCTTTCGTTCTCGGCGGCCACGGCGACGCCATGGTGCCGCTGGTGCGCTATTCGGCGGTCGCCGGAATACCGCTTCCCGATCTGGTGAAGATGGGTTGGACCACGCAGGCGCGCATCGAGGAGATCGTCGAACGCACGCGCAATGGCGGCGGCGAGATCGTCAGCCTGTTACGCACCGGTTCGGCGTTTTATGCGCCGGCATCCTCGGCCATCGCGATGGCGGAGAGTTTTTTGCGCGACAAGAAGCGGGTGCTGCCGGCCGCCGCCTGGCTCAATGGGGAATATGATCTCAAGGACATTTATGTCGGCGTGCCGGTGGTGATCGGCGCCAAGGGCGTCGAACGCATTGTCGAGATCGAGCTCAACAGCGCCGAGCGCGCCATGTTCGAAAAATCGGCGCAAGCCGTGCAGACCCTGATCGACGCGTGCAAAAGGATCGCGCCCGATCTGGGAAAATAAAATTCGTGTCCCGGGCGCAACGCAGCACGAAGTGATGCGCTGCAGACCCGGGACCTTCGAATGCTAAGGTCCCGGATCAGCGATGCACCGTTTCACGCTGCACCGCATCCGGGAAACTCGGGACCAATATGAACATCCACGAATACCAGGCCAAGGCGATTTTGCGGGAATTCGGTGTGCCGGTGCCGCACGGGGTCGCTGCATTCACCACCGCCGACGCGGAGAAGGCCGCCAATGAGCTCGGCGGCCCGGTCTGGGTCGTCAAGGCGCAAATCCATGCCGGCGGCCGCGGCAAAGCCGGCGGCGTCAAGCTCGTCAGATCGGTCGCCGAGGTCAAACGCGAGGCCGAGCGGATGCTCGGCTCGGTTCTGGTCACCCATCAAACCGGGCCGCAGGGTCGCCAGGTGCGCCGCGTTTACATCGAGGAAGGCTCCGCCATCGACCGCGAATATTATCTTTCCGCACTGGTCGATCGCTCGACCTCGCGCGTCGCTTTCGTCGCCTCGACCGAAGGCGGCATGGATATCGAAGAGGTCGCGCACAACACGCCGGACAAGATCGTGAGTTTCTCGGTCGATCCGGCGACCGGCTTCATGCTGCATCACGCGCGCTATGTGGCGCAGGTCCTCGGTTTTGACCGCAATCTCACCAAGCAAGCCGAGGACATGTTGCCCAAGCTCTATGCGGCATTTCTGAGCAAGGACATGAGTCTGCTCGAGATCAATCCGCTGGTGGTGACCAAAACCGGCCAGCTGATTTGTCTCGACGCCAAGATCGCCTTCGACGACAACGCGCTCTATCGCCATGCCGACGTGATGGCGCTACGCGACATCAACGAAGAAGACGAAAAGGAAATCGAGGCGTCGCGCCACGATCTCAACTACGTCGCGCTCGACGGCACCATTGGCTGCATGGTCAACGGCGCCGGGCTCGCCATGGCCACCATGGATATCATCAAGCTTTACGGCGAGACGCCGGCGAATTTCCTGGATGTCGGAGGCAGCGCAACGAAGGAAAAAGTCGCGGCCGCGTTCAAGATCATCACCTCGGATCACAATGTGAAGGGCATTCTGGTCAATATTTTCGGCGGCATCATGAAATGCGATGTGATCGCCGAGGGCGTGGTCGCCGCAGTAAAAGAAGTGGGCTTGCGCGTGCCGCTGGTGGTGCGGCTCGAGGGCACCAATGTCCAGCTCGGCAAGAAAATCATCGCCGAGTCGAATCTCAACGTCACGTCGGCCGACGATCTCGACGATGCCGCGCAGAAGATCGTCGCGGCGGTGAAGAAGGCGTGAGCGCGGGCGAATTCATGTCCATCCTGATCGACAAAAACACCAAAGTGATCTGCCAGGGGTTCACCGGCAAGAACGGCACGTTCCATTCCGAGCAGGCGATCGCCTACGGCACCAAAATGGTCGGCGGCACCTCGCCCGGCAAAGGCGGCTCGACGCACCTTGGGCTTCCCGTGTTCGACACGGTCCGCGACGCCCGCGCCAAGACCGGGTGCGACGCCAGCGTCATCTATGTGCCGCCGCCCGGCGCCGCGGACGCGATCTGCGAAGCGATCGACGCCGAAATTTCGCTCATCATCTGCATCACCGAAGGCATCCCGGTCACCGACATGGTCCGGGTCAAGCGCGCTTTGTCCGGCTCACGCTCACGCCTGATCGGGCCGAATTGTCCCGGCGTCATGACCGCGGGCGAATGCAAGATCGGCATCATGCCCGCCAATATCTTCAAGCCCGGCAAAGTCGGGATCGTGTCGCGGTCCGGCACGCTGACCTACGAAGCCGTGTTTCAGACGACGCAGGTCGGGCTCGGCCAGACCACCGCCGTCGGCATCGGCGGCGATCCGGTGAAGGGCACCGACTTCATCGAAGTCCTGGAAATGTTTCTGGCCGACGCCAAAACCGAAGCACTCATCATGATCGGCGAGATCGGCGGCGCGTCCGAAGAAGATGCCGCGCAGTTTCTCAAGGATGAAGCCAAGCGCGGCCGCAAGAAACCCATGGTCGGTTTCATCGCCGGCCGCACCGCGCCGCCCGGCCGCCGCATGGGCCACGCTGGCGCGATCATCGCCGGCGGCAAGGGCGATGCTGAATCCAAGATCGCCGCCATGGAAGGAGCCGGCATCAAGGTCGCGCCATCCCCGGCGCGGCTCGGCAAGACGCTGGCCGAAACATGGAAATAGGAACGGCGGAACTCGCTGTTCATTCTTTCATCTTTTGCCGGTCACGGTGAGCGATTACATAGAGCTGGAAAGACAATCCCGGACTGAAGCGTCGTTTCGATCCGGCGCTCCCCCGCTTCAATCATCCGGGTCTTTGCTTGAAGGTCTCTGCCTGAAGGTCGCTGATGTCTCGCCAAGACGCCAATGCCGCTTTTGCCCGTACGTCCTTCCTCTATGGCGGCAACGCCGCCTATATCGAAGAGCTCTACGCCCGCTACGAGGCCGACCCGAAGGCGCTCGATGCGGAGTGGCAATCATTCTTTCAAAGCCTCAACGACGACCGTGCCGACGTCGAACGCAATGCCGAAGGCCCGTCCTGGCGCCGCCCGGATTGGCCGCCGCTTGCCGCCGATGAACTCACCGGCGCACTTGATGCCGGTTGGTCACAGACAACAGCGGCGATCGGCGGCAAGCTCAAGGCGCAGGCACAAGCCCGCGGCGTCGACATCACCGCCGCCGAGGTCGAGCGCGCCACCCGCGATTCGATCAGGGCGCTGATGCTCATTCGCGCCTATCGGGCGCGCGGCCACTTCCACGCCAATCTCGATCCGCTCGGGCTCGAGCCGCCGCAGAACGAAGCGGAGCTTGATCCGCGCACTTACGGCTTCGGCGAGGCCGATCTCGACCGCCGGATTTTTCTCGATCACGTGCTCGGGCTCGACTTCGGCACCGTGCGCGAGATCGTCGCGATTCTGCGCCGGACCTATTGCCAGACGCTCGGCGTCGAATTCCTCCATATTTCCGATGCCGCGCAGAAAAGCTGGATCCAGGAGCGCATCGAGGGCCCCGACAAGGAGATCACCTTCACCCGCGAGGGCAAGCGCGCCATCCTCAACAAGCTCGTCGAGGCCGAAGGCTTCGAAAAATTCTGCGATGTGAAATTCACCGGGACCAAGCGCTTTGGCCTCGATGGCGGCGAAGCGATGATCCCGGCGCTGGAGCAGATCATCAAGCGCGGCGGTGCGCTCGGAATGCGCGAGATCGTCATCGGCATGCCGCATCGCGGCCGCCTCAACGTTCTGGCGCAGGTCATGGCCAAGCCGCACCGCGCGATCTTTCATGAATTCAAGGGCGGCTCAACGACTCCGGACGCGGTCGAGGGCTCCGGCGACGTGAAATACCATCTCGGCGCCTCGTCTGACCGCGAATTCGACAACAACAAAGTGCATCTGTCGCTGACCGCCAATCCGTCGCATCTCGAAATCGTCGACCCGGTGGTGCTCGGCAAAGTCCGCGCCAAGCAGGATCATCTCGGCGCCACGCCGGAGGACCGCACCATGGTGTTGCCGCTGCTCATTCACGGCGACGCGTCGTTCGCCGGGCAGGGCGTGGTGGCTGAATGTTTCGGGCTGTCCGGATTGCGCGGGCATCGCACCGGCGGCTCGGTGCATTTCATCGTCAACAACCAGATCGGCTTTACCACAAACCCGCGCTATTCCCGCTCGTCGCCGTATCCTTCCGACGTCGCCAAGATGATCGAGGCGCCGATCTTCCACGTCAACGGCGACGACCCCGAGGCGGTGGTGTTCGCCGCCAAGATCGCGACCGAATTCCGGCAGAAATTCCAGAAGCCGGTGGTCATCGACATGTTCTGTTATCGCCGGCACGGCCACAACGAAGGCGACGAGCCGTCATTCACCCAGCCGCTGATGTACAAGGCGATCGCCAACCATCCGAGCACGCTCGAGATTTACAGCAAAAAGCTCGTCGCCGAAGGCGTCGTCACTGCCGGCGAGGTCGACACCATGCAGGCGCAATGGCGCGCCCACCTCGACGCCGAGCTCGAGGCCGGGCTCGGCTATCGCGCCAATAAGGCCGATTGGCTCGATGGCCGCTGGTCCGGCTACACCACCGCGGGAGACGCCGACGATCCGCGGCGCGGCCAAACCGGCGTTGCCATCGCCACGCTGAAGGATATCGGCGCCAAGATCACCGCGCTGCCGCCGGATTTCCATTTGCACCGGACGCTCAATCGCTTTCTCGACAATCGGCGCAAGGCGATCGAGACCGGCGCCGGGGTCGATTGGGCGACCGCCGAGGCCCTCGCGTTCTGTTCGCTGCTGCGTGACGGACACCGGGTCCGGCTCTCCGGTCAAGACTCCGAGCGCGGCACCTTCTCGCAGCGCCACTCGGTGCTGATCGATCAGGAGAACGAAAAGCGCTACACGCCGTTCAACAATCTTGGCGACGGCCAGGCGCGTTTCGAAGTCATCAATTCGATGCTGTCGGAAGAAGCCGTGCTCGGCTTCGAATATGGCTACTCGCTGGCCGAGCCGAACGCGCTCACCTTGTGGGAAGCGCAATTCGGCGATTTCGCCAACGGCGCCCAGGTTCTGTTCGATCAGTTCATCTCATCCGGCGAGCGCAAATGGCTGCGCATGTCGGGGCTGGTTTGTCTGTTGCCGCACGGTTACGAAGGCCAGGGGCCGGAGCATTCGTCGGCGCGGCTCGAGCGTTTTCTCTCGATGTGCGCCGAGGACAATATGCAGGTGGCGAACTGCACCACGCCGGCCAACTATTTTCACATCCTGCGCCGCCAGCTCAAACGCGACTTCCGCAAGCCGCTGATCCTGATGACGCCGAAATCATTGTTGCGTCACAAGCGCGCAGCGTCGCGGCTCGACGAAATGGGCCCGGGCACGTCGTTCCATCGCCTGTTGTGGGACGACGCGCAATTGCAGGCGAACGAAAAAATCAGGCTCGTCGGCGACGACAAGATTCGTCG
>JBQCCX010000266.1:0-6024 GCA_051961815.1 Xanthobacteraceae bacterium
TTGACATTGACGCCGATGTTGTGCTCGCGGTTTCTGGTCAGCGAGCACGACCGGGAGCATGGCCGGCTTTATCGGGTCATCGAGCGCGGATTCGATTTTATCCTCGACAGCTATCGCCGCAGCCTGGACGTGGTGTTGCGGAACCAGTTCACCACCCTGATCGTGTTCCTGGTCACCGTCGCCATCACCGGCGTGCTGTTCGTGATGATGCCGAAAGGATTCTTCCCGGTTCAGGACATCGGAATGATTCTCGGCATTTCCGAAGCGGGACAGGATGTGTCGCCGCAGAAGATGCGGCAGATTCAACTGGCGCTCTCCGAAGTCATCGCGCAGGATCCGGACGTCGCCGATTTCGGCTCGTTCTTCGGCCCGAGTTACGGCAATACGCAGAATACCGGCCGTTTCATTATCGGATTGAAGCTGCGCGACGATCGCAACGCTTCGGCATCACAGATCATCGACCGGTTGCGTCCAAAGCTGGCGCAGGTCCCGGGCGTCCGGCTGTTCCTGCAGCCGGCGCAAGACATCACCGTCGGAGGCCGGATCGCGCGCGGTCAATTCCAATATGTGTTGCAGGATCCTGACCTGCACGAGCTTAACACCTGGGCGCCGCGTCTGACCGCCAAGCTCAAGACACTGCCGGAATTGGCCGACGTAGCGACCGATGCCCAGAACACCGCGCCGCTACTTACCGTCACCATCAATCGCGACGCCGCCGCGCGGTTCGGCATTCAACCGGCGCAGATCGACTCCACGCTCAACGCCGCATTCGGCCAAGACCAGGTCACGCAATATTTCACCAACAATTCGTATTACGTCATTCTCGAAGTGCTGCCTGAGTTGCAAGGCAAGCTTCGAACCTTGGACGATCTTTACATCAAGGCGCCGACCACCGGACAACTGGTCCCGCTTTCGACCGTGGTGCGGGTCGATACCGCTCATGTCGGTCCGCTCCTGGTGTCGCATTCCGGGCAATTCCCGGCAGTGACCGTGACATTCAACCTGCCGCCAGGCGTCGCCCTCGGCCAAGCGGTTGACGCCATCAACCGGGCGGCCGCCGAGATCGGCATGCCGCAGTCGCTGATTGGCAGTTTCCAGGGCAATGCGCAGGCGTTCCAAGCGGCGCTGTCGAACGAGCCGGTTCTGATCGCCGCGGCGCTCGTCGTGGTCTACGTGATTCTCGGCGTCCTTTATGAAAGCTACATTCACCCGCTGACGATCTTGTCGACGCTGCCTTCAGCCGGCGTCGGCGCATTGTTGGCCTTGTGGGCCGGCGGCTTCGATCTGTCGGTGATCGGAATCATCGGCATCATTCTGCTGATCGGCATCGTCAAGAAGAACGGCATCATGCTGGTCGATTTCTCCATCAACCGCGAGCGCGCCGGGCTGGCGCCGCGCGAGGCGATCCGGCAGGCGTGTCTGTTGCGCTTCCGGCCGATCGTCATGACCACTATGACGGCGCTTCTGAGCGGGGTCGCGCTGATGCTCAGCCAGGGCGCCGGCTCGGAGCTCCGCCAACCGCTCGGCTATGCCATGGTCGGCGGATTGGCTTTAAGCCAAGCGCTCACTCTTTTCACCACACCGGTGATCTATCTTTATCTTGATCGCTTCCAGACGTGGTTGCGCGGCGGCGAAGAAGAACCGCAACAGCCGCAGGAAGCGTTGCCGCTCGCAGCCGAGTGAAGCGAGGCTGCTGCGGCGGTTCCGAATTTTTTTCTAAAATATTGTTCATGCAAGTTCCGCGGAGGAAACCGTGTTCCGCGGAACGTGGCCGCGCCGCTTCGCGTTTCTCTCTCTGAGCGCAATAACGACAGGAGAGATTAATGAGAAAGCTTGCGCTTGGACTTGGTACAGCGGCGCTGTTAACAGCGGCCGCGGCAGCGCCAGCAATGGCGCAGGTGGGTTTCTATGCGGGGCCGTATGGCGTCGGCGTCGGGGTCGGCGCGCCCGCATATTATGATTGCGGCTATTACGGCTATCCATGCGGCGGCGGCTACTACGACTATTACGGTGGCCCTGACGTCGTGATCGGCGGCGGAGTGGTCGGCGGCGGCTGGGGCGGCTGGCACAATGGCTGGCACCACGGCGGGCACGGCCACTGGCATCGATAGTGTGAATCACCGCGACTAATCTGGCGCGGTGATCAGGCGGAAAGGGCTCCCGAAAGGGGGCCCTTTTCGTTTGGCTTAAGCCCGCACGCGTCCGTTTTGCATTCCTTCTCCGCACTTTTGCGCACACCGGAATGTGAATTGAACCTAAAGCCGCGACGCACGTTCAGGGATGCGTGATCCATGGCGAGATGCCATGATCCTATATGCCGAGCGTGCTTCCTGACTTGTGGGGAATATCCGCTGCGGTCAGAGAATAGCTTCGTATAAGTTCGGGCCGCTCACGGGCAGGTCGCCGAACCTTCGCCCCGTGGCGCGCCACCGACAAAGTCAGGAGGAGCGCCTATGGCCAATTCGCATATTCTTGTCGGCGCAACGACGAGCCCTGCGCAACCGGTCGTTCGCCGCATTTCGACCGCCGATATTTATTATGCGCTGGCTCGCGGGATCGATGATTTCACGGCGCTTCCGAGCCACGCGGTGTTTTTGTGCGTGATCTATCCTTTGCTTGGACTCGTACTGATCGGTCTGACTGCAGGCAACTCGCTTGCGCTGTTGCCGCTGGCGTTTCCGATTGCCGCCGGCTTTGCCTTGGTCGGGCCGCTTGCCGCTATCGGTCTCTATGAATTGAGCCGGCGCCGCGAAGCCGGACTCGACAGTTCGACCGGCCACGCGCTCGATGTGCTGCATTCGCCCTCGCTCGGCGCAATTATTGCGCTTGGCGTATTGCTGATGGCTCTGTTTCTGATCTGGCTGGTCGTCGCCGAAGCGCTTTATATCGGAATATTCGGCTACTCACCGCCGGCGTCGATCGCGCAGTTCGGCCGTGACGTGCTGACCACCTCGCGCGGCTGGACTCTCATCGTGGTCGGCACCGGGATCGGTTTTCTGTTCGCGGCGCTTGTGCTCTCGATCAGCGCGATCTCATTTCCGTTGCTGCTCGATCGCGACGTTGGCGCGGCGGTCGCCGTCTACACCTCGCTTCGCGTGATGGCGGCGAACCCTCTGCCCATGACGCTCTGGGGTTTGATCGTCGCCGCACTTTTGGTGATCGGCTCGATCCCCTTCTTCGTCGGTCTGACGGTGGTGATGCCGGTGCTCGGGCATGCGACCTGGCACCTCTACCGGAGGGCCGTTGAGCCGGATCCCAATCCGCACCCGGATTACACCCCGCGCGAACGGCCGCGCCGTTCGGCCGCTGATTTCCCTGCGGCATTGTTCCCGACCCGCGAGTAACGCCCGAGGGCCAAAGAGGCTGTAGCGCGACCGCGCGCCACCCCGGCGCGCGGTTTGTCGACGCGCGCCGATGGCCTATCATATCCGGCGCGATCAACCGCGAGCCGGCTTGTGTTGCATGCTTGACCTTGGATTGAGCTTTCTCGGCAGCGTTGCGCGGGACCCCAACGCGTTGGCGATCGTCGATGGCGAGCTGCGCCTGACCTATGGGCAATGGTGCCGGCGCATCTCGGCGCTGGTCACGGGGCTCGATTCGCTTGGGCTTAGGCGCGGCGATCACGTCGTAACCGCGCTGCAGAACCGCTGGGAAGCCGCAACGCTGCATTGGGCCTGCCAATTTGCCGGCTTGATCATGACACCGGTGAACTGGCGCTCGAGCGCGGGCGAACTCGATTTCTTCCTGGCCGACGCCGACGCCAAGGCACTTGTCTACGAGGATTGCTCCGCGGCAGCCGCCGCCGGATCGCAACTGGCGCCGCGCCTGCCGCGGATCGCGCTCGACGGCGCCTCGCGCGGTGCGACATCCTTCGCTGCTCTGAGCGAGGGCGAAGCGACCACGGTCCAGCCGCGCGTCGATGCGGAAGCCTTTTCGGTGATGCTCTACACGTCCGGCACCACGGCACGGCCAAAAGGCGTTCCGCGCCGCCAGCGCGCCGAGCGCGCCGCTGCCTTGGCCCACGTCGCGCAAAATCTTTACGGCCGCGGCGAGCGCACGCTCGGTGTCATGCCGCTTTATCACACGATGGGCGTCCGCTCGCTCTTGGCCATGTCGCTTGTCGGCGGCGCGTTTGTTTGCTTGCGCCGCTTCGATCCTGGCGAAGCGCTGCGGTCGATTGCGGCCGAGCGCGTTACCAATCTCTATCTGGTGCCGACGCTCTATCACGACCTGGTGCACCATCCGCTGTTTGCGCAAACCGACGTCAGCTCAGTGCGCAAGCTCGGCTTCGCCGGGGCGCCGATGACGGACGGGTTGCTCAAGACGCTGCAGGCGGCGTTCAAGCCGGATTTGTTCGTCAATCATTACGGCTCGTCCGAGATCTATACCTTCACCATCGAGCAGAACGCACCGGCAAAGCCGGGCTCCGCCGGCCGGGCCGGGATCAATCAGATGGTCCGGGTCGTCAAACTCGCCGCCAAAACCGTTGACGAACTGGCTGCGCCCGGCGAGGAAGGCGAGATCATTTCGCTCCTTGCCGGGGACGAGTCCTTCGAGGGCTACTGGCGGCGTCCCGACGCCGACGCCAAAGCGCTCCGCCAGGGCTGGTATTTCACCGGTGATACCGGTTATGCCGACACCGAAGGCGACGTTTTCGTCACCGGCCGGGTCGACGATATGATCATCACCGGCGGCGAAAATGTCTCGCCGGTGGAGATCGAATCCTGTCTGTCGCTGCATGGCGCGGTATCGGAAGTCGCCGTGGTCGGCCTGCCTGACGAACGCTGGGGCAAGATCATTGCCGCTTTCGTCAAACGCCGCACCGCCATCGAAGCCGATGAGCTTGACACCTTCTGCCGCGCTTCCGGCCTTGCCAATTTCAAGCGGCCGCGCCGGTATATATTCGTGACCGAGATCCCGAAATCGCCGGTCGGCAAACTGTTGCGCCGCAAGCTCGCTGCCGGCGATTACACGGAGGAGCCGACGGGCGCGGCGCGCCAGCAAGGAACGGCGGCATGAACGATTCCTCGCCGTCTCACTTCTCTGATCCGCGCCTGGCGAAGCTTGACGGCTTTCGCGTCGAGATCGACGGCGCGCGCGAACGCGCCGACATCGTGCTCGACCGGCCGCCGTTCAACGTCATCGAAATGGAGCAACGCGATCAGCTGCGCCTTGTTTTCGAAGTGCTCGACGAGGACGCACGCGTACGGGTCATCGTGCTGCGCGCTGCCGGCGAGCATTTTTCGTCGGGTGGCAATATTGCGGGGTTTCTGCAGGCCTCCCCGGAACACGTGTCCAAGCTGGCGTGGAACATCGCCGCTCCGGCGCGCTGCAGTAAGCCGGTGATCGCCGCCAATCGTGGCTATTGCTTCGGCGTCGGCTTCGAAATTTCACTGGCCTGCGACTTCCGCATTGCTGGCGAGACCTGCCTCTACGCGCTGCCCGAGCAGCGACTGGGGCAGATCCCGGGCTCCGGCGGTTCGGCGCGCTTGCAAAAGATCATCGGCATTACCCGCACCAAGGACATCGTGATGCGCTCCAAGCGCATTCCGGCAAAACAGGCTTACGAGTGGGGGATCGCCACCGATTGCGTTGCCGACGACAAGCTCGAGAGCGCGACCGGCGCTTTGGTGGACGAGTTGCGCACATTCTCCCCGCTGGCACAGCGCACGGCAAAAGCGCTCTTGAACGCGACCGAAGACACCAATCTTGCCGCGGCGATCGAGCTGGAAGGCCATTCCTACAGCCGGTTGCGCCAGTCCGACGATTTCCGCGAAGGGGTCGAAGCCTTCCATGCCAAGCGCAAGCCCAGGTTCCGCGGCACGTAGAACGGATCGGCGCTTTGCAGTAAATTCAACCCGATACTCAAAAGCAGCCTCGGAAACGCTTCAGGAGCCGCATCATGACGCTCAGCCCGGCAGAGCTCAAACAGTTCGACGAACTCGGCTATTTGTTTTTTCCGAACTGCTTCGACGAAGAGGAAATCGCGCTGTTGCGCGATGACGCCGAGGCAATCCTCAAGCT
>JBQCCX010000267.1:0-2488 GCA_051961815.1 Xanthobacteraceae bacterium
TGTTCCGCCATGCGGTGCACTGGACCGGAGCGGTGAGCGTGAGCAATCCATTGGCGGTGACACGCGCTTACGCGGCGCGCTTTGCCGCGCTCGGCGGGCTTAGTTTCTCCGGCGACGCGCGTTCGCTGCATCGCGTCGATACGCGCTGGAGAGTAGATACGACAGGCGGTCCGGTCGATGCAGCGCGGGTGGTCGTGGCGCTGGGGCCGTGGGCGCCGGACCTGCTGGAGCCGCTTGGCGTCAAGCTGCCGCTCGCGGTCAAACGCGGCTATCACCGTCACTTCCGGCCGAGCGGCAATGCCGGGCTGAGCCGGCCGGTGCTCGACGCCGAAAACGGCTATTGCATCACGCCGATGGCGCAGGGAATCCGCATCACCACAGGCGCGGAATTTGCGCCGCGCGATGCGCCGCCGACGCCCGTACAATTCGATCGCCTCTTGCCGGCCGCGCGGGATTTGTTTCCGCTTGGTGACTCAATCGAGGCGCAGCCGTGGATGGGCGCGCGGCCCTGCTTTGCGGATTCTCGTCCGGTGATCGGGCGCGCACCGGGACAGCGCGATCTATGGCTGGCCTACGGTCACGGTCATTGGGGCTTGACGCTTGGTCCGGCCACGGGCCGGCTTATCGCCGAAATGATGACCGACGCGACGCCGTTCTGCGATCCAGCGCCCTATAGCGCCGAGCGTTTTACTCGCTGATCGTTTTGACGACGTTCGATTGCGGGCGCGTATTGTTGCTCGCCGAATATTTGTCCTGTGCCCTGACCATGTCGTCATATTTCGACAGCGTGGTCACCGGATCCTTCGCCACCATGTGCACGATCTTGTAGCCGCCGGCCTTGAGCTGGCGCAGCAGTTCGGGCAGCGCCTCGGCGGTATTGTGCTGAAAATCGTGCATCAGCACGATGCCCTTGCCGTTTTTGGCGAGCTTGGTCATTGCCGATTTGACGACGTCGTCCGGCTTGCGCAGCTTGAAATCGAAAGTATCGATGTCGGTTGAGAAGATGGCGATGTTGCGCGTGCCCAAATACGTCATCAATTCGGGCGGCTGTTGCAAATCGGGAAAGCGGAAGAACGGCGCGGTCGGTCCGCCGACCGCCATGTGTACCGCGCTCACCCCCATCTCGATCTCTTGCTTAGCCGCTTCGATGTCCTTGGCATAAGGGTTCCTGGCCAGATCCTTGTGCGACCAGGTGTGATTACCGACAGTCATTCCTGCCGCAGCGACTTCGCGGGATATGTCCGGCCGCCACGTCGCATGCTCGCCGATCTCGAAGAACGTCGCTTTGATGCAATTGTCCTTGAGCGCCTTGAGCACCATCGGCGTGTTCTCGGGCCAAGGACCGTCATCGAAGGTCAGCACGACTTCTTTGTCGCGCAGGAAGTCGTATTGCTTGAAGTGCTCGGTCCCGAACGCCGGACCGCCGGTCGTGTCGATTTCGACGACGCGCGACAGACCAATCGCATCGGGATTATTACAGGCCGGAATTGCTTTGGCGGCCGGAGGCGTTGGCGCCGGCGCGGGTGCCGATGCTGCCGGTGCGGGTGCCGGCGCCGCCGTGGCGTTCTGAGCCAGCCGTGCCGGCGCACTGGGCTCGGCAGCCGGCGCCGGTTCCGCAACTTGAACCACAGGCGAGGTCGGCCGGGTCGCTTGCGCCAAAACAGGTTGGGTTGCCGGCGCCGCTGTGCTGTTGCTCGCCCCGGGCGAGATCACATGGACAGCAAGAGCGATGAGCGAGTCGGGGCCAGCAGCACGTTGCGCGGCAACGACGCCGAACGCTGCAAGTCCCAAGGTCATCAAAGCCGCGAAGACAATGACTACGACGCGCATCGCGTCCTCCGCTGTGTTCTTGTCGAGCGTGCTTAAAGTGAAGGCGCAATTGGCCGGCAAGTCAATGAAAACCGCGCGACAACGGTTGAAAGTTCGGCTTTGTGGTTTCTACGACCGATCAGCCGTTAATTCGCTGTTTTGCCGGCTTGGTTTTGTCGGTCAGTGGCCGAATTTACCCTTCCAACTTGGCAGCGGGTCGCCGGCCAGCGCCTCTGCCGTAAAAACGCCGCGGGCAATCGCGCGCGTCACCACATTTGCGGCAAGAGTTCCAAGTTGTGTCAGAGCGAATACTGGGTCGGCCAATGGCCGCCGTCCGGTCGCAGCCGCGAACAGTGTGTCGCCGTCGAGCGGACTGTGTACGGGATAAATCGCGCGCGACATGCCCGTTTGCGCCATCACCGCAAGGCGATTGGCCTGCGCCTTGGTCAAGATCGCGTCGGTCGCCACAATCACGATTGTCGTATTCGCGCCCGGCACACCTTTGACCGCCGGCTGCAGCATTTGTGGCGATATCTGCGCGGGCAGCCCGCGGCCGCCGAATTCGCGCTCGAGTTCAAATGGCGCCGCCCAGAACCATGGCCCGTTGCCGATCACGACACTGCCAACAGCGTTCACGGCAGCAATGGCGCCGACCGTTATCCCGTCGGCGGTCTGACTC
>JBQCCX010000268.1:0-3531 GCA_051961815.1 Xanthobacteraceae bacterium
TGGGGCGGCCGAAATAGAGAAACATGCCGAACAGCAGCAGAAAAATGCCGATGATCGCGCCATGTCCGGCCGACACCCACATGGTGTTGACGCTGTCGACGGGCAGGGGGTCGCTGACGATCGGCGCGCGGCGGACCTCACTATCGGTCCGGATCTCATCCACGAATCGCTCCGTCTTCCCGCCGGGCCTGCCCTTGAACTGGTGACTTAACGCGAAGATGAACTTCCCGGTTCCTCGCGGCGCCATGGGCTTGGTAAGACTTGACTCGGCTTGGCGCGGGCTTGGCGCGCATTTGGCGAGGGATTTGGCGCTCCGGCTGGTGTGGGTCGTGGCGAGACCCTTTCCGCACCGCACCCGGCTTGTTAGAAGGCGCATCGCAAGCCAAGAAGCTCGATAATGACCGATCCGAAAGCGCGCGATTACAGCGAAACGCTGTTTCTGCCCAAAACGGGTTTTCCGATGCGCGCCGGGCTGCCGCAAAAGGAGCCCGAGATCCTGGCGCGTTGGCAAACGCTCGGCCTCTACGCGCGGCTGCGCGTCAGTGCCGCCGGGCGGCCGCGCTTTATCCTTCACGACGGCCCACCCTATGCCAACGGCAACATCCATATCGGCCATGCACTCAACAAGATCCTCAAGGACGTGGTGACACGCAGCCAGCAGATGCTCGGCTTCGATTCCAACTACGTGCCGGGCTGGGACTGTCACGGCCTGCCGATCGAGTGGAAGATCGAGGAGGAGAACTATCGCGCCAAAGGCAAAGCGAAGCCGGACCTTTCGGATCCCGTGGCTCTGGTCGAATTCCGCCGTGAGTGCCGGCAATTCGCCGAGCATTGGATCAAGGTGCAGCGCGAGGAATTCGAACGTCTCGGCGTGGTTGGCGATTGGGCGCATCCCTACACCACGATGGACAATTTCGCCGAAGCGCAGATCGCGCGCGAACTGATGAAGTTTGCCGCCAACGGCACGCTCTACCGCGGTTCGAAGCCGGTGATGTGGTCGGTGGTCGAGAAGACGGCGTTGGCCGAAGCGGAAGTCGAATACGAGGATTATGTCTCCGACCAGGTGTGGGTGAAATTTCCATTGCGCGCCGGGCAGTCGAGGTCTGCCGATGCGCAAGCGCCCGATTTGAAAGGGGTCTCGGTTTTAATCTGGACGACAACGCCGTGGACGATCCCCGGCAATCGCGCCGTCAGCTATTCGCCGAAAATCGAATACGGCCTTTATCAGGTAGTGGACGCGCCTTCGGACAACTGGGCGAAAGTCGGCGACCGTTTTCTGTTGGCCGATAGGCTGGCCGTCGACGTGTTTCGACAAGCGCGCGTCACCGCGTTCAAGCAATTGGCGCCGATTGCGACGGAAAGATTGTCGGCACTGATCTGCGATCATCCGCTCAAAAGTCTTGGCGGCTATGATTTCGCAGTGCCGCTTCTTCCCGGCGATCACGTTACCGAGGATGCCGGTACTGGCTTCGTGCATACCGCCCCCGGACACGGCCGCGACGACTTCGATCTGTGGACTGCCAATGCGGCAAAGCTTGCCGCGCAGGCCATCAACACGACCATTCCCTACACCGTCGATGCCGACGGCCGGTTCACCGCGCAAGCGCCGGGCTTCACCGGTAAACAGGTGCTGACCGAGACCGGCGAGCGGGGCGACGCCAACGATGCGGTGATCAAGGCGCTGACGGCTGCCGGCATGCTGGTCGCACGCGGCCGGCTCAAACATCAATATCCTCATTCGTGGCGTTCGAAGAAACCGGTCATCTTTCGCAACACACCGCAATGGTTCATCGCGATGGACAAGGATATCGATCGTCATCGCGATACCTTGCGCCACCGCGCCTTGGCGGCGATCGAAGCCACTCGCTGGGTGCCGAGCCAAGGCGAGAACCGTATCAGGGGCATGATCGAAGGCCGTCCCGACTGGGTGATCTCGCGCCAGCGCGCCTGGGGCGTTCCGATCACGCTGTTCATCAAGGAAAAGTCCGACGGCTCGGTCGACATCCTCGGCGATCCGGATGTGAATGTCCGTATCGTCGAAGCTTTCGAGCAAGAAGGCGCCGACGCCTGGTACAAGCCTGGCGCGCGCGAGCGGTTTCTTGGCAAACTAGCCAACGAGGGCTGGCAGAAAGTCGACGACATCCTCGATGTCTGGTTCGACTCCGGCTCGACGCACGCTTTCGTGCTTGAGGATCCGCAACACTTTCCGGCGCTCGCGAAAATCAAGCGCAAGGCGGATGGTGGCAGCGAAGCCGTGATGTATCTGGAGGGTTCGGACCAGCATCGCGGCTGGTTTCAATCCTCGCTCCTGGAAAGCTGCGGCACCCGCGGCCGCGCCCCGTTCGACATCGTGCTCACCCACGGCTTCGTGCTCGACGAGGACGGGCGCAAAATGTCGAAGTCGCTCGGCAATGTCACCGCGCCGCAAGACGTTATGCGCGACGCCGGCGCCGATATCCTGCGCATGTGGGTCTGCGCCGCGGACTATGCCGACGATCTGCGCATCGGCCCGGAAATCCTGAAAACGACGGTCGACACGTATCGCAAGCTCCGCAACACGCTGCGCTGGATGCTCGGCAACCTGGCGCATTTCCATGCCGCCGATCGCGTCGCCGCGGAGGCCATGCCCGAGCTCGAACGGCTGATGCTGCATCGGCTGGTCGAACTCGACCGGCTGGTCCGCCAGGCCTATGCGGATTTCGACTACAAGCGGATTTTTGCCGCGCTCAACGCCTTCATGACCGCCGATCTCTCGGCGTTCTATTTCGATATTCGCAAGGACGCGCTTTATTGCGATCCTTATTCCTCGGTCACCCGCAAGTCATGCCTGACCGTGCTCGATCATTTGTTCCGCACCACCGTGTGCTGGCTCGCGCCGATGCTGTGCTTCACGGCGGAGGAGGCGTGGCTGGCGCGCGATCCGAGCGCGTCGTCGGTGCATCTCGAATCGTTTCCACCGGTGCCCGCCGATTGGCGCGACGATGCGCTCGCGGAGAAATGGCGCAAGCTGCGCATCATTCGCCGGGTCGTCACCGGCGCATTGGAGATAGAGCGCGCGCATAAACGCATCGGGTCGGCACTCGAGGCGCATCCCATCGTTCATGTCGCCAATCCGGAACTGTTCGCCGCCGCGGTGGATGTCGATTTCGCTGAACTGTGCATCACCTCGGGCGCGGTATTGGTTGAGGGCGAGGGCCCGGCCGAGGCCTTCCGTTTGCCCGACGTGCCGGGCGTGGCCGTCGTTCCGCGTCTCGCCGAGGGCCGCAAATGCGCGCGGTCGTGGAAAATTTCTCCCGCGGTGGGGCTCGATCCGCAATTCCCCGATGTCACCCCACGCGATGCGAAGGCGCTACGCGAGTGGGAAGCGATGCGCCGCGCGGCGGAGTAGGGGGCAATATTGAGCGAGGCGGTGTCCGATCCGCGGGCGAATTCCTATGCGTGGGGACGGTTGAGCGCGCTGGGCCTGACGGTCGCGGCGCTTACATGCCTGCTCGATCAGGGTTTGAAATTCTGGCTGCTGTACGGTTTCGA
>JBQCCX010000269.1:0-5363 GCA_051961815.1 Xanthobacteraceae bacterium
TCTATGACCCTGCGGCGAGGGCAAAAAGCCAAACCCGTCCTGACCGATGCGGACTCCGGGATGGACGATCACGCGGTCGCCGAGCAAGGAATGAAGGATCGAGGCGTGGGCGCCGACCGCGCAATCGCGGCCGATGCGCACATCCGGGCCAATCACCGCGCCCGGCCCGATCAACGTGCCGGCGCCGATCTCGGCGCGCGCACCGATCACCGCGAGCGGATCGACGATCACGCCGGCTTCGAGGCGGGCGCCAGGATCGATGTGAGCGCTCGCGGTGCGCCCGGTGGTGCCGAACAGGGAGCTTGGCCGCAGCAGATTGGCAAATAATTTTCGCGTCACCGCGACAAAGGCGGGGTATGGCTGGGGCGTCTCCAGCGCCACGACATGACGCGGCGCGTGTTCGATAAAGCGCGGCGAAACCAGGCAGGCGCCGGCGCGGGTTGTCGCCAAGGCCGCGGCATATTTCCAATTGTCAAGGAAGCTCAAGTCGGCGGCGCCAGCAGTATCGAGCGGCGCGATATTGCGGATCGGGCGATCTGCGGGATCGCCCGCGCGCAGCTTGGCGCCCGTCAAAGCGGCGATCGCGCCGGCGGTGAGTTCGCAATCCGCTATGACAAAATCCCGCATGTCGCCGGCGTCGCTATAGGGCCGCGATCAGAACTTCGTGCCGCCGCCGAACGAGAAGAATTGGGTGCGGTCCCCGTTCTGTTTGACGAACGGATAGGCGAAGTCGAAGCGCAGCGGGCCGAACGGAGAATCCCAGATGATGCTCGCGCCGGCGGAGGCGCGCGGCGCCGGCGTATCGGTGTATTGCAAGCCGCACTGGCAGAAGAAGGTGCCGGTATTACCGGGCGAAGGAACATTCGGATTGGTTGCTGTAATCGTGCCGTTGATTTCGCCGGTCGCGGGATTTGACGTCTCGCCGCGGTAGCCCCACAGCGCGCCGGAATCGAGGAACACGGCGCCGCGGAAGCCGCTATCTTTCGGCAGGAAATAAAGCGGATATTGCACTTCGAGACTGGCGCCCCAGTACATCGTGCCGCCAAGCGCGTCATTGGTCGTGCCGGGCGTGATGTCGCGCGGCCCGATGCCGGCCGGCTGGAAGCCGCGCACCAGATTCGGCCCCATCTTGAAATCGTCGAGCAGGCGCACGTAGTTGTTGTTGGAAACGCACGTATTCGGGGTTGGGCAGTTCTTCAGGCTGAACATGTCGCCGGCCTGCAGATGCAACATGCTCACCAGATCCGACACGATCTCGTAGTAGGCGCGCACATCGACGGTGGTCCGCAGATAGGACACGTCGCCGCCGACACCGGCGAAATCCTGGCCGAAGCCGACATAGATGCCGCTGGTCGGCAGCTTGTTGTTGTCGAGCGAGTTGTAGACCAGGCCGTAGCCGATGATCGACGTCAGATAAGCGCCCTGCTTCAGCTCGACGCGGACCGGCAGCGACGCCTGGCCGAGCGCAAAGCAGCTGGTGGTACCGGGTGGAAACACTGGGTTTAGTCCCGTTCCGGTCGTCACATTGATTGCGTTCGGCACCGGAAACGTCGAGACCAGATCCGGATTGAGGTTGTTGCAACTGTCCAAATTGCTTGGCAGCGTGATTTTCTGATCGAACGCCGAATAGCGCAATTGCAGCGCCAGATCCTCGCGCAGCGGCAGTCCCCATTTGATAGTGCCGCCGAAAGACTCGGTGCCATAGGAAAGATACGAGCTGGCGAGCGTCTGCTTCGCGAACAGATCGATCCCCATGCTGGACCGATAGTCGAGGAA
This sequence comes from Xanthobacteraceae bacterium, assembly GCA_051961815.1. Lineage (GTDB taxonomy): Bacteria > Pseudomonadota > Alphaproteobacteria > Rhizobiales > Xanthobacteraceae > BOG-931. Next base: position 1,777 of record JBQCCX010000269.1, read on the forward strand.
ATACGGCTCGGCGTAGCTGAGCTCGATGCCGCGGACGAATTGGCCGTAGGTTACCGAACCCCGGGCAAAACGGCCGGTACCCAACAGGTTGCGCTCGGTCACCGAAACTTCCGCCAGCCAGCCGTTGGCGGTCGAATAGCCGCCCTGAACCGAGAAGTCGCCGGTCGGCTGCTCCTCGACGTCGACGTTGATCACGACGCGATCCGGCGCCGAGCCGGGCTCGTTGGTGATTGTCACGGTCTTGAAGAAGTTCAGGCCTTTGACGCGCCGTTCGGCCCGATCGACCAGCGCGCGATTGTACGGATCGCCCTCGTTGATATCGAATTCGCGACGAATCACGTAGTCGCGGGTGCGGTAATTGCCGCGGATGTTGATGCGCTCGATATAAGCTCTCGTGCCTTCATCGACCACGAACAGGACGCCGATGGTCCGCGCCGACGGATTGCGGTCGCCGCGCGGGCGCACCTGGCCGAACGGATAGCCGCGCCGCGCCAGTTCGATGGTCATGTCTTCGACGGTCTTCTCGACCGCTTCGCCGTTATAGATTTGCCCTGCCCCCATCCGCAGGATCGGCCGCAGCGATGTCGAATTGACGGCGCGCACGTTGGACTGAATGTCAACGGCGCCGAAATGGTAGAGCGGCCCTTCCTCGATGGTGAAGGTGACAATGAAACCTTTTTTGCCCGGATCATACACGCCGGTGGCCGAAACGACCTGCACGTCGGCATAACCGTGCTTGAGATAAAAGCGGCGGATCAGATCGCGATCGGCTTCGATGCGGTCCGGATCGTAGACGTCGGTCGTCTGCAGGAAGCTCAGAAATGTCGACTCGGCGGTCTTGATCACTTCCTTCAGGCGCCACGCGGAGTAGGCGTTGTTGCCGACGAAAACGAGGGACTTGATCCCGGTCTTTTCACCCTCATTGACCTCGAACACGAGATCGACGCGGTTGTTCGGCCGATCGATGATCTTGGGCAGCACCGAAATATCGAAGCGGCCGTTGCGCTGATAAATCTCGATGATGCGCTGCACGTCGGCCTGGACCGCGGCGCGCGACAGGGCACCGCGTTCCTTGGACTGAATTTCCTGCAACAGTTGCTCGTCTTTGAGCCGATGATTGCCTTCAAAGGCAATCTTGTTGATCACCGGCGCCTCAAGCACCGTGACAATCAGCCTGCCGCCGGATTGGCTGATCCGGACATCCTGGAACAAGCCGGTCCCGTACAGCGCTTTGAGCGCGGCATCGATCTTGGCGGCGTCGAGATGCTCGCCCGGAGCGACCTTGAAGTATGAACGGACAGTATCGGCTTCGACGCGGCGATTGCCTTCGACCACGATCGAGCTTGTGGTGAGAGCAGCCTGCGCCCGTGCCGGCGCGGCAAGCGCAGCCGAGAGGGCGAGAACAGCCCCCAGGAGCAAGCCGGCCGCGACCAGCCCCCGTGTTACCCGCACACACATGCCCATCCGCAACGCGCCCTTTAACCCCTCGTGGCCGCCCCCAGTGGCGGATTAGTGCTGCGCGGTTCTCCTTGCGCGCGATCGAACTTCGGTTGTTTGCTTTGCCATTTTTCTCCCCCCGCCGGCGACCCTCCCCGTCGCCGCCCTGCTGTGCCCCAGTTTCGCGCTTTAGGACGTCGTCAGATGAACGATGTCATTGAAAGTTGCAAATATCATCAACATGACCACGATCGCGAGCCCAATTCGGAAACCGACTTCCTGGGCGCGTTCCGAAAGCGGCCGGCCACGCACGGCCTCGATTCCGTAGAACAAAAGGTGACCGCCATCCAGGAGCGGGATCGGAAACAGATTCAGAAGGCCGATCGAGACTGAAAGCACCGCGGCCAGATGCACCAGCGCGGCAAAGCCGATGGTGGCGACCTGCCCCGAGATCTGAGCGATTCGGATCGGTCCGCCAAGCTGGTCGGCGGCTTCGCGACCGACAATCACGCCGCCGATATAGCTTAGTGTCCGGTCGACCACGAACCAGGTTTCCTGCCCGCCGAGCCAAACCGCCTGAACCGGCGAAACCGGTTCGAATTTGACGTCGCCGGGCGCCATCGAGCGGCTGATGCCGAGAATCCCGATGCGGTGAACGTTGCCGAAATTGTCCTTGACCTCTTTGAGCGCGGGGGTCGCTTTGAGCACAAGTTGCGCACCGTTGCGGTCAACACCGATCGCGAGCGTGCGCCCGGCGCTGTCGCTCACGATTCGTTGCATATCGGCGAAATTGTCGATCGGCTGACCGTTGATGGATAAGACAATGTCGCCGGGTGCAAAACCGGCGGCCGCGGCGGCACTGTCGGACTGGACCGTGTCCACCCGGGCGCTCATCGTCTGCTTGCCGAAGATCATGAAGATCGCGGCAAAGATCGCGATCGCCAATATGAAATTCGCCAATGGACCGGCGACCACGATCGCCGCCCTTTTCCATACCGGCTGAAAATGAAAACTCAGCGCGCGTTCGCCGGCGTTCATGGTGTGCAAACGCGAGGCGTCGGGCGCGCTACCGGCATTCTCGTCGCCAAAGAACTTCACATAGCCCCCGAGCGGAATCGCGGCGATCTTCCAGCGGGTGCCGTAGCGATCGTTAAAGCCCGCAAGCTCGGGACCGAAGCCGATTGAAAAGGTCAGGACCCGGACGCCGCACAGGCGCGCGACCAGGAAATGACCGAGTTCATGAAAGAAGACGACAAGGCTGAGGACGAACAAAAAAGGGACGACGTAGCCGGCCACCCCGCCGCCTAACGAGTGGATATGCGATAAAAAATAAGAGCCCATGATGTGTGGCCGAAAGCCCCTGGTTGCGTCCCTGTATCCCCGCCAGATTTGCTAGCGCTAACATGCCATTGCGGCAATTTCGGGCAAGAGGTCAGCGGCCAGCCTTCTGGCGGTATGGTCAATGTGGAGAGCTTCCTCCACGGAAGCCGGCTCGCCCGTTGTGCCCTGGCGCTGGGCCGCTTCCAGGGTCGCCTCTACCAGCGCCGGGATACCGCAAAAGGGCAGGCGTCCACTGACGAATTCGTGAACCGCCACCTCATTTGCGGCATTAAGCACGGTGGGCGCCGCCCCACCGGCCGCAAGCGCCCGCCGGGCGATGGCAAGCGCCGGAAAGCGCGTCAGATCCGGCTCTTCGAAGCTCAAGGTCGCAATCTGCGCCAGGTTGAGCCGCGCCGCCGGAGTCGCCATTCGCACCGGCCAGGCGAGGCAATGAGAAATCGGGATGCGCATGTCCGGCGAGCCGAGTTGCGCGATCACCGAGCCATCGCGGAACTCGACCAGGCCATGAACGATCGATTGCGGATGAACGAGCACATCGAGCGCCTCCGGGGCGAGGGCGAACAAGTGATGGGCTTCGATCAGTTCGAGACCTTTGTTCATCAGTGTCGCCGAATCGATCGTCACTTTCGGTCCCATCGACCAGGTCGGGTGTTTAAGCGCCTGCTCGACCGTGACTTTGCGGATGGCGTCGGCCGGCCAGGTCCGGAACGGCCCGCCCGAGGCGGTGAGCACGATGCGCCGGATGTCGTCGCGCCGGCCGGCGCTGAGCGCCTGGAAAATCGCATTGTGCTCGGAATCGACCGGCAGCA
>JBQCCX010000270.1:0-34618 GCA_051961815.1 Xanthobacteraceae bacterium
CCGTCGAAATAGGGCGGGTTCTGCACGTAAGTAGAGCGATCGTCCCATTTATAGGTCAGCCCGCCCTTGACCGCGATCTTGCGCCACAGCGCGTCGCCCTTGAACACGTCGCCATATTTGCGCGTGAACATCTGCTTGTTGATGCTCTTGCGCATGACGGCTGCGATTTCGCGGCTGGTCGGCCAGATATCGCGCAAATAAACCTTACGGCCATTCTTGTCGGTGCCGAGCGGCGCCTTGGCGACATCGATTTGCATCGAGCCGGCAAGCGCATAAGCGACCACTAGCGGCGGCGACGCGAGATAGTTGGCGCGCACGTCGGCATTCACCCGGCCCTCGAAATTGCGATTGCCGGAAAGCACTGCCGCGGCGACCAGATCGTTTTTGTTGATGGCCTCCGAGATCTCCTCGGGCAAGGGCCCGGAATTGCCGATGCAGGTGGTGCAGCCGAAGCCGACCAGGTTGAACCCGAGCGCATCGAGCGATTTCTGCAGGCCGGATTTCTCGTAATACTCCTCGACCACTTGCGAGCCCGGCGCCAGCGAGGTCTTGACCCACGGCTTGACCGTGAGCCCCTTCTCCACCGCCTTCTTGGCGAGGAGGCCTGCCGCGATCATGACCGACGGATTGGAGGTGTTGGTGCAGGAGGTGATGGCGGCGATCACCACGTCGCCGTGGCCCAGCGTATGGGCGCGTCCTTCGACCGGAACGCGCTTGTCCAATTCGCCGGGTTTGTTGAACTCCTTGTCCATCGCCTGGACGAAGCCGCTCTTGACCTCTTTGAGCGAGATGCGGTCCTGCGGCCGTTTCGGCCCGGCGAGCGACGGCTCGACCGAGGACAGTTCGAGCTTGAGCACGTCGGTGAATACCGGATCGGTCGTGTTCTTGGTGCGATACATGCCCTGCGCCTTGGCATAGGCGGCGACCAGCGCAATCCGGTCGGCCGCGCGGCCGGTATCGCTGAGATAGCGCAGCGTATCGTCGTCGATCGGGAAAAAGCCGCAGGTCGCGCCGTATTCCGGCGACATGTTTCCGAGCGTCGCGCGATCGGCGATGGTGAGGCCGGCGAGGCCGGGCCCGAAATATTCGACGAACTTGCCGACCACGCCGCGCTTGCGCAGCATTTGCGTCACGGTGAGGACCAGATCGGTCGCAGTGACGCCCTCTTTAAGCTTGCCGTTCAATCGCACCCCGATCACCTCGGGCAACAGCATCGAATAGGGCTGCCCGAGCATCGCTGCCTCGGCCTCAATGCCACCGACGCCCCAGCCAAGCACCGACAAGCCGTTCACCATGGTGGTGTGCGAATCCGTGCCGACCACGGTGTCGGGGAATGCAAGCTCGCCGGCATTGGTTTTGTCAGGGAATTTGATCGCGGTCTTGGTGCTGCAGACCGTCTGCGCCAGATATTCCAGGTTGACCTGATGGCAGATGCCGGTGCCGGGCGGCACGACGCGGAAATTCTCGAACGACCGCTGCGCCCATTTCAGGAATCGGTAACGTTCCTGGTTCTGTTTGTATTCTTCTTCGACATTACGCTTGAACGAGTCGCGGTGGCCGAAGAAATTGACCGCCACCGAATGATCGATCACGAGATCGACCGGCACCAATGGATTGATCTTCTTGGGATCGCCGCCGAGATGCTCCATGGCGTCGCGCATCGCGGCGAGATCCACCACCGCGGGAACGCCGGTGAAATCCTGCATCAATACGCGCGCGGGCCGAAAGGCGATCTCGCGATCGGACGTCCGGTTCTTGAGCCATTGCGCGACCGCCTGGATGTCCTCCTTGGTGACCGAACGGCCATCCTCATTGCGCAGCAAATTTTCCAACAGCACCTTGAGCGAGAACGGCAGCCGCGAAATTCCTTTCAGCCCGTTTTTCTCGGCCGCCGGAAGGCTGAAATAGGCGTAAGTTTTGGAGCCTACCTTCAGCGGGCGAAGGCATTTGAAGCTGTCGACGAAATCCATGATCCTTTTCCATTCTGCCGGTTTCGGCCGAGGCAATGCAGAGGACATCAAGACCGAAATGGCACAAAATCCCTCATTTTGTCCTGCGTGCACAGCAGGGGACGGCGAGGCGCCAGGCCGGGCAGCGTCAAGCTCGCGCCGCAGCCCAACGTCGCGGCTTATAGGGACTTTTCCCGGCTTGTGCCAGTTCAGCAAGAAATGGTCCGATATCATGCGCTGCATGACCCCATTCCAACCAAACCGACCGCCAGATTTCGTCGAAAAGACAAGCGATTTCGGTTATTTGGTCCGCTATTCGGGATTGCGGCCATGCGCTTGAGCGCGGCCGGTTTGGCGTGCCACCGTGGCGGCCGCGACGTGTTCGCCGGCATCGATTTCAGCGTCGGTGCCGGGGCGGCTTTGGCGGTCACCGGCCGCAATGGCGCGGGCAAGTCGTCGTTGTTGCGCCTCGTCGCCGGATTCCTCCGCCCGGCCGGCGGCAAGCTCTGGCTCGAAGGCGGCGATCCCGAACTGAGCATCGCCGAGCAGGTGCATTACCTCGGCCACCAGGACGCGGTGAAACCCTCGCTGTCCGTTGCCGAGAACCTGCGTTTCTGGGCGGCGTTTCTGGGCGGCGGCGCGAGCAAAGTACCGGACGCGCTCGAAGCGGTCGGGCTTGGCGCCATCGCCGATTTGCCGGCGGCTTATCTCTCGGCCGGCCAGCGCCGCCGGCTGTCGATCGCGCGGCTGCTCACGGTCAAACGGCCGATTTGGCTTCTCGACGAGCCGGCCAGCACGCTCGATGCCGCCGGGAAAGACCGCCTGACCGGCTTCATGCAATCCCACCTCGCCGATGGCGGTCTCATTGTTGCGGCAACGCACGCGGCGCTCGGCGTAAGCAGCGCGCAACTACCGCTCGATCAAAAAATTCCCTCCCCCCTTGCGGGGGAGGGTTTGGGAGGGGGGTGGCGAGGAAGTACACGAGCGACGACGCAGGCAAGTTACGTTTTGACCCCCACCCCTGACCCCTCCCCGCAGGGGGGAGGGGAAAAATGAGCAACCCGCTCTCCGCACTCCTCGTCCGCGACATGCGCATCGCGCTGCGGGTCGGCGGCGGCGCGCTGATCGGCGTGTTGTTTTTTGTAATCGTGGTCACGCTCACCCCGTTCGCAGTCGGACCCGACCTTGTACTGCTCAAGCGCATCGGGCCCGCGATCCTGTGGCTCGGGGCGCTGCTGGCGAGCCTGCTCGCGCTCGATCGCTTGTTTGCGGCCGATCACGAGGACGGCTCGCTCGATCTCATCCTCACCGGCCGCGCCCCGCTGGAGCTCGTCATCGCCGCGAAAGGGCTGGCGCATTGGCTGACCACAGCAGTCCCTTTGATCGTCGCCGCGCCACTCATCGGGCTCCTCCTCGATATCGAAGCGTCGGCGCAATCCGGCCTGGTGCTGACGCTGCTGGTGGGGACGCCGGCGCTGACATTCATCGGCATCATCGGCGCCGCCATCGCGGTGACGCTGCGGCGCGGCGGATTGCTGCTGGCAATCATCGTGCTGCCCTTGACCGTGCCGGTTTTGATTTTCGGCGTCGCCGCCGCCAATGCCGCGGTAACCGGGCCAGTGCCCTTCGGCACCCCGTTCACCGTCCTGTGCGCGCTGACTTTGGCCAGTCTCGCCATTGGACCTTTCGCCGCCGCGGCAGCTTTGCGGCTGGACACCGAATGAGCGCGCTGCATGGAAGCGGGACATGAAAGCGCCACGCAAACACGCCGCGTTGTCCTGATACGTCAAAGTCACTAGTGAGAAGCGTCAACAGGGTATCGCCGATGCGCCTTTCCGAACTCGCCAATCCGTCGCGTTTCCTGCGCGCAGCGAATGCCGTGATTCCGTGGCTTGGCGGCGCGACGGCCATCGTGTTCGCGGTCGCGCTTTATCGCGCGATGCTGGCGCCCGACGATTATCAGCAGGGCGCCACCGTCAAGATCATGTTCCTGCACGTGCCGTCGGCGTGGCTGGGAATGATGGGTTGGGGACTGATGACGATCGCCGCGTTCGGCACGCTGATATGGCGGCATCCGCTCGCCGACGTTGCCGCCAAAGCCGCCGCCCCGATCGGCGGCGCATTCACGCTTCTGTGCCTCGTCACCGGCTCGCTGTGGGGACGGCCGGAATGGGGCACCTACTGGGTCTGGGACGCGCGCCTGACCTCGGAATTGATCCTGTTCCTTCTTTATCTCGGCGTTATTGCGTTATGGCGCACCGTCGAAGACCCGTCACGCGCGGCGCGCGCGGTTGCGATCCTGACGCTGGTCGGCGCCGTCGATCTGCCGATCATCAAATTCTCGGTCGACTGGTGGAACACCCTGCACCAGGGCGCGTCGGTGTTTCGTCTTGGCGGCTCCACCATCGATCCGACGATTTTGATCCCGCTCCTGCTGATGGCCGCGGCGTTCAGCCTTCTGTTTGTCACGCTGTGGCTTGCGGCCATGCGCAACGAGATTTTGCGGCGCCGGGTGCGGACCATGCGGCTAGTCCAGGCGAGCGCGGCAGGGTGAGAATGCAGGCAACGGCGCATATCGAATTCATCGTCGCCGCCTACGCCGCCGGCGTCGTCGTGATCGCGGCGCTGATCGCCTGGGTCACGCTCGATTACCGCCTGCAACGCCGCATTCTTGCCGAACTGGAGACAAAAGGAATAGCGCGACGCTCCGCGCGCGAGCCCGTGGAGCGAGCGGACGCATGAGCGACACGGCAAATCAACACGATCAAACGCGTTCGCGCCGGTTTATCGTCCTGGTGCCGCTTATTCTTTTTGCCGGCCTCACCGCCTTGTTTCTGGTCCGGCTCAATGCCGGCGACCCGTCGCTCATCCCCTCGGCGCTGATAGGTCATGCGGTGCCGCAAACCGCGCTGCCGCCGATTGCGGGGCTAAAGCGCGATGGCGTCGCGGTTCCCGGCATCGACCCGGCGAGCTTCCAAAGCGCGGTGAGCGTGGTGAATGTCTGGGCCTCATGGTGCGTGCCGTGCCACGACGAGGCGCCGCTCTTGATGCAGCTGGCGCAGGATCAGCGCCTTCGCGTTGTCGGCATCAACTACAAGGACGACGCCGACAATGCGCGGCGATTTCTCGGCCGCTATGGCAATCCGTTCGCCGCCGCCGGCGTCGACCAGAACGGCCGCGCCGCGATCGAATGGGGCGTCTATGGCGTGCCGGAAACCTTCGTCATCGGCCGCGATGCGCGTATTGCCTATAAGCTCGTCGGCCCGATTACGCCCGGAAATTTCCAATCCATTCTGCTGCCGCAAATCGAAAAGGCGCTCGCAGCGGGGTCGTGATCACTCCGCCGGCTCGATGGCGTAGCGCCGCAGCAGCGGCACCTGCAGGGCGCCGAACACGATCGTCAGCGGGAGGACGCCAAACACCTTGAAAGCGACCCAGCTATCGGTCGACGCATTGCGCCAGACGATCTCATTGAGCACCGCCAGCGCGAAAAAGAAGATCGCCCAGCGCAGCGTCAATTTGCGCCAGCCTTCGTCGCTCAAGTGAAACAACGAGTCGAAAACGACGCCGAGCAAAGGCTTGTTGAAGAAAAGGCCGCCCATCAACGCCGCCCCGAACAATCCATAAATGATGGTCGGCTTGACCTTGATGAAGGTCGCATCGTGCAAGATCAAGGTGAGCCCGCCGAACACCACGACGATGATCGCGGTGACGACCGGCATGATCGGCAGCCGCCGTATCATCACATAGGACGCGATCAGCGCCGCAAGCACCGCGATCATGAAAACTGCGGTGGCGGCGAAAATCCCGTAACGGGAATTGGCGAAAAAGAACAGCACTAGCGGCCCGAGATCGAGCGCAAGCTTGACGATAGGATTGAGTTGCGGGCGTTCGGACATTGGGCGGGAAATCCGGGCGGCAAATCGGGGTGGGAAAGGTTTAAGCGGAGGATGGCAGCCCGGCAATGGCGCGGGCGAAATCGCGGGCGGAGAACGGCGCCAGATCCTCGACCGCCTCGCCGACGCCGACATAATTGACCGGCATGTTAAATCTGGCGGCGATGGCAACGAGAATGCCGCCACGTGCGGTGCCGTCGAGCTTGGTCATGGCCAGTCCGGTGATACCGACGTCTTTCTTGAAGATCTCGACCTGAGACAGCGCGTTCTGTCCGACCGTGGCGTCGAGCACGAGGAGCGTGGCGTGCGGCGCGCTGTCGTCGACTTTCTTGATGACGCGAACGATTTTTTGCAAGTCACCCATCAACTCGGCGCGGTTCTGCAAGCGTCCGGCTGTATCGATGAGCAGCACGTCGATATTGCCCGCTTTGGCCGCCGTGAGCGCGTCGAAGGCAAGACCGGCCGGATCGGCGCCGGCGTCACGCGCCATGAACGTCGCGCCGGTACGATCGGCCCAGATTTTGAGCTGTTCGATCGCGGCCGCGCGAAATGTATCGCCGGCGGCGAGCATGACGGTGCGGCCTTCGCGGCGCAGTCGCGCGGCAAGCTTGCCGATGGTCGTGGTCTTGCCCGAACCGTTGACGCCGGCGACCAGAATGACAAATGGCCGCTTGCCTGGATCGATGGCGAGCGGCTGGGCGACGCCGGCGAGCGCCTTCTCGACTTCGGCGGCGACGACTTCCTTGATCTCGTCGGCGGTGATCGAAGTTTTGAAGCGGCCATAACGCAACTCGGTGGCAATCCGGCCAGCGGTCTCGGCGCCGAGATCGGCGCGGATCAGCGCGTCTTCAATCTCCTCGATCGTCGCCTCGTCGAGCTGGCGTTTGGCAACGACATGCGCGATGGCGCCGCCGAGCGTCGACGAACTGCGCTTGAGCCCGGCGGCAAGTCGTTGCCACCACGGGGTGGCAGTTTCCGTCGCTTCAGTCGTACCGTCGTTCATTCCGGTCCCGCGGTCTGCCGTCGCTGTCATTGTTGGGGCGGTCCGTGATAGCGGTTCCGCCATGAGTTCGAAAGACATGAGTTCGAAAGAGACGCTTTCGCCAGACATCACCGCAGAACAGATGGTGTCGCGGCTCCTTTATCGCGACGGGCTCATGCTGGTCATCGACAAGCCGGCGGGCATCGCCGTGCACCGCGGGCCCAAGGGCGGCGACAGCCTGGAAGATTACTTCGGCGCGCTGCGCTTTGGGCTGCCGCGCGCACCGGCGCTGGCGCATCGGCTCGACCGCGACACCTCGGGCTGCCTGGTGCTTGGGCGTCACCGCAAGGCATTGGCGCACCTCGGCAAATTGTTCAAATCCGGCGCCATCGGCAAGACCTATTGGGCGGTGGTCGAAGGCGGCCCCGAGACCGATGAAGGCCAGATCGAGCTGCCGCTCGGGCGGCTTGATGTCGCCCGCGGCTGGTGGATGAAGCACGATCCATCGGGGCAGCCGGCAGTGACCAGGTGGCAGGTGATGGGCCGAAGCTTTTCTCCTCGCCTAGGGGGAGAACGATTGACCTGGCTGGCGCTCGAACCGTTGACCGGACGCACCCATCAGCTTCGCGTCCACTGCGCCGCGATGGGTTGGCCGATCGTCGGCGACGCGATCTATGGCACCGCATCGCGCAACTCCGGCACGGTGCTGCATCTGCATGCGCGCGACGTCGTCATCCCGCTTTACAAAAACCGCGCACCGATCCGCGTCGTCGCGCCGGTCCCGGCGCATATGCGCGCGGCGCTCGGGCAATGCGGCTGGCGTGATGACAAACCGGAAACTACCGTCCGTGAAACGGCGGCGGAAGAATCCTAGTACAGCGTTTCCTTGATGCGCTGCGGCTGGCCGCGATCGTGCTCGGGACCGCCGATCTTGCCGGCGGAAATTTCAGCGAGAATGGTGCCGGCGCTGGGCAGGCTCTGGCGATCGACGTGGCCGGACGGATCCCACAATTTGGAGCGCACGATCGCTTTGGTGCACTGATAGAACACCCGCTCCACCGCGACCACGATGACCGTGCGCGGCGCCTTGTTGGCGACGATGAAGCTTTCGATCAGCGCCGGATCGGTCGAGACGCTGGCGCGGCCGATCACGCGGATGGTCTCGCCGACGCCGGGAATGAGAAACAATAAAGCCACCCGCGGGTCGCTGACGATGTTGCGCAACGAATCGATGCGATTGTTGCCGCGGCGGTCGGGAATGAGCAGGGTCTTTTCATCGGCCACGCGCACAAAGCCCGGCGCATCGCCGCGCGGCGAGCAATCGAGCCCTTCCGGTCCGCAGGTCGCCAGCGCGAAGAACGGCGCCGCCTCGATAAATTTTCGATAATGCGGATTGATGTGGTCGATCTCTTTGACGATCGCCGGACCGTATGGTTCGCCATAGAGCGCCGCGAGCGCTTCGAGGGTGGTGACGCGATGATCGCGCTCTTTCATGTCCGCTCTCCTGATCCGCAAATCACGCCGCCAGCAAATGCTGGCCGTCATGGCCGACAACCGTGCAATCGACAATCGTTCCGGGCTGCGCCCGTTCGCGCAATTTCACCAGCGTAAATTGCTCGGTGCGCCCGGTGCAATCGGATTCGACGAGCACGCGCCGCCTCCCACCGATCTCGCGTTCGAGATGCCGGCGCAGCGCCAGACTACCCTCCTCGCGCAAACTCCGCGCCCGCGTCCGCACCACAACCCCGGCGATTTGCGGCATCCGCGCTGCCGGGGTACCCGGCCGCGGCGAAAACGGAAACACGTGCAGATAGGTCAAGCCGCATTCCGCGACCAGGTCGAGCGAGCGGCGGAACATGTCTTCGTTTTCGGTCGGAAAGCCCGCGATCAGGTCGGCGCCGAAAACCATGTCCGGGCGCAATTGCCGCAAGGTCCGGCACAATGCGATGGCCTGCGCACGGTCGTGCCGGCGCTTCATGCGCTTGAGGATGAGATCGTCGCCCGATTGGAGCGACAGATGCAGATGTGGCATCAGCCGCGGCTCGGTGCCGATCGCCTCGAGCAGATCGCGGTCGACCTCCACCGAATCGATTGACGATAGCCGCAGCCGTTTGAGTTCCGGAACGTGTTTGAGGATCTGCTTGACCAGCGTGCCAAGCTTCGGCGCGCCTGGCAGATCGCCGCCATAGCTCGTGATGTCGACCCCGGTAAGCACGATTTCGCAATAGCCGTTGCCGACCAGCCGGCGCACATCCTCGACCACGGCTCCCATCGGCACCGAGCGCGAATTGCCGCGGCCGAACGGGATGATGCAAAAGGTGCAGCGGTGATCGCAGCCATTCTGCACTTGCACGAAGGCGCGGGCGCGGCCGGCGAACGCATCGACCAGATGCGGGGCGGTCTCGGTGACGGTCATAATGTCGTTGACGAGCGCCTTCGGCGACCCGGCAATATCGAAACTTGCGCGCGCTCTCGCCCATCCGGCGCGGGTGAGCTTCTCGCCGTTGCCAAGCACGCGGTCGGCTTCCGCCATTGCTGCGAACGTGTGCGGTTCGGTCTGCGCGGCGCAGCCGGTCACGATGATCTTCGCCATCGGCCGCCGGCGGCGCAACGCGCGGATCGCCTGCCGCGACTGACGCACGGCTTCGGCGGTCACCGCACAGGTATTGACCACCACCGTGTCGGAAAAACCGGCGCGGGCCGCCTCGCGGCGAATGACCTCGGATTCAGCGGCATTGAGCCGGCAACCGAACGTGACAACATCGACGCTCATCGCGCGGTCCCCACATCGGCAAACAACGCGGCGTCAAAGCGGCCCTCGTGTTCGTAGGCCACCGGGCCGGTCATCAATGCGTGATCGTCGCCGGCGCGCCATTCGACGACCAGCTCACCGCCCGGCAGGCGCACGGTAACGCGGCGCTCGGCACGGCCAAGGCGCGCCGCCGCCACCGCCGCGGCGCAAGCTGCAGAGCCGCACGCTTGCGTCAGTCCGGCGCCGCGTTCCCAGGTGCGGATCACCAGGCGGTCGCGCGATGGAATTGCGCCAAGAGTGATATTGGCGCGCTCGGGGAACAGCGGATCGTGCTCAAGCACGGGGCCGATCGTGGCAAGGTCATAAGCCTTCGGATCCTCGACCCAGAAAATCGCGTGTGGGTTGCCCATGCTTACGACCGAGGGTGACTGCAGGATGGGTGCGCCGGGCGGGCCATAGCTCAGTCCAATCGCCCGCGTGTCGGCAAATTCGCGGCTGAGCGGAATCTCGTCCCAGCGCCAGCGCGGACGGCCCATGTCGACGGTGAAAAACTCGCCGGCGCGGCGGCAGGAAATCACGCCGGCCGCGGTTTCGAAATTCACCTGGGCGCGGCCGGTCTCGGCGGCAACGAGCGCGGCGACGCAGCGCATGCCGTTGCCGCAGGCGCCGGCTTCCGAGCCGTCATTGTTGTAGATCCGCACCGCGGCATCGGCATCGCCGCGTGGCGGATAGAGCGCCATCAGCTGATCGTAGGGCTCCTGTCGCGCGGCGGCGCGCGCCTCGGCCGGTTCAATCGCCTTCGGCGCGCGGCGCAGATCGACGACGACGATCTCGTTGCCGAGACCGTTCATCTTGACGAAGTCCCGATTCGCCAATGCGCCAATGGAGGGAGCGCTCATGATCCAAGCTCGGTCAGTCCGCGACGTGGCCCGCAATTAAGCCGGAATGTCCCGTCTATATGAGCAGCCATGCTGCCGTGTTCAAATCTAACTCAGTCCTAGCAGCGGCGGAAATTTGGGCAAGGCGAAGTTGCCCAACCGTGGTAGACGCTCCACGCAGATTGGGCGACGTGCGAAGTACAATGAGCGAGCCGGCGCTCGATCAGGAGAATGCAATGTCTTTTGCAAGCTTTCGCTCCGGTCGGATGGTCGGTGTCGCGGCCACGGTGCTCGCTTTGGCAATTACACCGCCCGCATTCGCCCAGACTCGCGGCTCGAGTCCGTCGGTGCAAGGCGCGCCGCAAACTGCACCCCAAAATACGCCGGCGCCTGGCGACTTCGCCGAGGATGCGGCGCTCACTGCCAAGACCATCATTTATGTCAAAGGCAGCGGCACCTGGGACAAGACCTTCGACATCATCAGCGGCTCGTTCAAGAAGATCAAAAGCTATCTCGACAAGGAAGGCATCAAGCCGGACGGCCTGCCGATGACTATCTTCACCGCGACCGACGACACCGGTTTCGACCATCAGGCGGCCGTGCCGATCGCGGAACCGCCGAAAAACCCGCCGCGTGGCGACATCGCCGTCGGCCGCTCGCCCGAAGGCAAGGCGCTGAAATTCGTCCATCGCGGCTCCTACGAGGAGCTCGACAACACCTACGAAGCGATCACCAATTATCTTGACGACCAGCGGCTCGAAGCCAGGGACATGTTCATCGAGGAATACGAGACCGATCCGGCGACAACCGACGCCAAGAAGCTCGTTGTGCGCGTGTATGTCCTGATCAAGGGCGGGCAGCCCTCGCCCGGCTAGACCCGCGGATTCCCTCGGTTGACAGTCGGGGGGCCCCTCACTAGGTTCCGCTCGCTCTCGCAAGAGAACAAAACTTGACCGCCGACCGGGCCTTCGAGGCCGGAGGCAACCGCCCGACAGCGCGATGCGCCCTCGGGCGCTTTTTCGTTTTCCCCTCTGCCCGACGGGGAGAGGCTGAAAGGCAGCAATGTTCGACAGTCTTTCGGAACGCCTCAATGGCATTCTTGACCGGCTGACGCGGCGCGGCGCGCTGTCGGAAGCCGATGTCGAGGCCGCGATGCGCGAGATCCGGCGCGCCTTACTCGAAGCCGACGTGGCGCTCGATGTCGCGCGCGACTTTAGCGAGCAGGTCAAGCAGCGCGCCGTTGGCGTCGAGGTAATCAAGTCGGTCACGCCCGGCCAGATGGTCGTGAAAATCGTCCACGATCAGCTGATCGAGACTTTGGGCGCGAGCGCCACGCCGATCGATCTCAATGCGCCGGCGCCGATCGTCATCATGATGGTGGGACTGCAGGGCTCCGGCAAAACCACGACCACGGCCAAGATCGCCAAGCGCCTCACCGATATCGCCAAACGCAAAGTGCTGATGGCCTCACTCGACACCCGCCGCCCGGCGGCGATGGAGCAGCTCGCGGTGCTCGGCCGCCAGACCGGCGTGCAGACGCTTGCTGTGGTCGAGGGACAAGGCCCGGTCCAGATCGCAACTCGCGCCAGGGAAGCGGCGCGGCTTGGCGGCTACGATGTGGTGCTGCTCGACACCGCCGGCCGGCTCACGCTCGACGAAGCGCTGATGAACGAAGCGGCCGAGGTGCGCCGCGCCTCCAGTCCGCACGAAGTGCTGCTCGTTGCCGACGCCCTGACCGGACAGGATGCGGTCAATCTGGCACGTGCCTTCAACGAGCGGCTTGATCTCACCGGCATTGTGCTCACGCGCGTCGACGGCGACGGCCGCGGCGGTGCGGCACTGTCGATGCGGGCGGTGACCGGCAAGCCGATCAAGCTGATCGGCACTGGCGAGAAGCTCGACGCCATCGAGGATTTTCATCCGTCGCGCATAGCGGACCGCATTCTCGGCATGGGCGACATCGTTTCGCTGGTCGAAAAGGCGGCGACGACCATCGATGCCGAGAAAGCGGCGCGCGTCGCCGAAAAGATGCGCAGAGGCGCGTTCGATCTCGCCGATCTGCGCGAGCAGCTTTCCCAGATGCAACATATGGGCGGCATGAGCGGATTGATGGCGATGCTGCCGGGCATCGCCAAGATCAAAAATCAGCTTGCCGAGCGCAATCTCGACGAGAAAGTCCTCAAGCGGCAGATGGCGATCATCGATTCGATGACGCCCCAGGAACGCCGCAGCCCGGACGTGCTCAAAGCGAGCCGCAAGCGCCGCATCGCCGCCGGCTCCGGCACCAAACCCGAAGACATCAACAAGCTTCTGAAAATGCACCGCACCATGGCCGACGTGATGAAGGCGATGGGCGGCGCCAAGCGCGGACCGATGGCCGGGCTTGCCAACATGCTCGGGTTTGGCGGCGGCATGCCGAGCGCTGAAGAGATGGCCAAGCTCGCTGAAAAAATGCCCGGTGGCTTGCCGGCGGGAATGCCCGGCGCGCCGGGCAGTCCCGGCCTGCCGCCGAAAATGCCGGGCCTGCCGCCGAATTTCCCCGGCCGGTTGCCGGGGCTTGGCGGCGGCGTTCCGCCGGGTATTCCCGGGCTGGGCAAAAAGAAATGATGCAGATCCAATCGCACGAACGCTTCTGAACACTGCAACGAAAGGAACCTGAATAATGCTTGTCATTCGCATGGCGCGCGCCGGCACCAAAAAACGGCCGTTCTACCATATCGTCGTCGCCGACAGCCGCGCTCCGCGCGACGGCCGTTTCATCGAGCGGCTGGGCTATTTCAATCCGCTATTGCCGAAGGACAAGACCGAGCGGCTGAAATTCGACCTGGAAAAGACCAAGGCCTGGATGGCCAAGGGCGCGCAGCCGTCGGACCGCATCATGCGTTTTCTCGACGCCGCCGGAATCATGAAGCGGACCAAGCGCAACAATCCGCAACGGGCGATCCCGCGCAAAGAGCGCAAGGCCAAAGAAGAAGCCGCCAAGGCCGCGGCCGGCGGCGCGGCACCGGGCGCCGCGCCCGCAGCAGCGGCCGCAGCGCCGGCAGCGGCGGACGCCGCGCCGGCGAGTTAAACCCTGGCGGCTCAGGTCGTGGCGGGCGCGCGCATCTGTCTCGGGCAAATCGGCGCCCCGCATGGCGTGCGCGGCGAAGTCCGCCTGCACTCGTTCACTGCCGAGCCGAGCGCGATTGCGGCTTACGGTCCGCTCGAGACCGAGGACGGCCAGGTCTTCGAAATCGAGAGCTTGCGGCCGGCCAAGCACGCTTTGGTGGCCAAGCTATCCGGCGTCGCTGACCGCGACGCCGCCGAGCGGCTAACCAATACCAAGCTCTACGTGCCGCGCGAGCGGCTGCCGGAGCCGGTCGAAGCGGATGAATTTTATCACGCCGATCTGATCGGGCTGCGCGCCGTCGACCCTGCCGGCAGAGAATGCGGCACGGTCGTCGGAGTGCATAATTTCGGCGCCGGCGACCTCATCGAACTGCGCGCGCCGGAGAGCGCGCAAACCGTATTGTTGCCGTTCGACGCGGTCACCGTGCCGGAGGTAAACGTCGCGCAGGGATACTTGATCGTTGCGGTCCCGGCGAGCGATGCGGAGATGCCTCCCCCCTTGCTGGGGAAGCCGACCGCGAAGCGGTCCGGAGGCGGGTAATGTCATCCCGCCATTCCCAATCCCCATCCCGCGAGCGCTGACGATGTGGCGCGCCAGCGTTCTCACGATTTTGCCGGACATGTTTCCGGGCCCCTTGGGTGTCAGCCTGTGCGGCAAGGCGCTGACCGCGGGGCTGTGGTCATTGCAGGTCGTCGATATCCGCGACTTCGCCACCGACAAGCATCGCAGCGTCGACGACACCCCAGCGGGCGGCGGGCCGGGCATGGTGATGAAGCCGGACGTGCTCGCCCGCGCCATCGATGCCACCGCGACCGATGCGCGGCCGCGGCTATTGCTCTCGCCGCGCGGCGCCCCGCTGACGCAAGCGCGCGTCGAGGCGCTTCGCCGCGGGCCGGGCGCGATCCTGGTCTGCGGCCGTTTCGAAGGCATTGACGAGCGGGCGATCGCGGGCCGCAACCTCGAGGAAGTCTCGATCGGCGATTACGTGCTCTCCGGCGGCGAGATCGTGGCCATGGTCCTGATCGACGCCTGCGTGCGGCTATTGCCCGGCGTCATGGGTGCGCCGCTTTCGGCAGCCGACGAAAGCTTCGCCGCGGGCCTCCTCGAATACCCGCAATATACCCGCCCGCAATCGTGGGAGGGCCTTCCGATTCCCGAGGTCTTGATCTCCGGCGATCACGCCAAGATCGCCGCCTGGCGCCGCGCCGAGGCTGAACGGCTCACCCGCGAGCGGCGGCCGGACCTGTGGGCCGCCTTTTCGCGGCGTTCCGCTAAAGGGCCGAAAAGCCAATGACCGTCAGGTGACAAAGCCGGCCGACTGGCGTAGAAGCTGGCCAACCCGTTTAGCCCCAGCTGACCTCAGGTCGGAACGGCGCGACGCCTGCGCAGCCGATGGAGAATTCGCCATGAATTTGCTCAAGGAAATCGAAAAAGAACAGATGGCGAAGCTTGCCGCTGGCAAGGAGATTCCCGCCTTCCAGCCGGGCGACACCCTCATCGTCAACGTGCGGATCGTCGAAGGCGAGCGCAGCCGCGTTCAGGCCTATGAAGGCGTGTGCATCGGCCGCGCCGGGTCCGGGATCAACGAGAACTTCACGGTCCGCAAGATTTCGTATGGCGAAGGCGTCGAGCGGGTGTTTCCGCTGTATTCGCCGATGATCGACTCGATCGAGGTGGTCCGCCGCGGCAAAGTCCGCCGCGCCAAGCTTTATTACCTGCGCGGCCGGCGCGGAAAATCCGCGCGCATCATCGAGCGCCAGGACTACGCCGAAGGCGCCGAGGACGCGTCTGCGGAGGACAAAGCCGCGGAGTAATTCATCGCATCGCGGTTCGAGGCCCCGGCGTCATCCTGAGGTGCGAGCGCAGCGAGCCTCGAAGGAGACGCCGCGCACATCACCACGACGTGTAGCAGGTTTCTGAAATGGCCAAGCCCCGCACGCTCTACGACAAGATCTGGGACGATCATCTGATCGAAGAGGCGCCCGACGGCGCCTGCCTGATCTATGTCGATCGCCACATCGTGCACGAAGTCACGAGCCCGCAGGCCTTTGAGGGCTTGCGGCTGTCGGGGCGCAAGGTGCACGCGCCGGACAAGACACTCCTGGTCGTCGACCACAATGTGCCGACCACCGACCGCAAGCTGCCCAACCCGGACCCGGAAAGCGCGGCGCAGATCGCTTATCTCGCCGAGAATGCGAAATTCTTCGCCCTCGAATATTACGACGAGTTCGATCCGCGCCAGGGCATCGTCCACATCATCGGCCCGGAGCAAGGCTTCACGCTTCCCGGCGTGACGCTCGTCTGCGGCGACAGTCACACCGCGACCAACGGCGCGTTCGGCGCGCTCGCCTACGGCATCGGCACCTCCGAAGTCGAGCACGTCCTGGCCACGCAGACCCTGATCACGACCAAATCGAAGAACATGCGCGCGGTGGTCGACGGCAAGCTGCCGACCGGCGTCACCGCCAAAGACATCATTCTCGCCATTATCGGCGAGATCGGCACTGCGGGCGGCACCGGCTACGCGCTGGAATATGCCGGCGAAGCAATCCGTGCGCTGTCGATGGAAGGACGCATGACGGTTTGCAATATGTCGGTTGAAGCCGGCGCCAAGGCCGGCTTCATCGCGCCCGACGAAAAGACCTATGCCTATCTGAAAGACCGCCCCAAAGCGCCCAAAGGCAAGAATTGGGATGCGGCGCTGCGCTACTGGGAGACGTTGCGCTCCGAAGACGGCGCTCAATTCGATCGCGAAGTGCGGCTCGATGCCGCCAAGCTGCCGCCGCTCGTGACCTGGGGCACCAGTCCCGAACAGGTCATCGCGGTGACCGGCCGCGTGCCGCGCCTCGACGACATCGCCGATGGCAACAAGCGCGAAGCGGTGGAGCGGGCGCTCAAATATATGGGGCTGCAAGGCGGCGAGAAGGTCACCGATATCGCGATCGATCGGGGGTTCATCGGCTCCTGCACCAATGCGCGCATCGAGGATCTGCGCGAAGTCGCCAAAGTGGTCGACGGCAAGAAAGTGAACGCCAACGTCAATGCCATGATCGTGCCGGGCTCGGGGCTCGTCAAAGCGCAAGCGGAATCGGAAGGGCTGGAAAAGATCTTTGTCAAAGCCGGCTTCGAATGGCGCGAGCCTGGCTGCTCGATGTGTCTTGCCATGAATCCCGACAAGCTCGCGCCCGGGGAGCGGTGCGCTTCAACCTCGAACCGCAATTTCGAGGGCCGCCAGGGCTATAAGGGCCGCACTCATCTGGTGTCGCCGGCAATGGCCGCCGCTGCGGCGGTTGCCGGACATTTCGTCGACGTGCGAGAGTGGGATTGACGTTCCGTCATTCCGGGGCCGAGCGGAGCGAGGAGCCCGGAATCCATAGCCACCACCGAATTAAAATCGGCACGGGCGTCGTAGGCCTTGGCTATTCGTGATTATAGAACCCGGCTAGCGGGCTAGGCCCGCGCCCTGGAATGATTCACCCGCGCACCCACCAGCAGCGCATCTGCGGGTAAAGCACCGTGCCGCTGGGGCGGTGCTGCAACTCGTACCAATCGACGCAGCGGCGATAGAGTAGCGGCCGCGGATTGATCTCGATGCGCCGCCTTGCCGGCGCCGGCGGCGTGGCCAGGCTCGGCTCCGCAATCGGCGAGGTCTGTTGCGCGTGTGCGGGCGGCGCCGCGTTCCCGAACGGTGCGAGGAGCACAAAGGCAATCAATAGCTTCAATTTCATCGTCAGCCCAATTTACTCCGCTCCGCTCATTCCCGCGCAAGCGGGAGTCCAGCGACGGGGTCCCCGCTTTCCGCCTTCGCGCTCTGCGCTTCGGCGGACTCCAAACCCGCCGAAGCTCCCTAGCGAGCGTAGGCGGGTCGCGGGGACGAGCGGAAGCATGGGATTCACGTTACATTACAAATATGGCCGAAGTTACCTCCGATCCGCTCGCCTGGCGGGCAGCCAAGGCGCCGTCGCTCGCCGAGCTCGAAGTGCTCGCCGGGACGGTGTTTGCGCGCCTGCCGAAGCGATTTCGTGAGCTCGCCGCCGATGTAGTCATCCGGGTCGACGATTTTCCCACCGACGAGGTGCTCGACGACTTGCGGGCGGAAACCGAGTTCGACCTCCTCGGCTTGTTTCATGGCGTCGGGCTGCCATTTCGTTCGGAAAGCGCCGCCGTGCAGATGCCGAACATGATCTGGCTTTATCGCCGTCCGATTCTCGACTATTGGGCCGAGCACGACGAGACGCTTGGCGCCATCGTCAAACATGTGCTGGTGCATGAGATCGGCCATCATTTTGGCCTGTCGGACGACGATATGGCGGCGATTGAAAAAACCAGCGAAGAATCGAAGGAGATCATTTGATGAAAGTGGACGGCGCATGCGCCTGCGGCGCGATCAGGATCGAGGCCGAAGCCGATCCGGAAAAGACCCAAGCTTGCCATTGCACTGATTGCCAGACCGCAACCGGCACCGCGTTTCGCCTTTCCTTGCCCGTGGCCGGCGCGACGCTGAAAGTCAGCGGCAAGCCCGCAACTTACGTCAAGACCACGGCCGAAAGCGGCCGGCCGCGGGTGCAGGCGTTTTGCGGCACCTGCGGCACACCGCTCTATTCGACCTCGCCCGGCGACGGCGTGCAGCCCTCTTACGTCCTGCGCGTCGGCATTTTGCGCCAGCGCGGCCAGCTCGCGCCGCGGCGGCAAATCTGGTGGCGCTCGGCGCAGCCGTGGGTGACGCAACTTGGCGATCTGCCAAAGGTCGAAAAGCAAAACTGACGGTGTTTGGGCATGATCTTTCAAACCGGTATCCACTTTTCGGGATCATGCCCTGGAGGAGCAAAACAATGATCGTGACCGTTTTCCGCTCTCGCCTGAAACCCGGCTTGCGCGAGGACTATGTCGCGCTGGCCAACCGCATGAAGGAACTGGCGCAGACCATTCCAGGCTATATCTCGCACAAGGACTTCTACGCCAATGACGGCGAGCGGGTCGCCGTGGTCGAGTTCGCGAACGAGGAAGGCCAGCGCGCCTGGCAGACCAATCCCGAACATCGCGCCGCGCAAAAGCTGGCGCGGGAGAAATATTACACCGAATATCACATCCAGGTTTGCACGCTCGATCGTGAATCGAAATGGAAGCTGCCGGAGCTGGCAGCGGCACAGGCTTGACCGCCGCCGGCCAACGCTTCATTAGTTCGCCGCACGATTAAAGCTGCAGGACCGGCCATGGAAAAGTTCACTGTGCTCGAAGGCGTCGCGGCGCCGTTAAAGATGATCAATGTCGATACCGACATGATCATCCCCAAACAATATTTAAAGACGATCAAGCGCACCGGCCTCGCCAAGGGGCTGTTTGCCGAGAAACGCTATCGCGACGACGGCAGCGAGAATCCCGACTTCATGCTCAACAAGCCGGCTTACCGCAAGGCGAAGATCCTGGTGGCCGGCGACAATTTCGGCTGCGGCTCCTCGCGCGAGCATGCGCCGTGGGCGCTCAAGGATTTCGGCATAAGCTGCGTGATCTCGACTTCGTTCGGCGACATTTTCTACAACAACTGCTTCAAGAACGGGCTGTTGCCGATCAAGGTATCGCCGGAAGATCTCGACAAGCTGTTCGACGACGCCGAGCGCGGCGCCAACGCGACGCTCAGCATCGATCTGGAAAAGCAGGAGATCCGCGGCCCCGACGGCGGCGTGGTCAGGTTCGAGATCGAGCCGCACCGCAAGCATGCGCTGCTCAACGGGCTGGACGATATCGGCCTGACCATGCGCAAGCAGGACAAGATCGAGCGCTTCGAGGACGCCGCCAAAAGCGCGCGGCCTTGGGTGTAGGAACCTCAATAAATCCCCTACGCCGCCTCGACGTGCACGACGTCGTAGAGGCAAGGATCGGCCTCCTGCACCAATTCGCCGAATTGCGGCCATTTCTTGCGGAACTCGGGCGCATGGTGCGCGGCCGCGAGCTTCTCGGCGCTGGTCCACTGCACGTAATTGACCAGATGACTGCCGTCCTTGCTGCGATGCAGATTGACCGACACGAAGCCCGGCTGCGTCGCCATGAAGCGGGCTCGTTCGATCATCAGTTTGACCACTTCGTCTTGTTTGTCGGCGGGCAGCTTCACCACGTTAATTTGCGTACAAATGCCATTGCTGCGGCGGATCTCGGTCATAGGCGTCTCCTGTTACGGCCGGATTGGAAAAGAGGGAACGCGCTACGCTGTAAACGCATGGCCGCGCCGCAGGTTTCGCTGGCCGCAGCGGATCGTGGCGGGTTAGGAAGACCGACCGAATTTCAAGCGAACCATGATGTCCGCCACTCCCGCCATTTCCGTTTCCGGTCTCGACAAGATCTACGCGTCCGGATTCCAGGCGCTCAGAAACGTCAATCTCGACATCCGCCACGGCGAAATTTTTGCACTGCTCGGGCCCAATGGCGCCGGCAAAACGACGCTGATCGGCATCATCTGCGGCATCGTCAATCCGTCTTCCGGCACGGTGAAGGTCGACGGCCATGACATCATTTCCGATTATCGCGCGGCGCGCGCGCTGATCGGTCTGGTGCCGCAGGAATTGACGACCGACGCCTTCGAGACGCCGCCGGCGACTTTGCGTTTTTCACGCGGCCTGTTCGGCAAACCCGCCAACCCCGACCACATCGACAAGGTGCTCAAGCAGCTTTCGCTGTGGGACAAGCGCGACGACAAGATCCGCATGTTGTCCGGCGGCATGAAACGCCGCCTGATGATCGCCAAAGCGCTGGCGCACGAGCCGCAAATCTTGTTCCTCGACGAACCGACCGCCGGCGTCGACGTCGAGTTGCGCAAGGACATGTGGCAGCTGGTGCGCTCGTTGCGCGCTTCAGGCGTCACCATCATCCTCACCACCCATTACATCGAAGAAGCCGAGGAAATGGCCGACCGCGTCGGCGTGATCAATCACGGCGAGATCATCCTGGTCGAGGACAAGGCCGAGCTGATGCGCAAGCTCGGCAAGAAGCAGTTGACCTTGGAACTGCGCGATTCGCTCGCCGCGGTGCCGGCGGAGCTTGAGAGTTACGGGCTGACGCTCAGCGCCGATCGCAACGAACTGACCTACACCTACGATACCAGGGGCGAGCACACCCGCATCACTGCGCTGCTCGACGATCTGCAGCGTACCGGCATCCGCTTCAAGGATTTGCGCACGACGCAGAGCTCGCTTGAGGACATTTTCGTCGGCCTGGTGAGGAAGCGGCCATGAATGTCTATGCCGTGCGCGCGATCTATATGTATGAAATGGCCCGCACCGGCCGCACACTGTTTCAGAGCGTCGTGTCGCCGGTGATCTCAACCTCGCTTTATTTCATCGTGTTCGGCGCCGCGATCGGCTCGCGCATCACCGAGATCCAAGGCGTCAATTATGGCTCATTCATCGTGCCGGGGCTGATCATGCTGATGCTGTTGACGCAAAGCGTCACCAACGCCGCCTTCGGGATTTATTTTCCGCGCTTTGGCGGCACGATCTATGAAATGTTGTCGGCCCCGGTATCGCCGTTCGAGATCGTGCTCGGCTATGTCGGCGCGGCGGCGAGCAAATCGATTCTTCTCGGCAGCATCATTCTCGCGACCTCCGGACTGTTCGTGCCGATCTCCATCGCGCATCCGGTCTGGATGGTGGCATTTCTGGTGCTGACTGCGGTCAGTTTCAGCCTGTTCGGCTTTGTCCTCGGCCTGTGGGCGGACAATTTCGAGAAGCTGCAGATCGTGCCGCTTTTGATCATCACGCCTTTGACCTTTCTCGGCGGCACGTTCTATTCGACCAGCGTACTGCCGCCGTTCTGGCGCACGATCACGCTGTTCAATCCACTGGTCTATTTGATTTCGGGTTTCCGCTGGAGTTTTTTCGATATCGCCGACGTGCATGTCGGATGGAGCGTGGCGATCACGCTTGGCTTTCTCGTGCTGTGCATGGCGATCGTTTCCTGGTTCTTCAAAACCGGCTACCGGCTGAAGAATTAGCGGCAGCTTTGCGAACCGTCACAAAGCATTCAGGATTGCGGAGCAAAGATTCGGCAACGGAGGATTGTTTTCAGCTGACACAGCCGGCGCGAACTCCATTGCGGCGGCTGCGTCGCCGGCCAGCAAGACGGGCTTTGCCCATTGTGCTACCGTTGTCGATGTGACCCGCCATCGATCCCGTTATTATTATTATTGACGATGGGGCTTGCGGTCGCGCTTATATTTCTCGGCCCGAAACGCCTTCGGCAATGCGGCGGGCAAACACAAATTTTTAGTTGAAAGTTAGGAAAATCCATGCGGTGTCCACGTTGCCAGGCTGCGAACCCTGGGTGGGCGAGGTTCTGCGGGGAGTGCGGCACCCGCCTCGCCCTGACTTGCCCGCACTGCCGCGCTGAAGTGTCGCCCGGCAAGAGTTTCTGCTGGTCGTGCGGCGGACAGCTCGCCGATCCCGCCGACGACGAGCAAATTCCCGCACCCGTCGCTTACACCCCGGAACACCTGGCGGAACGCATCCTGACCTCGAAGGCAGCGCTCGAAGGCGAGCGCAAGAAGATCACCGTCCTGTTTGCCGACACCAAAGCGTCAATGGAATTGCTGGTGGACCGCGACCCGGAGGACGCCCGCAAGCTCCTTGATCCGGTCCTCGCCTACATGATGGAGGCGGTTCATCGCTACGAAGGCACGGTGAACCAAATGGCCGGCGACGGGATCATGGCACTGTTCGGCGCGCCATTGGCCCACGAGGATCACGCGGTACGGGCCTGCTATGCGGCCCTCGACATGCAAGCGGCAATACGTCGCTACGCCGAGAAAGTACGCCGGACGCATGGCGTCGAAGTCCAGATCCGGGTCGGGCTCAGTTCGGGCGAGGTCGTGGTGCGAACCATCCGCAGCGACCTGCGCATGGACTACACCGCCGTCGGCCAGACCGCGCATTTGGCGGCACGCATGGAACAGCTCGCCACGCCCGGCACTGTCAGACTGACCGTCAACACGCTGCGCCTGGCCGAGGGCTTTTTCGATGTGCGGTCGCTTGGCCTGGTGCCGGTGAAGGGGCTCGAACAGCTCGTCGATATTTACGAATTGACCGGCGCGCGTCCGCGCCGCGCGCGATTCCACGCCGCCGCCGCCCGAGGGCTCACCCAATTCGTCGGCCGGGAGAATGAGCTTGAAGAGATCAACCAGGCGCTCGCGCAAACCGCAGCCGGGCACGGGCAGGTCATCGCCATCGTGGGCGACGCCGGCGTCGGCAAGTCCCGTCTGGTCTGGGAAGTCACCCATTCGCATCGCGTCGAGGGATGGCTGGTGCTCCAGGGCGGCTCGGTCTCCTACGGCAAGGCGAACAGTTACTTGCCACTGGTCGATCTTCTCAAGGGCTACTTTGGCATCGAGGACCGCGACGAGCCGCGGACCGCGCGCGAGAAGCTAACAGGCAAACTTCTGACACTGGATCGCGCGCTGGAAGGCGATCTCCCCGCGCTCCTCTCCCTCCTCGATGTGCCGACCGATGATCCACAGTGGTCGAGGATCGACCCGGCGCAGCGGCGCCGGCGTACATTGGATGCGGTCAAACGGCTGCTGCTCCGGGAAAGCCAAGTGCACCCGGTGCTGGTGGTGTTCGAGGATCTCCATTGGATCGATTCCGAGACCCAGTCCGTGCTCGACGAGCTGGTTGAGGGTCTCTCCTCAGCACGGCTTGCGCTTCTCGTGAACTACCGGCCGGAATATCAGCATGCTTGGGCGGGTGGTGCGAATTACGCCCAGCTGACGCTAGATCCGCTGCCGGCCGAAGGCGCCGAACGGCTTCTCACCGCATTGTTGGGAGCGGGCGCCGGACTTGAGCAGCTCACGCGCATGCTCATCGCGCGGACCGAGGGCAATCCGTTCTTCCTGGAAGAGAGCGTGCGAACCCTCGTCGAGATGGGAGCCCTCACGGGTGAACATGGCGCCTATCGGCTGGCCCGTCCGTTGCCGGCGATCCAGGTCCCGGCGACCGTCCAGGCCGTGATCGCCGCCCGTATCGACCGGCTCGGTATAACCGACAAGGCGCTGCTGCAGATGGCCTCAGTCCTCGGCAAGGACGTGCCGCTGGTTTTGCTGCAGGCCATCGCCGAGATCGCCGACGAAGAGTTGCGCGCCGCGATCGGACGCCTGCGCGCCGCCGAATTCATTTACGAAATCGAGTTCTTTCCGGACCTCGAGTACACTTTCAAGCACGCGCTGACCCACGAAGTGGCGTATGGCAGCCTGCTTCAGGACCGGCGGCGCGCGCTGCACGTGCGCATCGTCGAGACCATCGAGCGAATGTATCCGGACCGATTGGCGGAGCACCTCGACCGCCTGGCACACCACGCATTCGTCGGCGAAGCCTGGGCGAAGGCGGTCACCTATCTGCAGCAGGCCGGCGCCAAGGCGCTCGCCCGCTCAGTCCACCGCGATGCGGTGCGGCGCTTCGAGGAAGCGCTGACAGCGTTGAGCCACCTGCCCGAGACTCGCCAGACCCTGGAGCAAGCCATCGATCTTCGCTTCGACCTTCGCAACGCTCTGCTCCCGCTCGTGGAGTGGGGAAGGATCGAAGAGTATCTGCGTGAAGCTGAGGCCCTCGCCAGGAAATTTAACGATCGGCGCCGGCTGGCCTCGGTGTCGGGCTATATGAGCGGCCTCCACCTCAATACCGGCGGTCGCGCCAGCGACGTGCGCGCATTCGCCGATGAGGTCGAGGCCATCGGCGCATCTCTTGGTGACGTCCCGCTCCAGGTTGCCGGCGGCTACTATCACGTCTGGCTTGGTGCCCTGTCGGGCGACTACCGCGGAACGGAGCGCCTGTGCCGAAGCTTGATTGACTCGCTCTCCGGCGATTTGTCGCGCAATCGTTTTGGCCTGGTGGCTTACCCGGCGGTGGTGGCGCGCGCCTTCCTGGCGCGCGCCCTTGCCGAGCTCGGCCAGTTCGACGAAGGACGCGAGCATGGTCAGCAGGCCGTCCGGCTTGCTGAATCGCTCGACCATCCTTTCAGCCTGATTTGGGCCTGCTTGAACCTCGCGCGTCTCGAAGCCCTGCGCGGAGAATTCATCCGGGCGACCACGCTCCTTGAGCGTGCGGTCACGCTGTCAAACGAGTGGAACATCGCCTATCTCAGCCCGATCGCCTTGGCGGCTCTGGGGCACGTCTACTCACGCTCGGGACGCATCGACGAAGGCGTCTCCCGCTTGCAGCAAGGCTTGGCCGGCTATGCATCGGCCGAAATCGGATACCTGCTCTCGATGAGCATGGTGCAGCTCGGCGAGGCGGACTTGCTTGCAGGTCGGCTGGATGAGGCATGGGACTTCGGCACCCGCGCCGTGGTGCTCGCCCGCGAGCGCGGCGAGCGCGGTCATGAAGCTTGGGCTCATTGCCTTCTCGGCGATGTGGTCGCTCATCGCGATCGCCCCGATGTGGCCGCGGCTGAGGCCCACTTCGCGAGCGCGATGGCTTTGGCGTCGGAGCTCGGGATGCGCCCTCTCGTCGCGCATTGCCATTTCAGCCTCGGCAAGCTTCACAGGCGGGTGGGCGATCGACGTGCCAGTGAGCATCTTACGACCGCGTTAACTATGTTTCGTGACATGGGCATGCGTGTTTGGTTGGAGAAGGCCGAGACTGAAGTGCAAGCGCTCGACGTTGCCGGAGTCCCACTTGCAGCTATGGGAGGCCGCGCGGTTGACAGCGCGGTTCCACGACCATAGCCTCCAATCCCGCGCGCGCGATGTTTGATGCGCTCCGCACCAAAAGGAGGATCACCGATGGCAAAACGTGCACGCTCTGGAAAGAAAAGAGTCAGCTTCGGTGCAGCTGTGAAGGCGTTGCGAAGTGCAGGTGTCCATCACCAGGAGTTTGGCCGAGTAAACGCGGATGGCTCACATCGCGTTAACCCGGGTCAGATCGAGAAATTGAAAAAGCGACTGGGAAGAAGCGGGCGGGCACACATTCGCTTCGTGGCGCTCAATGCGCCGTTCAAGAGGCGCTCGCCAGTCGCTCCGGCCTAGATACGCGCGCTAGGGGCGGTTTGTGAATAACGCCGCCGAATTGACCCTTGAATCCCTCCGCGCACATTATGGCGCGGCGGGACCATATTATCGCGACGCGTTGATCGCCGCCTGCCGCAAGGCCCCGCCGCCGTTCGGGACCAAGGCGTACAAAAAAATCTATCGCGACGTGGCCAAGGACCCCAGCTGGATGGCGATGTCGCTCATCCAGAATGCCCAGGGGGAAGGCGAAGGCTCCGAACACCTGTGGGATTTGGCGGCCAGCACGCCGGATCCCCACGTCGCCGCCCACGTCAAGGCGCACGCGATCGACGAGTCGCGGCACGCCAAAGCCTATCTGGCGATGCTGGATCTCACTTTTCCCGATGTGGTGGACGACGAGCTCCGTCCCCAGCTCAATACGTTTTCCCCCGGCTACAACCAGCGCAGCCCGCTTAAAGCTCATGCGGGCTCAGCTTATGCGAGCGCCGTCACCCTCGACGATCTGATCCAGATGAACATCGCCGAGATCCGCACGCTGGTGCACCATGTCATTCAGCGCCCGATGTTGCTTGCATACTGCGCTCCGGAAAAGCGGCATCGCTTGACGCTCCTGCACGACCGCCTGCGGGTCGATGAGGCGCGCCACATCGGCTACACCGCCGCGCTGATCGAGGAATTTGCCCGGCGCGGCGAGGCCGACGCGGTGAAGCGGCTCATGCAAGAGCGGATGAGCGACTTCAACGCGATCACCAATGAAGACCTTGGCAGAGGCGCCTTCAAACCTGATCTCTGATCGCCGGTCCATCCGCGATGTGACGCTTGCGGCCGTGCGACAATGGGCCCGCGAGCGCCGGATCACCGCGGCGCGGCTCACCGGCATCTACCAGGATGCCTTACTCGTCGCCGTCTCGCGGCTGCTCCAATCAATCTTTCGGGAAGGTCATGCGCCGCACGCGCGGTTGTGGCAGAGCGATGCCGGCCCATGGTTTTTCGATCTCGGCCGCGAGCCGGTGCTACGCGCCCCGGTGAGCGGCCCACTGCCCTTTCGCCGGCTCGAGCTCACCGGATTGCCATCGCAGATCGCCGCCGGCCGCCGGCGCCAGCTGCGCAGCACCCGAACCTTCCTCAAGGCCCTTCGCCCCGCGCTGAAGCGCTCGAAACTCGTTCGGCATTTCGATCGGCTCGTCGCCGATTTCGATAACAGCTTCGCCCATCTGGTATTGAACCGTCTGATTGCCCAAGGACTCGATCCCCGCGCCAAGGCGATCGAGCCCGTCTATGAGGGCCACCACTATTATCCGTTCCCGGCGCTGCGGCTCGGGCCGTCGCTCCGCCAGGTGGTCGAGTGTTCGAATCTGAGCCGTAAGCCAATTCATCTGACATTGGTGGCGGCGCAGCCATGCCTCTTCGATTCCGCAGTGTACGCGGATTATCGGGCGTGCTTTCGCGCCTGGTCCGGCATCCCCCTTCCGCGAAATAGCGAGGTCGTGATCCCGCTGCACCCTTGGCAACTCGAGCTCTCGCCGGTCATCCGTGAGCTGCTGAAACAGCGATGGATCACAGTTCTCGACCGGACCGTCGAGGCAATTCCGCTGACGTCGCAACGGACCTGCCGGATTCTGCGATCAGGCTTTGATGTCAAGCTGCCGGTCGCGGTCACACTGACGGGAGAAGACCGGTTGCTCTATCCTTTGAATCGCGAGAATGCGACCGCCTTCTCCTCGCTCGCCCGCATCCTCCTGCGCGAGAGCGGAGAGGACACTCTGGATTTTCAGTATGACGTGGCATCGATCGCCCATCGCGACCCGCTCATTGGAATGCATCTCGCCGCAATCATCCGGACGCCGGTGCGCGCGCGCGCCGCGGAGATCGTGGTCCCGGCGCTCAATCTGTGGTGCGGGCCACGGCAGGCGCGCACGATCTTGCAGCTGCGCGGTCCGCAAGACGCCTACGACTTCTTCCGCGCCTACTGCCGTGTGCTGATGCGCGGCATGGTCGACTTTTATGCGCGCTGGGGGATGGCATTCGAACCGCACCTGCAGAACGTGTATGTCGCGCTGCGCGACGGCATGCCGGCGCGCATGATCCTGCGCGACCTCGACAGCACGATTCTCGATCCCGTCCGGATCCGCCGCGTGGCGCGGGACAATGGAATCCGGCTCGGGCCCGGAACATGGCAGCACATGCCGAACACCGGTGGCCGGCGGTTGGCTCACGCCATGATGTATGGACATCTCGGCCAGGTGATGTCGTATCTGGAGCGTGCCGCGCAGGCCGATCAGGGCAGGCTGAATGCCGCAGTGGAAGAAACCTGGGACGAGCTGATCGCCGAAGCGCCGTCCCCCGCATGCCGGCGGCGAGTGCGCGACTTGCGCAGGCAGGCGGACACGGTTGGCGCCGTTCTGTGGCGGCGGATCAGCCGGGCGAGCCACACCACCTTCCGCTGAATGCGCTTAAGCGCGGCATTCATCGCGCGGTGAACGGGCCCCCGGTGTCGATCAATGCGTAATCGTCACCCGCCCCTTCGTTCTGCATCACAGCGCGGATGTGAGCGCTCTCGGTTTTGGTGATCGGCCGCACCAGCAGGACGCTAAAGCGATCGCTGCCTGCGCGGCCGATTCCGTGGACATAATCCAGCGGCAAGAGCCTGGCCTCCAGCCGGCGTTTGACCGCTTGGAAGTCGCCGCCTGGCCGCTTTGCTTTAGGCAACGACGGTCACTCCGAGATGTTGCAGCACATCTGACACATGATTTGCGACCGCGAAGCGGCCCGCTGCGCCACCAAACAACAATCCGACCGGCCGTTTGCTCTTGCGGTCCACGACCAGCGAGCCCGAGTCGCCGCCGGCGCAGAATGGTTTTTTGCCATCCGCTCGTATCAAAATCTGGTCGATGAACTTCAGCGTTCCTGAAGGATAGCCGTCGACTTTGATAGTCATGCTGACGTCTTCAATTTTGCCGGTCGTATAACCTGTATCCCGACCGGTTTTCTCCACCGCCATCTTTGCCGCCGCAGGGATCGGAATTCCGGATTTCAGCTTGTTAACGCGCGGCAGCACGGCTGCATTCCACCTGGTTTTTTTCGCCAACAGCGCAATCGCGCAATCAACCTGGTTTGATCCGTGTACTTTCAATCTGATGTAGTGGGAAAGTTTTGCAATCCGGTCCTTGCCGGGCGCATTTTTATCGCGCAGCCCGGGCTGGAATATCGGCGAACCGAGCGGCAACCTGTTCTCGTTTGCCAGGACATGATTGTTGCTCAGGACATAGTGCTTGCCCTTTTTCGCGACGATGGCGCCGAACGTTGCCGCCATAAGGTGACCGTCCTTCGGTTGACAGCCGATCGAGCAACCCGGTCGCACCGGCCTCATGCGTTTTTGCCGGTGAGGCTTGAGCACAACAAACCGGCCTGTCTCAATGACGTCCGTTCCGACGCCGCCGATATGCTTGGGAAGACGAAAACTCGTTGGAATGACTTTCTTGTCGATTTTGCGTTCGACGTAAAAACGAATGGCGTGATCGCCGGTCGATTTTCCTTTGACCAGCTTGTGTCCAATGCCGATTCCGACAAGGTTGTGTTTTGGATCGGAGAGAGCAGCCGCCCCTGTGAGCGCGCGGGTGCCCTTGGGCGAGAAATACCTCATCGCGCTCCGTTTCGCCGTGATCAGTTTATCTGGAATCGAAGTCCGCGACAGCTTCGCCATGGCTCACCTCCGCTGCAGCCGGCCTTGGCAGTCTTTCAGACTATACCCATGAAAGACAAGTCGCCGCTGCGTGCGCGGCGGCGATATTCTCGGGAGCGATCCGCTAGCTGTTTGCCGCGCTTACCCCGGCCGAGCGGGAGGTTTGATGCAAATCAGAACGCGCCGGCTTTCCGGCGCCGTTCGTCAAGAGCCCCTGAAAGCAGCGCCGATAAGATTCCGCCATGCGGCGGGCCGTGAACCGCCGCTCAAAGGCAGCGCGTACTTTGCGCCGATCGAGCGTGGGAACGCGCCTGATCGCATCGATGGCTTCGGCTTCATTCTCGACGATGAAGCCGGAGACGCCATGCTCGACGACTTCAGGAACGGACCCGCGGCTCCAGGCGATCACCGGAGTGCCGCACGCCATCGCTTCGATCATCACCAGTCCGAACGGCTCGGGCCAATCAATCGGGACCAGCACCGCCATCGCGTTGCCGAGAAAGTCCTGCTTTTGGCCTTCGTTGACCTCGCCGACGAAGTCGACCCGGTCACCGTCCAGCAACGGCTCGATCTGCTCCTTGAAATAGTGCGTTTGCATGCGCGGTATTTTGGCGGCGATGCGCAGCGGCAGGTTGCTCTTTCGCGCCAGCTTGATCGCGATGTGCGGCCCCTTTTCCGGCGTGAAGCGGCCGAGAAACGCCAGATAGCGCCCTGGCTGCAGATTCGGCAGCAACAGCCGCTCGGGAAGCCCGTGGTAAATGGTATTGACGAAATTCAGCTCCGCCAGCGGCGCACGCTGATTATCCGAGATCGAGACAAAGGGCACATCGGCAAATCCGGCGGCAAATGTGTGCATATGCGGAAGATCGAGCCGTCCATGCAGCGTCGTGACAAACGGCCGGCCGAGACGCCGAAACAGCGGAATGTGGATCCAATCCAAATGGCAATGAATGACGTCGAATTCGTTGGCCCGGGCGGCGACGCATTCGAGCATGGCGGTCAACGCCGAGGTCGGATCGATCGGCGGCCGGCTCAACCGTAACGGTTTGGGGCAGACTGCAACAAGCTCGGCCTTGGTGGTCGAACCGCCGCTTGCAAACAACGTGACTTTTTCGCCCAGATCGACCAGTTCGTCGGTAAGCCAGGACACCACCCGCTCGGTCCCGCCGTAGTGGCTTGGAGGCACGCTTTCGGCGAGCGGGGCGATTTCTGCGATATGCATTCCGGTCCTGGATGCCCCATTTGGGACAACCTCGCCCCGCTTCGCGGGTTCCCGGTCCTGAAATCTGGCAAAGCCGCAACAAGCCGCGTTTCACGCCGGATCGGCTGTTTTGGCAATCGCGTCGGCGATCGCGACCGTGCGCCGCGCCATCTCGGCATGCAAGCGCTCGATCATGCGGCCGTCGACCTGCAGCACGCCCTTGTTTTCATTCTCGGGCAGATCGAACGCGGCGATGATCTTGCGCGCCATTTCCACCTCTTCCGCGCTCGGCGAGAAGGCCGCGTTGCACGGCTCGATCTGGCGCGGGTGAATGAGCGTCTTGCCGTCGAAACCGAAATCGTGCGCTTGCCGGCATTCGGTGGCAAATCCCTCCGCGTCGCCGATATCGTTGTAAACGCCGTCGAGAATATCGAGCCCATAGGCGCGCGCGGCGGCGACGCAATTCATCAGCCACGGCACCATCGGCCCGCGGCCGGCGACGAGATGGGCGCGGGTATCTTTGGCGAGATCGTTGGTGCCCATCACAAAGCCGGAAAGTCGCGTTTCCGAATCGAGCGCCGCCGCCGCAATGTCACGGACATTGAGCATCGCCAGCGGCGTCTCCATCATCGCCCAGACGCGGACACGCGGATCGGTGCCCATGTCAACCAGGCGCGCCGCGAGGTCCTGCAATTGCCGCGGCGACGACACTTTCGGCACCAGCACGGCATCGGGGCGAGCCGCGGCGACGGCATCGATGTCCTCGACCCACCAGCGGGTATCGAGGCCGTTGATGCGCACCAGCACTTCGCGCTCGCCGAAGCCTTGGCGCAATGCTTTGACGACCGCTTCGCGCGCCTGCACCTTGGCCTCTGGCGCCACCGCGTCTTCAAGATCGAGGATGAGGCCGTCGGCCGGAAGATCGCGGCCCTTTTCCAGGGCGCGTGCGTTCGACCCCGGCATATAAAGCACGCTGCGGCGCGGCCGGACCGTCATTTTTGGTGAACCCGCCTCTCTCTGTTGCCGTGCCACGCTAGCGGGATGCACGGGGCGTGCCAACAGAGCTCGTCATTCCGGGACGCCGCGCAGTCCGGGGGATGGACCCTACGCCGCCTTGCGCTTGGCCGTGATCAGCTTGCGGTTGACCAGGCACTCGGCGATCTGAATGGCGTTGAGCGCCGCGCCTTTGCGCAAATTGTCGGAGACAATCCACATCGACAGCCCGTTCTCGACAGTAGCGTCGTCGCGGATGCGGCTGATATAGGTAGCGTCCTCGCCGACCGCCTCGTATGGCGTCACATAGCCACCGGGCTCGTGCGTATCGATCACCAGACAGCCCGGCGCATTGCGCAACACCTCGCGCGCCTCGTCGGCCGTGATCGGCTGCTCGAATTCGATATTCACCGCTTCCGAGTGGCCGATGAAGACCGGAACGCGCACGCAGGTCGCCGTCAGCTTGATCTTGGGATCGATGATTTTCTTGGTCTCGACCACCATCTTCCACTCTTCCCGGGTGTAGCCGTCCTCCATGAAGACGTCACACTCCGGGATCACATTGAACGCAATCCGCTTCGGAAATTTCTTCGGCTCAATCTCGTCGATCTGGAATACCGCCTTGGTCTGGCTGAACAGCTCGTCCATGGCGTCCTTTCCAGCGCCGGATACCGATTGATAGGTGGCAACGACGACGCGCTTGATGGTGGCGCGATCGTGCAGCGGCTTGAGCGTGACGACGAGTTGCGCAGTCGAGCAATTCGGATTGGCGATGATGCCGCGCTTGCGGAAACCGGCGACGGCGTCGGCATTGACCTCCGGAACGATCAGCGGAATGTCGGAATCGTAGCGCCAAGCCGACGAATTATCGATGACCACCGCGCCGGCCGCGGCAATCTTGAGCGAGTATTCCTTCGACACCGCCGCACCGGCCGACATCAGGCAGAGATCGGTCCCGGAGAAATCATGATGTTCGAGCGCTTTGACTTTGAGCGTTCGCTCGCCATAGGACACGTCCACGCCCTGGCTGCGCCGCGAGGCGAGCGCCACGATTTCGTCAGCCGGAAACGACCGCTCGGCCAAAATCCCGAGCATTTCCCGGCCGACATTGCCGGTCGCGCCGACCACGGCGACGCTGTAACCCATCTTTAACTCTCCACCGAACAAACGGTCCTGCCCCAGCCGGGCAGCAACCGAGCGGAAGCGCTTCTAAGCGAGAACACACACAAACACAACGCCGGGTCCCGGGAATATAGGCGCTGCGGCCGAAATCACACGGTGTGACGGCCAGTCTTTCCCGAGGGGCCAGCCTTCCTGCCAGCCGGGCGCACGGCCTGAAACCTGTGGCGGCAGCGAAAGTTATTTACGATGCTGTTGCCGGCCGGCAAATCGGGCTAGAGTAGTCACAACGAGCGAGGAACCATGTCTTCAGTCCCGCGTCCGCTTCCCGGCGCCACCGCTGGCGCCCTCTTTACCGCCATGGTCGTGGCGACCGCAATGCCGGCCGCAGCCGCCAAAAAGCAGCCGCTCGTGCAGCAGCAGGTCGTCGAGCGAACCGCCAGTGGCACCATCATCCAGCCGACCACGACCATCATTCCCGACGGCAATGGTCACAGCAGGGTCATCGTCATCCCGCGGCGGCGGTCCTATCTCGATACCGGCACCGAGGTCTCGGTCGGCGATCGCACCTTCAGCGACTACGTATTGCCGCCCGGCGGCGATCCGGGCCGGCCGAACTGGTTCTATGGACCGGACTTTCAGGGCACCGGCCGCAAACCGCTGCCGAGCGCCTTCGACGGCACTGGTATTAATCCAAACACGCCGTTTTAAGCTGGGTTCGCCGGGGCGGCACCCGCGACTGACGCGAGTAATTTGCACTGCGCTTGCTCGCGTCACGCTGGCGCGAAATCGTCATTGCGAGGAGCAAGCGACGAAGCTCCAGCTGTGACTGGCCGCGAACTAGGCGGAGAGCTTTTCCAATTCCCCGACAATCGTGGTGCCCATCTCGGCCGTGCTGACGACTTTGGCGCCTTCGGATTTGATGTCGGCGGTGCGCAGCCCCTTGGCCAGTGTCGCCGCGATCGCGGCATCGAGCGCATCGGCCGCTTCGGCCATATCGAACGAATAGCGTAACGCCATGCCAAACGAGGCCAGCATGGCGATCGGATTGGCCATGCCTTTGCCGGCGATGTCCGGCGCCGAGCCGTGCACCGGCTCATACATCGCCTTGCGCCGCTTGGTCCTGGGATCGACCTCGCCGAGGGAGGCCGACGGCAGCATACCGAGCGATCCGGTCAGCATCGCCGCGACGTCCGACAACATGTCGCCGAACAAGTTGTCGGTGACGATCACGTCAAACTGTTTCGGCGAGCGCACCAGCTGCATGCCGCCGGCATCGGCCAGCATATGTTCGAGCGCAACGTCCTTGTATTCGCGCTTGTGCAACTCCTCGACCACCTCGTGCCAGAGCACGCCGGTCTTCATCACGTTGCGCTTCTCCATCGACGTCAGCTTGTTGCGCCGCCGCCGCGCCAGTTCGAATCCGACCCGCGCGATGCGCTCGATCTCGTAGGTATCGTAGACCTGCGTATCGACGGCGCGCTTTTGGCCGTTGCCGAGATCGGTGATGGTCTTGGGCTCGCCGAAATAGACCCCGCCGGTGAGCTCGCGGAGAATGACAATGTCGAGACCTTCGACCGCTTCACGCTTGAGGCTGGAAGCGTCGGCGAGCGCCGGATAGACAATCGCCGGCCGGATATTGGCGAACAGCGCGAGCTCCTTGCGCAGCCGCAAAAGACCGGCCTCGGGGCGCGCTTCAAAAGCCACCTTGTCCCATTTGGGCCCGCCGACCGCGCCGAAAATCACCGCGTCCGCGGCCTGTGCTTTCGCCATGGTGGCGTCGGTGATCGCCACCTGGTGCGCGTCATAGGCCGCCCCGCCGACCAGATCCTCCTCGGTGTCGAATTCGGCGAGGCCCTTGGCGGCATAGAAGCCGAGGAGCCGTTTGACCTCGGCCATGACTTCCGGACCGATACCGTCGCCGGAGAGGAGAAGAAGTTTATAACGAGCCATGCACGACGCCCCGTAAAACGAAGCGTCGATTGCTAAAGGCGCCCGCGGCCCTTGGCAAGCGTGGTCAACGCGGCGTGACCCTGGCAAAGTTGTCGATCGGAAATTGCCAAGGCGTGTC
>JBQCCX010000271.1:0-7804 GCA_051961815.1 Xanthobacteraceae bacterium
AAACGCTCCATGCCTGCCACTTTCACGATCGCGCCTTCAGGCGCGAGATTGCCTTTCAGTCCGACCACACCGCCTGTCGGCAGAATCGGTTTATTGGCAGGCCAGATCACGGCCTGGTCAGGATTCCATTTCACCGACTTCAAATTCTCGGCGATGGTCCGGCCAGTGACGGTGATGCAGTCGCCATGGAGAAAACCATGGTCGAGCAGCGTCCTCATCAGTAACGGCACCCCGCCAGCTTCGAACATGTCTTTGGCGACATAGCGGCCGGATGGTTTTAAATCCGCGATATATGGTGTCTTTTTCAGGACTTCGGCGACATCAAAAAGGTCGAATTTGACCCCGCATTCGTTGGCGATTGCCGGCAAGTGCAAGGCGGCATTGGTCGAGCCGCCGGTCGCGGCGACGACCGCCACGGCGTTTTCCAGCGCCTTGCGGGTGACGATGTCGCGCGGCCGGATGTTCTTGGCCACCAGATCCATGATCATTTCGCCGGCGAGCACGCAGAACTTGTCGCGGATTTCATAAGGCGCCGGCGCGCCCGCCGAATACGGCAAAGCAAGCCCGATGGCTTCGGAGATGGTGGCCATCGTGTTGGCGGTGAACTGGGCGCCGCATGCGCCGGCCGACGGGCAGGCGTTTTGCTCGAGCACGTCCAGATCCCCATCGGACATGGCGCCGATCGAGTGCTTGCCGACTGCCTCGTACACATCTTGGATCGTGACCGGGGCGCCTTTAAAGGTGCCCGGCAGGATCGATCCGCCATAGATGTAGATCGACGGCACGTTGAGGCGGCACATTGCCATCATCATGCCCGGTTGCGACTTGTCGCAACCCGCGAGCCCGATCAGTGCGTCATAGGAATGGCCCCGCACCGACAATTCCACCGAGTCGGCAATGACTTCACGCGACGGCAACGACGATTTCATGCCGGCATGGCCCATGGCGATGCCGTCGGTCACAGTGATGGTGCAGAATTCGCGAGGCGTCCCGCCGCCGGCCGCAACGCCAAGCTTGACCGCCTGGGCTTGCCGCATCAGCGCGATGTTGCAGGGCGCCGCCTCGTTCCAGCAGGTCGCCACGCCGACGAACGGCTGGTGGATCTGCTCGCGCGTCAGACCCATAGCGTAATAGAAGGCCCGGTGCGGGGCGCGGTCCGGGCCCTCGGTGGCGTGACGGCTCGGGAGCCGCAATTTCAAATCACTCTTCGCGTCCATCAAACTTCAAGCGAGCCAGCCTGGCGCTGTTCGCCCCTCCATCCGGTCCAAGGCCTTCCTTGGCTTTTCCAGACCGGACGTATCCACAACGGCTGTCGACCCATCATGGGTTCAACGACATCAGCCGCGTGGGCATCGATGTCGAGAAATCCTATGGCTAAAAAGCGGCGTTGGCCGTAGGTGCGCTGCGGTAAGCTTAAATGTTCTGCCGCTGTGTCCGCCAAGCAACAGAGTCAACGCGCCGGAGGGGTTTCGCTTAAGGGACGATTTACCACGCTGTTGCCGGTCTGCAACGATGGAGCATGTCCAGACGCCTGACCAGATCGTTCTTCCGCCGCAGCGTGCATGAGGTAGCGCCCGATCTGATCGGAGCGACTCTGCTGTTCAACGGCGTCGGCGGGCGGCTGGTCGAAGTCGAGGCCTATCACCACACCGACCCGGCCGCGCACAGCTACCGGGGGCCGACCGCACGCAATGCGGTGATGTTCGGCCCGCCGGGCTACACCTATGTCTACCGCTCGTACGGCATTCATTGGTGCCTGAACTTCGTCTGCGAGCCGAAAGGCTCGGCCAGCGCCGTCCTGGTCAGGGCCTTGGAGCCGACCCAGGGGTTACCGGTGATGCGCCGCCGCCGGGGGTTGAGTGATGCGCACCTCCTTTGTGCCGGGCCGGGGCGGGCCTGCGAGGCGCTCGGGATTACCGCAGCGCACAACGGATTGGCGCTGGACGAGGCGCCGTTTGCGCTGTTTGCCCGGACCGGCGAGCTCGAGGTCGTCGCCGGGCCGCGCATTGGCATCACCAAGGCGGCGGAAAAGCCGTGGCGCTACGGGTTGAAGGGGTCAGCCTTCCTGAGCAAGCCTTTCCGGCCAACGCCTAAGCTTGAAGTCTGAAAGCGGGGTCGAAGCCGAGCTCACCGCGAGCCTTGGCGATCGACACCGTCCCGTCCTCCTCAGCGATGTTGTAGATGCCGGGCGCCCCGCGTGTGACCGCCAGCAATGCCGCCTGCGCCGCGGCATCGACGTGCAGCGGCGGCTTGCGGATCGGCTCGGCATGCCAGGTGCCCGGGCCATAGAAGAAACCGTAGCGCAGCACGATCGCATCCATTCCCGAGGACAGCACCTGGCGCTCCATGTCCGCCGCGGCGCGCACCGTCACCGCGCGCGGGCCGTCCGCCACATTGAGCGGATCCGTTTCCGGATGCGGCTCGCCGCCGGGTGCATAGGCAAATGCAACGCTTTGCACGACGAAGCGCCGCGCCTTGGCGGCCCTCGCCGCGGCGATCAAATTGCGCGTGCCATCGACGCGGATGCGCGCGTTGCGCGGATAGGCTGCAGCAAGCTCGCTCTCGTTTTCGATCGCGTGTGGCAAGTCGGTCAATTGGTGAATGACGACTTCCGGCGCGGCTGCGATTGCGGCCGCTTTCAGGGCGTCGGAATCAAATACGTCAACGAGGGCCGGCCTGATCCCGGCCGCTTCCAGCGCGCGAGCGCTGGCCGAATTGCGCGTCATGCCGGTGACGTGGTGACCGGCAGCGATGAGGAGCGGCGTGAGCCGTCGGCCGATGGCGCCGCTCGCGCCAGCAAGAAATATTCTCACGCGATCCTCGCGGCGTCCTGTCTCAATCGGCACCTTCGAGCCGCTGCAAAGCTTCGGCGATCTTGGCTTTGCGCAGCTGCGCCTCCTCGCGTTTCTCTTTTTCTTCTTCGACCACTTCTTCCGGCGCGCGGGCGACGAAATTGGGATTGCCAAGCTTGGCGTCGACGCGGGCAATATCGGCCTCGCATTTCGCCATTTCCTTGGCGAGCCGGCCCCGCTCGGCGGCAAGGTCGATGACGCCTTTGAGCGGTAAAGCGGCAACGTCACCGCGGACGACGAGTTGCACGGCTCCGCGTGGCGGTGTCGCGGCGAAAGATATATCCCCGATGCGTGCCAGGCGCTTGATGAAGTCCTGCCAATGGCGGGCGCGCTCGGCGACCGCGTCCGATACGCCGGCAAGAACCAGCGGCAGCGACGTGTCCTGCGCAATATTCATTTCGACCCGTACCGAACGGATGGCCGTGATCAGATCGATCACCCAGCCGATCTCCGCTTCGGCTGCGGGATCGTCGAGATTATCGACTTGCGGCCAGGAGCTTGACGACAATAGCGGCTCGCGCTGCGCGCCGCTGACGCGCCAGAGTTCTTCCGTAACAAATGGCATGAACGGATGCAGAAGCTTTAATATTTGCTCGAGCGCCCACGACGCGGCGGCCCGTGTCTCGTTTTTGGCGGCGCCGTCCGCTCCGGTCAGGACCGGCTTGATCAGTTCCAGATACCAATCGCAATAAACATTCCAGACGAAGCGGTAAATTGCGCTCGCCGCGTCGTTGAACTTGTACGCTTGGATTGCCGCCGTGACGTCGGCGGCGGCCTTCGCAGTCTCATGCGCGATCCAGCGATTTAATGTCTCCTTGGCGTTTCGCGGATCGAAATCCGGATCGCGAGCGCAGCCGTTGATCTCGGCAAACCGCGCCGCGTTCCACAGCTTGGTCGCGAAATTGCGATAACCTTCGACGCGTTGCGCCGACAATTTGATGTCGCGCCCTTGCGCCGCCATTGCGGCGAGCGTGAAGCGCAGTGCGTCGGCGCCGTAATCGTCGATCACTGCCAACGGGTCGATGACATTGCCCTTCGACTTCGACATCTTCTGTCCGCGCTCGTCGCGGACCAGCGCATGGATGTAGACGTCATGAAACGGGACCTCGCGCATAAAATGCAGTCCCATCATCATCATCCGAGCGACCCAGAAGAAGATGATGTCGAAGCCGGTGACCAGCGTGCTGGTCGGATAGAAGCGTTTGAGTTCCGGCGTCTGGTCCGGCCAGCCCAAGGTCGAGAACGGCCACAGCGCCGAGGAGAACCAGGTGTCGAGCACGTCCTCGTCGCGTTTGATGTAGTCGCGGGCGAACTGCGCGCGCTTCTCTGGATCAGCGGCGATATCACGGCCTTGCTGCGCCGAGAGCGCACCGGCTTCGACGCAATGCGTAAGCGCCTGGGCCACTGCCTCGTCCTCCGACTCGGCGACAAATATCTTGCCATCGGGGCCATACCAGGCCGGTATCTGATGGCCCCACCAGATTTGCCGTGAAACGCACCACGGCTGGATGTTTTCCATCCAGTTGAAGAACGTGGCCTCCCATTGCGGCGGCACGAATACGGTCTTGCCCTCACGCACCGCGGTGATGGCCGGCTCCGCCAGCGTCTTGGCATCGACATACCATTGATCGGTGAGATACGGCTCAAGCACTGCACCGGAACGATCGCCATGTGGCACGACATGGGTCGTTGGCTCGGTCTTCTCGATGAGAGCTTGCGACTCGAGCTGCTCCACGATCCATTTGCGCGCGGCTTCGCGCGATTTTCCATCCACGCCTTGCAACAGAGCGGGTTCGGGATGCGCGTCCTTCAGGAAGGTTTCGTTGTTGCTCAGCGTCAAATGCGCCGCGGCGTCAAAAATGTTGATCGGCAGCAATCCGTGGCGGCGGCCGACCTCGAAATCGTTGAAGTCGTGCGCGGGGGTGATCTTCACCGCGCCGGAGCCTTTTTCCGGATCGGCATATTCATCGGCGATAATCGGAATGCGCCGGCCCACCAGCGGCAGGATCGCGGTCTTGCCGATCAGATGTTTGAGCCGCTCGTTGTCGGGATGGACCGCGACGGCGACGTCGCCGAGCATGGTCTCGGGCCGGGTGGTGGCGACGACAATGAATTCGCCCGAACCATCGATCGGATATTTGATGTACCAGAGCTGGCCCCTGCTCTCGACCTGTTGCACTTCAAGATCGGAAATCGCAGTCTTGAGCTTGGGATCCCAATTGACCAGCCGCTTGTCCTTGTAGATCAGGCCTTCGCGGTACAGCGCGACAAAAACTTTCAGCACCGCACGCGATAATCCCTCGTCCATCGTAAACCGTTCGCGCGACCAGTCGCAGGACGCGCCGAGCCGTTTGAGCTGGCTCGTGATCGTGCCGCCGGATTCGGCCTTCCATTCCCAGACCCGTTTGATGA
Organism: Xanthobacteraceae bacterium; assembly: GCA_051961815.1. Lineage (GTDB taxonomy): Bacteria > Pseudomonadota > Alphaproteobacteria > Rhizobiales > Xanthobacteraceae > BOG-931. The sequence continues at coordinate 5,265 of JBQCCX010000271.1, forward strand.
ACGCCTCGCGGCCCATGTCGCGGCTCGACGGCTGCTGCCGCTCCATGAGCTGACGCTCGACCACGGCCTGGGTGGCGATGCCGGCATGATCGGTGCCGACCTGCCACAGCACGTCTTTTCCCCGCATGCGCTCGAAACGGCAGAGAATGTCTTGCAGCGTATTGTTGAGCGCGTGGCCCATATGCAGCGAGCCCGTGACATTGGGCGGCGGAATGACGATGCAATAGGGCTCGGCCTTGGCGCGCTCGGGCCGGCCGGCGCGGAACGCCCCAGCTTGCTCCCATACCGCATAGATGCGGGGCTCGACTTCGCTCGGCTGATATCTGCTTTCGATCATTGTCGTTTCGCTTTGGCGCAGGTTAGAAAGCCTGTGCTCCATAGAGTGTCAACGCCGGCGTTCGTCCGCTGACGCCGCAAAGCGAACGCCCGTGCTGTCTTTGCCCTCCATCTCGACGCCGCGACCCGATCCGACGCGCTCGATCATTCTGCTGGCCGTCGCCGGCTTTGCCAGCCAGGCGCAGGTCCGGGTGATGGACTCGCTGCTCCCGCAGGTCGCGGCGGATCTGCACACCACCGTCGGCGTCGCGGCCATGGTTGTCACCGCCTATGCGGTGACCCATGGCTCGATTCAGCTGATTATCGGCCCGATCAGCGACCGGTTCGGCAAATACCGCACCGTGGCGCTCACCTGCGCGATCGGCGCCGTTCTGGTGGCGATTTGCGGCACGGTGTCGACGCTGTCGCAGCTTGCGCTGGCTCGGCTTGCAACCGGCGCGGCCGCCGGCTGGGTAATCCCGATCTCGATGGCTTATGTCGGTGACGTCACGCCACATGACCGGCTGCAGCAAATCCTCGGCCGCTATATTTCCGGACAGATTCTCGGTCAGCTGTTCGGCCAGGCCGCCGGCGGCGTGCTCGGCGACTTGCTCGGCTGGCGCAACGTCTTCTTCGTGCTCGCCGGACTGTTCGCGCTGGCTGCGGCGGGTCTGGTGTTCGAGCTCGCGGTCAACCCGCAAACCCGCAAAGCCGGAAGCCGTGGCACGCGCGGAATGATTGGCGGCTACGCGGCGGTCCTGACCAACCCGTTTGCCCGCATCGTACTGATTGCCGGCTTTTTCGAGGGCGGGCTGGCCTGGGGCGCTTTCGCCTATATCGGCGCTCACCTGCACCTGCGCTTCGGCTTGAGCTTCTCGCTGATCGGCGTCGTCGTTGCCTGTTTCGGGATCGGCGGCTTGATCTACGCGGCGCTGGTCAAATTGCTGGTCTATCGGTTGGGCCAGGCCGGGCTCGCAATCATTGGCGGATTTGTTCTAGCCGCTGCCTATCTCGAGCTGGCGATGGCCCCGGTATGGTGGCTGGCGCCGATCGCGACCACCGCGATCGGGCTCGGCTTCTACATGCTGCACAACACGCTGCAGACCAATGCAACGCAGATGACGCCGCAGGCGCGCGGCACTGCAGTCGGGCTGTTCTCGTCGGCGCTCTATGTCGGTCAGACCGCCGGCGTGGCGGCTGGCGCCCTGGTCGTCGACCGCGTCGGCGCCGAGCCGTTGTTTTTGGCGACGGCGGTAGCGCTGCCGGGACTCGCTTTGTGGTTTGTGCGGGAGCTGAAACGGTTCCGGCTAGTGGGGCGGATTTAACATCCGCTGCCCAGCTGGCCGCAAACTCGTGAAAGCGAATGTCAAACCCGAAGCTCCACTAAGATTTATATTTGCTAGTGGTCCTTCGATTCTAACATTCGCATGAGAGCCTGCCGGACCCGGATGCGAATGTTAGAATCGGACCACTAGTCGATTGACCGCCCGCCGGAATAAACTCGCTTAAGCTTTCACCAGCGGCACTTTGGGAACGATGCCGCGCCGCGGCGGACCGTCGTCGCCGCCGCCCGGCGGCTTGCGCTTGGGCGAAGAACGCCGCTTGGCTTTGGCGCGCCGCGGCTCTGGCAGTTTCTCCGGCCGCGGTTTCACCGGCCCAGCCGGATAATCGAATCCGAGCTTGCTGTTGCCGGCCTCGTCAGTGATGACGATGACGCGGACGTGGCCGCCGCCCTTGAGCCGGCCGAACAGAACCTCTTCCGCCAGGCCCTTCTTGATGTGTTCCTGGATGACCCGCGCCATCGGCCGCGCGCCCATTAGCTCGTCATAGCCGTTGGCGATCAGCCACTTGGTCGCCTCGTCTGTCAGCTCGATCGTGACGTCGCGGTCGGCGAGCTGCGCCTCGAGCTGCAGCACGAATTTCTCGACGACCATCTTGATGATCTCGGGCGACAGATGCGCGAAGGTGATGATCGCGTCGAGCCGGTTGCGGAATTCCGGCGCGAACAGGCGCGTGATCGCCTCCATGTCGTCGCCTTCGCGCTTGCTCCGGGTGAAGCCGAACGCGGCCCGCGCCATGTCCGAAGCGCCGGCATTGGTGGTCATGATCAGGATGACGTTGCGGAAGTCGACCTGCTTGCCGTTGTGATCGGTCAGTTTGCCGTGGTCCATGATCTGCAACAGCACGTTGAACAGATCCGGGTGCGCCTTTTCGATCTCGTCGAG
>JBQCCX010000272.1:0-8130 GCA_051961815.1 Xanthobacteraceae bacterium
CAAAATTCATCTCGCCATCGCCACCTGGGAATGGCCGAGCTATTTCCATCCGGAGCAACGGCTGAAAGGATTGCGGCTCGACCTTGCCGAATACCGGCGCCCCGATCCGAAAACCATCCCCGCGATGGCCAAGGCCGCCGGGCTCTACATGATCTGCACGATCTCCAAGCATCGCGCCGAACAGCGAGGCTACGCCGACGCCATGATGCTCGATTGGCAGGGCCGCGTCGCCGAATGCACCGGCGCGAATATCTTCTTCATCAAAGACGGCAAGATCCACACCCCGATCGCCGACTGCTTCCTGGCCGGCATCACCCGCGACACGGCGATGGCCCTGGCGCGCCGCCGCAACATCGAGGTGATCGAGCGGCGCATCATGCCCGAGGAGCTTTCCGGGTTCTCCGAGTGTTTCATCACCGGCACCGCCGCCGAGGTGACGGCCGTCGGCGAAATCGCGCAGTGGAAGTTCACGCCGGGCCGCATCACGCAGCAATTGATGAGCGACTACAGCGCGGAAGTGCAGCCCAAGGGCAAAGCCGCGGCGGCCTAGCGAACGCCTCTATCGATTGAGAACCATGAAACTTATGGCCGGAGTTGATCCGGCCATAAGTTTTTTTCGCTAGCTAATCTTGTTGCGCTATTTGGCAGCCGCCGCAATCCGCGGCCATTCATCCATCTGGATGCGCGCCAAGAGCGTATAGCCGCCGTTCTCCGGGCGAAAGATCGAGGCCTCACCCTCTTTGACGTCGAACCAGTCCTTGCCGAGCGCAGCGATGATATTCGGATAGTGGGTGACGAGAATGGTGTCGGTGCCCGCCTTGGGCGCCGTTGCGAGCAGCTTGCGAAAGGCCTCGGCGCGGCGATTGTTCTCGTTGGGCGAAACAACCAGCCCGCCTTCGGTGAGATCCGCCGTCTTTTCGATATCCTTGAAGCCCGCAACCACCGCGGTCTCGTAGCCGCGATTATATTTGCTGGTATAGACCTTGCCGATCGGCACGCCGACCTGACGCAAGGCGTCGCCGAATTGCTTGGCGAGCATTTTGCCCTTGTCGTTCAGATTCCGCTGGGCGGCGATATTGTCAAAATTCAGCGGATCGGTATCCGCCTGATCGGGAAAAGTGGCGCCGTGACGAACGACGATAACAAGGCCGCCGGCGCGCAACGCCTGTGCGATTTCCTGGTCGGTGGCGGCCGCGGATGATCTGGTCGAGACTGCGACCGCCAGCATGGCTGAGAAGCCCATTGCCAGCACGATGGCGGTGGCAGCTCCTCTTAGCAGCTTGAGCATGTTTTTTTCCTTCAAAGCAGCGGCTTGTTGGTGGCGACGGCCCTCTGCCGCCAATACTGTGGAACGCCGCAACGGCTCGCGTGCAACGAGACTTCCGGTCGGCCCGGTTTATTCCCCGCGGCAGCGGCCGCATTATTCGCGTTCACGCCGGATTGATTGCGGAGTTCCCGAGCGATGCGCTCACAGGAGTGTGATCACGTCGGTCAAAGCGCCGACGGTGTAATCCTGAATATAGCCGAGCGTTTCGGCACTGCCGCGCAACAACCGATACATCTGCGCGGGGCCGATCGGACTGGTCGGCGTAGCGCCCGCGCCGCGTTTGATCCAAGCGACCTTGAAGCCGAAATGTTTCGCGCCGGCGACATCGAAGCCGTTGGACGACACGAACAGCACCTCGCCGGGCTTGAGCCCAAGCCGCTCCTCCACCAGCGCATAGCATTCCGGATGCGGCTTGAACTTGCGCGCGCCGTCGACGCTGATGGTGGCGTCAAGAAATGCGTCGAGCCCGGAATTCTTGACTAGAGACGCGAGCATCGCGGTACTGCCATTTGACAAAATGGCAAGCTGACAACCGCCACGGCGTTTGAGCGCGCCGAGCGCTTCCTTGGCTTCGGGAAATGGATCGAGATCAAGGTATTTGTCGAGCAGCGGCTTGATTATGTTTTGGCTTGGCTCGACCCCGGCGGCGCGCAATGCGAAATCGAGCGACGCTTCGGTGATGAAGTCGAAATCACGATAACCCTGCATCGCCGTCTGCAGCCAGGTATATTCAAGCTGTTTGAGCCGCCAGATCTGGGTGATCAGATCGCCTTTGCCGGGGCAGAGCTGTTCGGTCTTGGCTTGCACCGAGTGCACGTCGTAGAGCGTGCCGTACGCGTCGAAGACGAGGCCTTTGATCGGCATTGGTGACCGTCCTTTTCAACGCGGCAGTGGCGCGCACTGTGTGTTGCGCCGCCGGTTTCACCTTTTAGCGCTGGCCAGGCAATTCACGAATTGCAACCGGCGCCGACGGCGATTGACATAATGTAGCGCGCGACACAAATGCTGCGAGCGACGCGAAGGAGAACGCAGATGGGAGTTCTGATCGACGGGGTTTGGCGCGATGAAGAATTGTCGCAGGAGGTCGGCCGCACCGGTGATTTCCGCCGCGCCGACAGCATCTTCAGGCAGCGAATTACGGCAGACGGATCGTCGGGCTTCAAGGCCGAAGCCGGTCGTTACCACCTTTATGTCGCCCACGGTTGCCCATGGGCCCATCGCACCCTGATCTACCGCGCGCTCAAGAAACTCGAACACGCTGTCACAGTCGCCTACGCCATTCCCGGGTTGCGACAGCAGGGCTGGACATATGAAAACAATCTCGCTTTTCCCGACTGCACGCCCGACACGGTGAACGGCTTTCACTACTTGCATGAAGCCTACACAGCGAGCGAGCCGCGCTACACCGGCAAGGTGACGGTGCCGACATTATGGGATCGCAAAACCCGGCGCGTGGTGAATAACGAATCGTCCGAAATCATCCGCATGCTCAACAGCGAGTTCAAAGGCATTGCCGGAGACGATTTCGATTTCTACCCAGCGCTGCTGCGGCCGGAGATCGATCGGATCAACGAGCTCATTTACGACAGCGTCAATAACGGCGTCTATCGCTGCGGCTTTGCCCGCACCCAGGAGGCCTATGACGCAGCCTATGACGCTTTGTTTGCCGCGCTCGACGAACTCGAAGCGCGGCTCGGCCGGCAGCGTTATCTGGTTGGCTGGCAGATAACCGAAGCCGACTGGCGGCTGTTTCCGACGCTCGTTCGTTTCGACGCCGCTTATTTCTCGCTGTTCAAATGCAACAAGCGGCGTATAGCCGACTATCCCAACCTATTGAACTACATGCGCGAGCTTTATCTGGTGCCGGGAGTGGCCGCGACGGTGAAGCCGCGTTATTACGTGATCAACTACTGGTCGATCAAAAAGGTCAATCCGGCCGGCATCATCCCGAAGGGAACTCCGGTCGATTTCGGCCAGGCTCACGATCGCGCTCGTCTGGCGGCGTAATCAGAGGTAGTGCCGATCAGTTTGCCGCTTCGCGTTTTACCGGCGTCACTTTCCAGCGATTGGCAGCGCTGTCATCGCTCGCCTTGGCTTCGACCCAGACCTTGTTGGCGCTTTTGCCGCCGGACGTCTCGACCTGTTTCCAGAACGGCGCGCGGGTTTTGAGATAGTCCATCAAAAATTCGGCGGCCGCGAACGCCGCTTGGCGATGGGTCGAGGCCGTCACTACCAATACGATGGCCTCGCCGGGCGCGATCCGGCCATAGCGATGGATGACGGTAACGCCGAGGAGCGGCCAGCGCTGGCGCGCGGCTTCGACATGGCGGCCGATCTCGGCCTCCGCCATGTCCGGATAATGCTCGAGATGCAGGGCCACGATCGGCTCGCCGTTTTCGTCGGCGCGGCAGATCCCGGTAAAAGTGACCACCGCGCCAATATCGGTACGGCTGCGCGTCAGGGCCGCCGCCTCATTGGCGGCGTCGAATGCTTCGTGCTGCAGACGGATGATGACGCTCATTTTTCCGATTCCGCTCATCCCGCTAGATTCCCGCTTACGCGGGAATGAGCGGACTATTTCAACCGCCGGTCATCGGCGGGAAAAATGCAATCTCGCTCGCGCCGGTGATCCGCGCGTCGGCCCGCACATGGCGCTTGTCGATAGCGCTTCGGACCACATTCGGGTTCTCGAAAGCGTAGGCATAGCCCTCACCCCGGCGAGTGAGCCATGCCACCAGATCGCCAACCGTCGCGACGCCGGCCGGCGGGTCGATGTCTTCTTCGGCTTTGCCCACTCGCTCGCGCACCCAGGCAAAATAACGAACTTTCACGCATCCTCCTTGGTCAGGTGATGCAGCCCGGCCTGCAAATAATCCCAGCCGGTGTAGAGTGTGAGCAGCGCGGACAGCCACAACAGCGCGATACCGATCTCGGTGACCACCGGCACGATGGCGTCGCCGGCTTCGCCGCAGATCAGAAAACCGACGGCGACCAGTTGCAGCGTCGTCTTCCATTTGGCGAGCCGGGTGACCGGCACGCTGACGCGAAGCTCGGCCAGATATTCGCGAAGGCCCGATACCAGAATTTCACGGCACAGAATGACGATTGCCGCCAACAGCGACCAGCCGTGGATGGTCTTCTCGGCGCCGAGAATCAGAAGGCAGGAGGCGACCAGGAGCTTGTCGGCAATCGGGTCGAGCATGCGGCCGAGCGAAGATTGCTGACCCCAAATACGGGCGAAATAGCCGTCCAGAAAATCCGACACGCCGGCCGTGATAAAGACGACCAGCGCGAACCAGCGCAGCCACAGCCCGCCATGAAGGATGTCGTGCCAGAACAGGCAGCCGACCACGACCGGAACTGCGACAATGCGGCCATAGGTCAAAATGTTCGGCAGCGCCATTGGGTTGGCGCGCATCCGCACTCCCGGCGGCGGAATATGTGGCGAAACATGGGCCGGGCCGTGCGCCGGCGCATGTCCGGGGCCGTGTCGAGGCGTGCTGGTCGTCGTGGAATTCATCGGCAGTTCATGGGGCAAATGATGCGGGAATCCTCTGCGGCAAGCTAACCCACAATAGCGCCGCCGCGGCCCCGCCAACAGAGCCCCAGGCGCATCGCTTGTGTGTATATGGGGATGACGGCTTGTAAATGACGTCAACTCGCCCCGTCGTGGAAGAAGGCGTAGATGCGGCGTGCGGTCTCGGCGCTGATGCCCTCGACCTCCATGAGATCAGTCAGCGACGCGCGTTCGATCGCTTTGAGCGTGCCGAAATGCAGCAGCAGCGCGCGTTTGCGGGTCGGTCCGATGCCGGCAATCTCCTGCAGACCGGCTTCGCGCAGATCGCGTTTGCGGCGCGCGCGGTGCGAGCCGATCGCGAAGCGGTGCGCTTCGTCGCGCAGGCGTTCGACGAAATAGAGCACGGGATCGCGCGGCGGCAGCTTGAACGAATCCCGGCCCGGGACAAAAAACGTCTCCCGGCCAGCATCGCGGTCCGGCCCTTTGGCGATGGCCACCACCGGGACCTCGATTCCAAGCCCGGTCAAGACCTCGCGCGCCGCAGTCAGCTGCCCCTGCCCGCCATCGATCACCACGAGATCCGGCCAGGGTGACTCGTCAAAACTACTTCCCTCCCGATCCGGCTGCGCCGGACCGGCCTCCTCCTCACGAGAGGAGGCAGAACCACCACCTCGTGACGGCTCTCTATGAGGCGCCTCGGCGAGTAGCCGCTTGAACCGGCGCGTCAGCACTTCGCGCATCATGGCGAAATCGTCGCCGGGCGCCAGTTCCGCGGAACGGATGTTGAATTTGCGATACTGATTTTTGCGAAAGCCTTCCGGCCCGGCGACGATCATGGCGCCGACGGCGTTCGCACCCTGGATGTGACTGTTGTCGTACACCTCGATGCGCCGCGGCGCCTTCGCCAGCGCAAATGTGTCGGCCAGCTGACGCAACAATTTTTCTTGCGACGACGTCTCCGCGAGCTTACGCCCCAGCGCTTCGCGCGCATTGGCGAGCGCGTGCTCGACCAGATCCTTCTTCTCGCCGCGCAACGGCAGCGCGATCTCGATCTTGTGCCCGACCTTGGTGCACAGCGCCTCGGCGAGCAGTTCGCGATCGGCGATCGCATGCGACGCCAAAATGAGCCGCGGCGGCGGCCGATCGTCGTAAAACTGCGCAACAAAAGCTGAGAGCACCTCTTCCGCGGATAGCGAACGATCCGCCTTGGGAAAGTAGGCGCGATTGCCCCAGTTCTGTCCGGTGCGAAAGAAAAAGACCTCGACGCAGTAAAACCCGCCTTGCTGATAGACAGCGAACACGTCGGCTTCCTCGACCCCGCGCGGATTGACGCCTTGATGCGACTGGATCGCCGACAGCGCGGCAAGGCGATCGCGGTAGATCGCCGCGCGTTCGAAATCGAGCGCAGCGGACGCCTTTTCCATTTCGTCGGCGAGCTGGTCTTTTACTTTCTTGCTGCGCCCGGACAAAAAGTCGTTGGCCTCGCGCACCAGCAACGAATAATCGGGGAAATCGATTTCCTTCGTGCACGGGGCCGAGCAGCGTTTGATTTGATAAAGCAGGCAGGGACGCGTGCGGCTTTCAAAAAACGGATCGCTGCAAGACCGCAGCAGGAAGGCGCGCTGCAGCGCGTTGATGGTGCGATTGACCGCCCAGACCGACGCGAACGGGCCGAAATAGCGCCCCGGCCGCGTGCGGGCACCGCGATGCTTGAGAATCTGCGGCGCCCAGTGGTCCGAGGTGATCAGAATGTAGGGGAATGACTTGTCGTCGCGAAGCACCACGTTAAAGCGCGGCCGCAGCCGTTTGATCAGATTGGCTTCCAGCAGCAGCGCTTCGGTTTCAGTGCGGGTGACGACGAATTCTACGGTGCGCGTAACCGCAATCATTCGTTCGATACGCGTGTCGAGCCCGCTCGGACGGGCATAGGCAGCCACGCGTTTTTTAACGTTCTTCGCCTTGCCGACGTAGAGAACGTCGCCGCGAGAATCGAGCATGCGATAGACGCCCGGCCGCGACGGCGCGACTTTAGCGTAATGCAGAATGGCGGCCCGGCCCGCCGCCAGCGAACCTTCGTCGTCGTCAAAGCGAAGCTTGGCCGCTTCCTCTTCAGGCTGCGGCAGCGACTGCTCGTCGTCTTCTTCGGCGATCTCCGCCTCGGGCGCGAGATCTGGTTTGGGGACGCTGCTCATGCCGGTGATGTAGGCCGCTCGGCAGGGAAAGCCATGACTCGTGTGGAAACCTCAGCCGCCGCTGCTTCAAACACGCGACGCTAAAGCGCTTTTTGCGAATACACGATCCCTTAACGATAGCGCCTTCGAACTCCTTACTGGTTTAACACTGTTTAACTTAAACCTAGCCATAAATTCCGTCGATCAGCCGCAGGATTGGGCGTCGTTCTTTGACGCCTCGTTACGCCCGCATCTCGCAACCGGGCTAGGTGTCCATCGTGCAATTGGTCAGAGGCGAAGTTGACAAAAGCTGCGCAAATTTTGCTTCGAAACTTTTCGCTAACCAAAATCGTGGCGCGCGCGAAACGTTTTCCGCCGCAATCGCGGCACAACTTCACGCGCCTTTGTGTCTTTCCAACACTAGCCGACGATCCGTCGACAAATACTATGCGCCGCCAAATGCGACGTGGCGGCGTCGCGCATGGAGGTCAACAATGAAGCGTGTTGTTTTTGCATTTGTCGCGCTCGCTGCGACATCGACGATCGCGGCGGCGGCCGATCTGGCCCGGCGCGGTCCCTACTATCCGGCGCCAGCGCCGGTCTATGCACCGGTGTTCAACTGGACCGGCTTTTACATCGGCGTCAACGGCGGTGGCGGCTTCGGCAGTTCGAACTGGGATTCGACCGGCAGCCGCGACATCAGCGGCGGCGTGATCGGCGGCACCGCAGGTTACAATTATCAGTTCGGTCAAGCCGTCGTCGGCATCGAGGGCGACATCGACTGGTCGGGGATCAGCGGCACGACCAACAATTCCTGTCCACCGGGCTGCAAGACGAGCAACACTTGGCTGGCCACGGTGCGCGGACGGCTCGGTTATGCGGCGGATCGATTCATGCCGTTCGTCACCGGCGGCGCTACGTTTGGCAATATCCGCGCGTCCATGCCAGGTTTTCCCGATACCAGCAGCGACAACACCGGCTGGACGATTGGCGCCGGACTCGAAGCGGCGCTGGCGCCGAACTGGACCGCCAAGGTCGAATATCTCTATGTCGATCTCGGCAGCTTCAATTGCGGATTAAATTGCGGCGCCGTGTCGGCAACCGACAACGTGTCT
>JBQCCX010000273.1:0-7169 GCA_051961815.1 Xanthobacteraceae bacterium
CTCCGCCGCCGCCGAGCAGCGTCCGGTTGGCGGCATTGACGATGGCATCGGCGGCGAGCGTCGTGATGTCGGCGACGCAGACGTCGAGGCGCGCCGGACCAATTCCGGCGCCGGCAAGTGAAGAGATATTCGCGATCGCAGCGGGCACGAGGCCGAGCCTATCACGCCCATTCAGCTTGCGCTTCGGCGCGCAGATCGACGGTGCTTTTCACGCCGAGATCGTCGAAGTGCTCGTCGAGGAAACGGCGGGCCGCGCGCTTGCCGCTCAGATGCAGCATGTCGAAGAAGTCGTAGTCGGTCGAAAATCTGCTGGATGCGTCGAGATGCGTGCCGAACCGGTCGAGCACGATCCGATGCACGTTGATGCGGCGATATTCGCCCGGACCGATGCCGCGCGGCAGCCGGCCTTGATCGATCAGCCGCGCCACAAAATCGATGGCGCGGTACTCGGCCAGCAGCGACGAGTTGAACGTGATCTCGTTGATGCGGTTCATGATCTCGCTCGATGACATCGGCGTTGCTTGCCGCACCAGCGGATTGATTTGAACCACCAGCACGTCCTCGGTTGCGGTGGTGCGAAAGAACGGAAAGATCACCGGATTGCCGAGATAGCCGCCGTCCCAATACGGTACGCCGTCGATTTCGACAGCGCGGAACAACAGCGGCAGGCAGGCCGACGCCATGACCACATCGGCGGAAATTTTTTCGCGCGGAAAAATGCGCACATGCCCGGTCTGCACATTGGTCGCCGACACGAAGAGTTGCAGGTCAGTATCGGCGCGCAACGTCTCAAAGTCGACGAAGCGCTCGATCAGATCTTTCAACGGATTGATATTGAGCGGATTGACGTCATAAGGCGAAAAATACCGCGACAAAGCATTGACCCATGCTTGCATCGGGGTGCCCTCGAGCGGAGTGAACGACAGCAGCCGTTCGACGACGGCGCGCTGCAACACCGGAAGATTGCCGGTGCTCGACGCCGCGCGCCAAAAATCGGCTCGCCGCTTTTGTGCTTCCTCGCGGCCGCCGCGGCAAAGACCGTCGGCGAGCATCACCGCATTGACGGCTCCGGCCGACGTGCCGGAAATTCCCTCGATGCTCAGCCGCTCATCGCTGAGCATTTGATCGAGCACGCCCCAGGTGAAGGCGCCATGAGCACCGCCGCCCTGGAGCGCGAGATTAATGCGTTTGGTGGTCGCTGATGTTGTCTTCTCCCCTGCGCGGGACGGCATCAGCGACGCCAAGACGTTCTTCATTTGCGGATGGCCTTATTGAATCTGGGCGGAGAGGCAGAGTGATAACGGCGAACCAAATAAACGTAGCAACTCGGCGCGATCGGATCGCTTTGCAAGCCGATCAACAGCCGTAATCCGCCGGCACTCTCGAGATCACGCCGCCGTCCAACCCCCATCAATGGTAAGGTTGGCGCCGGTTATCGCCTTCGCCGCATCCGAGCAAAGATAGACCGCGAGATCGGCCACCTCGTCGACGGTGACGAATTCCTTGGTTGGTTGCGCCGCCAGCAAAACGTCGCGCTTGACCTGCTCTTCGGTCATGCCGCGCGCTTTGGCGGTGTCGGGAATTTGCTTTTCGACGAGCGGCGTCCAGACGTAGCCCGGACTGATGCAATTGCAGGTGACGCCGAAGGTCGCAAGCTCGAGCGCCACGGTCTTGGTCAGACCGGCGAGCCCGTGCTTGGCGGAGACATAGGCGACTTTGAACGGCGAGGCGACCAGCGAGTGCGCCGATGCGGTATTGATGATGCGGCCCCATTTGCGCGATTTCATGCCGGGGACCGCGGCGCGGATGGTGTGAAAAGCGGAGGACAGATTGATCCCGATGATCTGATCCCATTTCTCGACCGGAAACTCCTCGATCGGCGAGACGAACTGGATGCCGGCATTGTTGACGAGAACGTCGAGCGATCCGAACGTCTTCTCGCTGCCGCGGACCATCGCGGCGATGTCGGCCGGCTTGCTCATATCGGCGGGCGAATAGATCGCCTTGACCTTGTAGTCTTTCTCGATGGCGAGGCGTTCTTTTTCGACTGCGTCCTTGTCGCCAAAGCCGTTGATCGTGATATTGGCGCCCTGCGCGGCCAGCGCGCGGGCAATGGCGAGCCCGATTCCGGATGTGGAACCGGTCACCAGCGCTGATTTTCCCTGTAACATGCAGATCCCCGTCTGTTGCGTGTGAGTGGGGCACCGCAGATTTCACCTGCGGACGGAGTGTGCCAATGAATGTGGGCGGCTTTTTGCTGCGGTGCAATATCAAATTGCGAGCTTTGCGTGAAAGCCTTTTTCTCATCGAGCCGCAATCGGTTAGACTAGCCAACCGCGACCCGCACGGTCTCATGCATCGGCGCTGCGCCGGCGCCGCCAGTCAAAGCCCTTAAATCCAGGCCACCATGTCGCCCGCCATCTTCCCCGCCCCGGATCACGACCACGAGCGCTGCAGCAGCGCCGCGATTGCGCATGCGGAAGCGCAATGCGCCGCGCGCGCCCAGCGGCTCACCCCGATGCGACGCCACGTGCTCGAGGTTTTGCTGACCAGCCATCGTCCGCTCGGCGCCTATGAAATCATCGACAGTCTACAACTGAAGACGCGCCCGGCACCGATCACGATTTACCGTGCGCTCGAATTTCTGTGCGACAACGGCCTGGTTCACCGCATCGAGAGCCGTAACGCCTTTGTCGCCTGCGTGCACAATCATGGCGCCAGCGATCTTGTTATTTTCCTGATTTGCGAACGCTGTGGTGCGGTCGGCGAGGCGCCCGGAGGCGCGGCCGCCGAGGCGCTGAAGGCCTCTTCGCGCGCGGCGGGCTTTTCGCCACGCAGTCCGCTGGTCGAGATCGCCGGTGTTTGCGCCCATTGCCGTGAACGGTAAGCGGCTGCAGAATCAAAAACGCAGTGCCGCCCTCTCCTTCGTCGCGTCCCCTCGATGCAACTGCAATCGCAGTCACGATCGCACTTTGCTTGAGTTGGGGCTTCAACAACGTCGCCATCAAGCTTGCCATCCATGACATTCCGCCGCTGATTCAGTCCGCCGCGCGCTCTGCTATAGCAGCGCTATTGGTCGGCGCCTGGAGCCAGGCCCGCGGCATTGCGTTGTTGAAGCGCGACGGCACTCTGGGTGCCGGGATTCTCGCCGGCGTCCTGTTCGCGCTCGAATTTCTGTTGATCTATCGCGGCCTGGTCTGGACCACTGCGACACGCGGTGTCCTGTTTCTATATCTTGCGCCGTTCTTCGTCGTGATTGGATCGCGCTGGCTCATTCCCGGCGATCACTTCCACCTCTCGCAATGGCTCGGGCTGTCGCTGTCTTTTATCGGCATCGTGATTGCCTTCGGCTTGCCGACGCCTGCGGCGGATTCGCGCCAAGTGCTCGGCGACCTCATGCTGGTCGGCGGCGCAGCCGCCTGGGCGGCAACCACGCTCATCATCAAGGCGAGCGCACTGAACCGGATCAGCGCGGAAAAGACCCTGCTCTATCAGCTGGTGGTCTCGGCGCCCCTGCTCGGCCTCGGCGCAATCGTGTTTGGCGAACGCATGAACGGGTCACCGTCCGCTGTGGCACTCGGCGCATTTGCCTATCAGACCATTTACGTCGTCAGCATCACTTTCACGATCTGGTTTATGCTGGTGGTTCGCTATTCGGCCGCGCGGCTGTCGGTGTTCACGTTCCTGGCGCCGCTGTTCGGCGTGGCCGCGGGTCACCTCGTGCTTGGCGAGCCCCTGACGCCAGCCTTTGCCGTCGCCGTGGCCCTGGTTGCGGCCGGGCTCCTCCTCGTCAACCGGCCCCGGTGAGGTTATATGCATGGCATCGCAGCGGCACCGCGCGCCAGCTACAGCACTGGAACATTCCACTAAAGCACTGATTCGGTGAAGGAATTTTCATGATCGCGTTTCCGGGACCAGCTTCCAGGCACCGTACCATCGGCGTCAAAGTCGGACAGGTGACGGTTGGTGGCGGCGCGCCGATTGTGGTGCAGTCGATGACCAACACCGATACTGCCGATGCCGAGGCCACCGCAAAGCAGGTCGCGGCCTTGGCCCGCGCCGGTTCGGAAATCGTGCGCATCACCGTGGATCGCGACGAAGCTGCGGCCGCCGTTCCTCACATCAAGGACCGTCTCGCCAAGATGAATGTCGACGTGCCGATCGTCGGCGATTTCCACTATATCGGCCACAAGCTCCTCGCCGATCACCCGGCCTGCGCCGAGGCGCTCGACAAGTACCGCATCAATCCAGGCAATGTCGGGTTCAAGGAAAAAAAGGACCGCCAGTTCGGCGCGATCGTCGAGACCGCGATCCGGCACGACAAGCCGGTGCGGATCGGCGCCAATTGGGGTTCGCTCGATCAGGAGCTGCTGACGCATTTGATGGACCAAAACGCGCGCTCCAATCAGCCGATCGATGCGCGCGACGTCACGCGCGAAGCGATGATCCAGTCGGCATTGTTGTCTGCGGCGCGCGCTGAGGAAATCGGGCTGGCGCGGTCAAAAATCATTCTTTCGGCGAAGGTCTCCGCCGTCCAGGATCTGATCGCGGTCTATGGCGAGCTGGCGCGGCGCTGCGATTACGCCTTGCATCTCGGTCTCACCGAAGCGGGCATGGGTTCGAAGGGCATCGTGGCGTCGTCCGCCGCAATGGGCGTGCTGCTCCAGCAGGGCATTGGCGACACCGTCCGCATTTCGCTCACGCCCGAGCCGAATGGCGATCGCACGCTCGAGGTGAAGGTCGCGCAGGAATTGCTGCAAACGCTCGGTCTGCGCACATTCGTGCCACTGGTCGCGGCCTGCCCCGGTTGCGGCCGCACGACCTCGACCACCTTCCAGGAGCTGGCCGCCAATATTCAGAGCTTCATCCGCGACTCAATGCCGGAATGGAAGACCCGTTATCCGGGCGTGGAGGGCCTCAACGTCGCCGTCATGGGCTGTATCGTCAACGGTCCAGGCGAGTCCAAACACGCCGATATCGGCATTTCGCTGCCGGGCACCGGCGAGCAGCCGACGGCGCCGGTTTTCATCGACGGCAAAAAGGCCATGACCTTGCGCGGTCCGACCTTGGCGGCCGATTTCAAAAAAATCGTCGTCGATTACATCGAACGTCGCTTCGGCTCGTCCTCGGGTCAGGCTGCGGCGGAGTAATTCGCGCGACAGCAGCCCCGTCCCGGTGCAACGCCCCGGGGTCGCCTGCGGATCCCACAGCGCCACGTTGCCAAATAGGCACATGCTCCAACAAATTATGTTGGCGAGCATGGAATGGCTCGACAGCCGTGGGCGGCTCATTCACTTTGACCGCTACCATATCGCGACCTGTCTCCCATCATTTCGGGCAGCCGGTATGGAGGGGGTCCTCACAATGAAGCGGTTGCTCCTTGCTGCCGTGGCCGTCGCCTTCATGGTCGGCCTGGCGTTGCAGCCTGCCCACGCGCAGGCCCAGCCTCAGTCCTATGGCTGGAACGGTTGGAATTCATTCTGGGCTTGGTGGTCGCATGGCCGCGACCCGCGGCTGACTGCCGTCAGTATCGGCGTCGGCGCGGCGAGCACTGCCGCCTCGCTTGCGGCGACCCGCCATCACCAAGGCCATTTCGGCAACGGCGTGTTCATCAGCGCTTGGGCGGTGACCTCGGGTCTTTGTGCCGTCGTCTATCCGATGGTCGGGACCGTGGTCCTCAATCGACCGCTCACGCCGCGCGAAGCCTATGTCGGCATGGCGGATTGCGTAGTGCCGTTCATCGGTGGCTGGCTCGTTGACGCGGCGTTGCCGCACGATGCCTGGACCGATGGCTTGCCGCCGACTGCAAGGCGGCATTGACGCAGGTTTACGAGTTTTAGAAGCAGAAAGCCGGCCCAGTATGGCCGGCTTTTTGTTTGTTGCTACCGCGACCTGCGGATGCAAATCTATCGCTTCTCCAAGCGCCGCAACACGTCATCGAGCTGATCGAGATTACGGTAGCGGATACTCAGGACGCCGCCCCGTTTGGCTTCCTTGATGCTGACAGCGAGGCCAAGTGCATCCGATATTCGTTTTTCCAAAGCAATTAAATTGGCATTTTTGCCGGCGCCGCGCCGGATTGCTCGGGCGCCATGGGCTTTGCCGCCGCGCTCGGCGTTTTCGCGCGCCAGGCTTTCGACCTGACGCACGTTCAATCCATGGGCAACGATCTCCTCAGCCAGCCTTTCGGCGTCAGGCTGCCCGATCAACATCCGCGCGTGGCCGGCGAAAAGCTTGCCGGCATGGATGTACGATTTGATCGTTTCCGGCAGCTTAAGAAGCCGCAACGTGTTGGCGACGTGACTACGGCTTTTGCCCACAATCTTGGCAATCTCGTCCTGGCTGTTGCCGAACTCCTCAATCAAGGAACGGTAGCCTTCCGCCTCCTCCAGTGGATTGAGATCGGCACGCTGCACGTTTTCGATGATCGCAAGCTGTAGCGCCTCGGCATCGTTGGCTTCGACGATGACCACCGGTACTTCGTGCAAGCCGGCTCGCTGGGCCGCTCGCCAGCGCCGTTCACCGGCGACGATCTCATAGACATCAGTAGCGCCGTGCACCGGCCGCGCAACGATTGGCTGAATAATTCCACGCTCGCGCAGCGAAGCAACCAATTCGTCGAGCTCGGCATTGGGAAAAGCGCGGCGCGGATTGCGCGGATTGGGTCGCAGGGCCGCCGTCGGCACGCGGCGTTGACCGCGCGACGGCCGATCGACCGAGGTCTCGGCGGCCATGTCGCCGATCAGCGCGGCGAGGCCGCGCCCCAATCGCGATCGCGCGTGATCTTCCGCCAGCTTTCCGGGATTAGCACTCATCGCAAGGCCTCATTGTGCGCAAAGTTTTTTCTCGCGCTGGATCACTTCGGTCGCGAGCCGCAAATATGCTTCGCTGCCGCTGCACTTGAGATCGTAAACCAGGACCGGCTTGCCGTAGGACGGCGCTTCGGAAACGCGCACATTGCGCGGAACGATGGTGTCGTAGACTTTGGCGCCCATGAATTCGCGCACGTCGGCGACCACCTGCGAGGACAGATTATTGCGCGCGTCGAACATGGTCAGCACGACACCATGAATGGTGAGCTCCGGATTGAGCTGCGCGCGAACCGATTCGACGGTCTTGAGAAGTTGCGACAATCCCTCCAGCGCGAAGAACTCGCATTGCAAAGGAAC
>JBQCCX010000274.1:0-25930 GCA_051961815.1 Xanthobacteraceae bacterium
GTTCGAACGTGCCGGCGAGGACGAGATCGGTCTCGTCGTTACCGGCCGCTGGACCAACTACCAGGTGTCATTCACCTGGATGAATGACATCGAGACGCTGCATCTTGCCTGCGCCTTCGACATGAAAGTGCCGGAGCCTCGCCTCGGCGATGTGCAGAAGCTGATCGCGCTGATCAACGAGCAAATGTGGATCGGGCATTTCGACGTCTGGACTCAAAGCGGCGTCATCATGTTTCGCCATGCCCTTGTGCTTGCCGGCGGCGTCGCGGCGTCGAGCCGGCAATGCGAAGCGGTGCTCGCCAGCGCGCTCGATTCCTGCGAGCGTTATTTCCCGGCATTCCAGTTTGTGATCTGGGCCGGAAAATCAGCGCGCGAAGCGATGGAATCGGCGATGTTCGAAACCACAGGCGAGGCGTGACCAGCGCGGGGCCTAATCCCGAAGCAGCTCCGGCCGATACGGGCTTGCGCGATGTCTCCGGCCTGATCGCACTCATTGGCGCCGGCAAAATGGGCGGCGCGCTGCTCGAGGGCTGGCTGCGATTGGGTCTTGATCCGCGCAAGCTTGCAGTGATCGAGCCGCAACCCAATCCTCAGATCGCCGGACTTGTGGGCCGCGGGCTTCGGCTTAATGCCGACACCGAAATCCTGCGGCAAGCCCATGCGGTCGTCATCGCGATCAAGCCGCAAGGGGCGGACGAAGCGCTCTCCGCGTTGGCGCCGCACATCGCGTCTTCCGCTTTGGTCATCTCGATCATGGCCGGGCGAACACTGCAGTTTCTCTCCGCCATCTTTCCTGGCGCCGGAGCGATGGTGCGGGCGATGCCCAATACTCCGGCCGCAATCGGACGCGGCATCACCGTGGCGGTCGCCGCCAAGGCGGACGCGCGGCAACGCCAACTCGCCGACCGCCTGCTCGGCGCCACCGGCGCGGTGGAATGGGTCGAGGACGAGAGCCTGATGGACGCGGTGACCGCGTTGTCGGGATCCGGACCGGCTTACGTCTTCCTGCTTGCGGAAGCGCTGGCGCAAGCGGGCGCCGGGGTCGGCCTGCCGGCTCATCTGGCGGAAAAACTCGCCCGCGAGACGGTCGCCGGCGCCGGCGAGCTCTTGCATCGGTCGCGTCAGGACGCCGCCACCTTGCGCCAAAACGTGACCTCGCCGGGCGGCACCACCGCCGCGGCGCTGGCGGTGCTGATGCGCCCTAACGGCCTCGTGCGGCTGATGAGCGAGGCCATTGCGGCCGCAACCGCACGCTCCCGCGAACTGGCCGGCTGAAAAATTTTGGCTGCGCGCCGCCGCACTCCTTCTCCCCGCGTGCGGGGAGAAGGTCGGGATGAGGGGGCCTTGTCGCTGGGCTCAGGCTAATGGCCACGCCCCCTCACCCGCTCGCTGCGCTCGCGACCCCTCCCCGCAAGCGGGAGAGGAAAATCTCATTTTCCCGGACCAGCCCGCGCCGTCTTGGAACGGTCCGGCGCACCGCATACATTTGCGACTGAAGTCGCGGCTCAAGCCGCGCGATCCGCAGGCCGGCGCCACGCCGCGCAAAACTATTGTGTAGGAGCATTGTCATGGCTCGCCGATCCGCTCGCAAATCGTCCGCTCGCTCCCCCCGCCGCCCCAATGCCGCCCCGCCGCCGGCCGGCGATCGCGAAAAGATCATTGCCGCGTTCCTGAATCTTCTTGCCGAAAAGCCGATCGAGCAGATCGGCTTTGCCGCAATTGCCGAAGCTTCAGGCCTGACGCTGGCGCAGCTTCGTGGCGAGTTTCCTTCAACACTGGCCATTCTCGCCGCCCACATCAAATCGGTCGATCGCGCCGTGTTGAGCGCGGACGCCGCCGATATCGAGGAGGAACCGGCGCGAGAGCGCCTGTTCGACGTGCTGATGCGCAGGCTTGAAATTCTCGCTCCCCATCGCGAGGCGGTGCGATCGTTGATGCGTTCGGTGCGGCGCAATCCGCCGCTTGCGCTCGCGCTTAACGGCCTTGCGGTGCGCTCGCAGCAATGGATGCTCACGGCGGCCGGGATCGGCGCATCGGGACCGCGCGGCATGATCCGCGCCCAGGGACTCGCCGCCTTGTTCGGCGGCGTTCTGCGCACCTGGATCCACGATGACGATCCCGGGCTCGCGCGCACCATGGCGGCGCTCGACCGGGCGCTGGCCCGCGGCCAGCGGTTTGCCGGCTTGGTCGATGATTTGTGCCGCATACCGGCGCGGCTTTGCCGGCTGCGGCCGCGCCGCCGGCGCCGTGATGAAGGGTCTGAAGACACCGCGGCGGCAGCGTGAACACGGATCCCGGGCGGAGCGCAGCGCGAGAGTGGCGCGCTGCAGACCCGGGAAACGGTGACGACTTGATGCAGGTCAATGCGGCAGCGCCGATTGGAGTTAATTTTCGGCGAGCCGACCAGCGCAAATTAGAACGCTTACAAAAGATGCTTTTTTCTTTGCAAGTCTTCGGGGGCTGGACTAGAGCATGATCCCGACAAGCCAAAGCTCGCCGGGACTTTCCCCGCAATGATTGTGTGTTCTTGCAACGTATTCAGCGACCACGACGTGCGCTCGACGCTGTCGTCGGGCGGCGATGTTCCGCGCACCACCGGGCAGGTCTACCACTGTCTCGGCTGCAGCGCGCAGTGCGGCCGCTGCGCGCGCACCATTCGCCGCATCATGGACGAGGCACTGGCCGCCTCGGAGGCGACCTGTTGCCGGAACGGCCATTCCTGATCGTTGACCTCGCCTCAAACTCCTGAACGCAGCCGGGCTTTCGAGCCCGATTGCAGCCGCTATAATCCTTACCCTCGTGACGTTTCGCGTCATCGATTTGATCTTGGGAGCATAATGATGAGAGGCGAGCCCGGTGTCCTCGATTACCTCAACAAGGCGCTGCGGCATGAATTGACCGCCGTCAATCAATATTGGCTGCATTACCGCCTGCTCGACAATTGGGGCTACAAGGCGCTGGCCAAGCAGTGGCGCAAGGAGTCAATCGAGGAGATGGAGCATGCCGACAAGCTGGTCGAGCGCATCATCTTTCTCGACGGCTTCCCGAACATGCAGGTGCTCGATCCGCTGCATATCGGCCAGAACGTCAAGGAGGTGCTCGATTGCGATCTCGCCGCCGAAATCTCGGCGCGCACGCTTTACGAAGAGGCCGCCACGCACTGCCATTCGGTGCGCGATTACGTGACGCGAGACCTGTTCGAGAAGCTCATGCATGACGAGGAAGAGCACATCGATTTCCTCGAAACCCAGCTTGATCTCGTCGCCAAGCTCGGACTCGAGCTCTATGCGCAGCACCACATCGGCGAGCTTGAAGACGATAAGGACTGAAGCTGCGTCATGGCCGGATCCGGGTCCCGGCCAATCATTGTGGCCATGGACAGGCGCATGTTGCAGCGGCTGCTCGTCATCGCGGTGATGGTTGTAGTCGGCTTCGCCGGCGATCAATCCGCGGCGCAGGATGCGATCGGCACGATCAGCCGGATCCAGGGCGCGGCCAGCGCGACGCGCAGTGACGCCACACGCGCGCTTGGTATCAACGCCTCGGTATTTGCCAACGAGACCGTGTCGACCGGCGAAGCGGCGCGGCTGGAAGTCACCTTGCGCGATCAGACGCGGCTGACGCTCGGCGAACGGGCAAAGCTGACGCTCGACCGCTACGTCTTCGATCCGGCCGGCGGGCGCGGAACGATCAAGTTCGGGGTCATTGGCGCGTTCCGCTTTGTGTCGGGCCAGCTCTCGAAACTGGCCAGCGCGGAGGTGAGCGTAACGACGCCGGTCGCGATCGTCGGCATCCGCGGCACCGAATTTTGGGGTGGACCGATCGACGACCAGGCGCTTGGCGTATTCCTCATCGAAGGTTCTGTGAGCGTATCGAACGCTGCAGGCGAGCAGATCCTGAATGCGCCCGGTCAGGGCACCAATATCGCCGCACCGGGTGCCGCGCCCGGACCGGTCACGATCTGGGCGCAAGACAAGGTCAGCCGCGCCATAGCGACCGTGACATTCCGCTAAGCGCAGCAGGCGCCGTCGCAGGCGCAAAGCCTCTCATCGGGCCGCGCTTGGCACGG
Organism: Xanthobacteraceae bacterium; assembly: GCA_051961815.1. Classification (GTDB taxonomy): domain Bacteria; phylum Pseudomonadota; class Alphaproteobacteria; order Rhizobiales; family Xanthobacteraceae; genus BOG-931. Next base: position 4,070 of record JBQCCX010000274.1, read on the forward strand.
ACCTCTCTCTCTCTGGTGGCTTGGCCGACCCTGGCGTCTTGAACCAGCGAGCTACTTCTTCCCCTTGCATGTCGCCGGGGGGCATGCGCCGCCGGGCCGATAGCAGGGAAAGAGGTCCGCATACATCTTGTGGCTCTCGTACGAGCATCGCTGGGTAGTCACCCAGCCAGTGGCCTTGCTGACCCCCGCCGGCTTGACGGTGCAGGCCTGACCAAAGGTGCACGGCCGTTCACTTGCTTTATGCGCCTTGGCGAAGGACGAAGGCGGCAACACTGCAGTCGCGATCGCCGCAGCGGCGGCTGCAACGACAAATTGTCTGATTATCTTCATCGGCTTTTGACCCCCTTCGCGAAGGCTCCGACTTGCCTTGAAAGCGCGCCGGAATACCCTCGCTCAACGATGATTTTAGCATAGAGCCGGGCCGGAAGACCAATGAAGAAGGCGCAAATTCAACAACTTGGCGTAAAGCGCCGCTTTGTGCCCGCCGTCACAGGCTCGGCCGGCCAACAGCGCTTAAATCAACGCTCGCTGAGCAAGCAATTCATGAGTCGTGTCATGACCGGAAAATTCATCGCATTGCCGCTGACCGCGGCGCTGCTCGCAACCGCGCCCGCCTTTGCCCAACAGGTCGGTACCGCCACCGCGGTGAACCCGGTGAGCGAAAGCACGCCGCCCGGCGGCGCCACCGACAAGCTCACCGTTGGCGCCCGCGTGATGCACAAGGAACGTATCCACACGTCATCGTCCGGATCGGCACAGCTACAATTTCTCGACAAGAGCTCGCTGAGCGTCGCCGCCAACACCAATCTCGTGATCGACGACTTCGTGTACGATCCGGCCTCGAATCGTGGTCACATGTTGACGAGGCTGTCGGTCGGCACGCTCCAATTCATTGGCGGGCAATTGAGCCATCAGGGCGCCGTCACCATCAATACGCCCGCGGTCGCGGTCGGTGTGCGCGGCGGCACCGTGACAATCACGCACGGCGCCGGCGGCACGCAGGTGACCAATCAGTACGGCACCCTCACCCTGAGCAATGCCGCCGGCACCACGGTCGTGACCCGGCCCGGCTTTACGGTAACCGTCGCGAACTGGAAGACGCTGCCCGGACAGCCGACGCAAGTCACGACCGCGGAAGTCGACCGCAACATCAAAAAGCTGTCCAGCAGATCCGGCCAGAACGGCGGCGTTGCCGGCTTGAAGAGTATCGCCACGGCCAATCTGAGCTGCTCGACGCATTCGGCATCGGCCTGCCCGCAAGTGCCGTCCGCCGGGGAGAACGCCGCCGCCCAGATCATCCTGCAATCGACGCAGCGGGCGACGCTGCCCACGCCACCGCGACCGATCCGCGGCGATTAAAGATCGGCGATAGCGAAGCTTCCGCAACCTTCACGGCGTGCCGATCGGCAAAAGCGGCGCGACTGTCCCTGCGTGGAAGGCCGGGAACGCCGGTGCCGCCGCTTCGTTATCTAAAAAGCCGCCGCAGGTGAGGTGCGGGAGCCCATCATGCGATTAGCTGCCTGTCTTACCCTATCTTTGCTTGCGATCCTGGCGAACGCCGCGCCAACGCACGCGCAAACAAGCGCCCAACCTCCTTCCGAGCCGCAGGCGTATTGTGTCAATCGCAGCGCACAATTTTATCCGTATACCGGCGAACCCTGCAAAACCGGCTATCAGCTCGGATCGGGCAATTGCCGAAAAACCGACGGCCGCGTGGTTGCGGTGCCAAGAGAACAGTGCCTGGCGATGTCCGGCACTGTGGAATTACCGGTTGAAGGCGGACGACGTCCGCAAACTCCGACATCCACGAAGTGACATAGTTTGGTTTCCGCGACCTGTGTCGCGGTCCTAGCGCCGCCGCGCGTGGAACAAGTTCACCTTGTTTACCTCGTCGATTCGTCGCATCTTTGGCGCACTCGGGGTTAGCATCGCCAATTCGGCAAATCGTCATCGGGGGGTTCTCATGCAATTATCATCCGTCGTTCGCGCCGCACTGATTGCTTTGGCCGTGACCGGCGCTGCGCTTACGGCGAGCTATGCCGACAGCGGCAGCATCCGCTTTAATGTGATCAAGGCGGGTTTCGTCGTCGGCGGCTCCGGCGGCAGCGGCACGCTGGTGTTCCAGGGGCGGAGCTATCCGCTGGCGATCGGCGGCGTGAGCTACGGATTTACCTTCGGCGCCTCGGCGACGGATTTTGTCGGCACGGTCACCAATATCCGCCGGCCGACCGACGTGAACGGCGTCTACGGCGCTGCCGGCGCGGGCGTCGCGGTCGGCGCTGGAGCGGGCGGCATCGTCCTCACCAATCAGAATGGCGCGATTCTCACTCTGGCAGGCCGCCAGGCCGGACTGATCGTGGCCGCCGATCTCAACGGGCTGGTGATCACGCTGCGCTAGTACGGGTTCGCCAAGGATCGGAAAAGTCGGCGGTCGGAAAAATCGGCGGTCGGAAAAGTCGGCGGTCGGAAAAGTCGGGGCAAGCAACCGCCGACGGCACTGGCGCGGCGAAAAAATGGCCCCTCGCGGGGCCACCAGGTCCAAGGTGAAGGGGGTAGAATCTGGACCTAGCCTGCAAAGCTTAACCACGACTGTTCACTCGGCCGCACGCGGTCAGAAGTCGCACCCGGCACTAACGCTGCGCCCTGTAGCAAAATTGGTACAAGGCCGGCGATCATTGCCCTGTGGCCGCTTCGGGGCAGATCCTTCTGTCGCGCTATGTCATTTCACAATCGCCGAGCGCCGAACAAGCACTGCCGCTATTTCACCATCACCCAGGCCGGCTGCAGCAGCGGGTAGGCAACGAGGCCGATCACCGCGGTAGCGGCAATCAGCAGTGGATTGCTGACTTTCCAGCGGAACAGAACCCCAAGCGAGGCCAAGCCGACGATGGCCGTGAGCCAATCGCCGATGGCAATCCGGCCCAGCAAAATGCAGGCGCCGAGGATTGTTCCGATTGCCGCCGCATAGGCGCCACGCACGAAGCCTTGCACGTTGGGATTGGTCCCGTGCCGCGCCAATAGCGGCGCGGCGACGTGGAGGAAGATGAATGACGGAAAGAAAATGCCGACGGTCGCGACCAGCGAGCCCCAGAAGCCGGCGACCAGGTAACCGACGAAAGTCGCGGTGATCACCACCGGACCGGGGCTGATCATTCCGACCGCGACCGCGATCAAGAATTGGCGTTCGTCCATCCAGCCGTATTGCTGGACCACCCCTTGCTGCAGAAACGGCACGATCACGAGGCCACTGCCGAACGTGAGCGACCCCGCCTTGAGAAAGAACAGCAAAAGCTTGCCGAGCGTCGAGGCCGAAGCTGCCGGCGCCAATGTCAGCGCTGGCAGGGCTGCGACCTGCAAAACCAGCGGCGGAGGCTTTTGTCTGAAGACGTTGCCGTAATAGAGAATGCCGACAAGTCCCGCGCCGATAAACAGCAACGCGACCTCGGCCTGCAGGATCACGGTGATGACGAGGCAAGCGAGCGCGATCGCCCATTGCAGCGCATCCTCCATGCCGAGCTTCGCAAGCCGGTAACAGGAATGGAGGATCAGCGCGATGACCGCGGGGCTGACACCGTAGAAAATACCGGTGATCGGTTTGAGATCGCCAAAATAAACGTAGAGAGCGCCAAGCGCGGCGACGATAACAAAGTTCGGAAAGATGAAGGCCCAACCGCCGATCCAGGCGCCCCAAAAACCACCGCGCAGATAGGAGATATAGATCCCGACCTGAATCGCGAGCGGCCCCGGCAGCGACTGGCAGATCGCGATGGCCTCGCGCATCTGCTCTTTGCTCAGCCAGCCACGCTCGGCGACGAGTTCGCGCTCCATCTGGCCGACCAGCGCGACGGGACCGCCGAATCCGAGCAAGCCCAGCCGCAAAAAATAGCGGAGCAGCTCGGACCATCGGCCGGGTTCGATCATGGTTCGATTTCACCCTCAGTATTGGGTCGTGGAGCGTCGCAATCCAATACTATCTGCGATCTGTCAAAGCGAGTTTTTGACATTGGCCATTGCGTCAAGACCGAGCCGCAGCCCCTTGGCGAGCCTGACCGCGTCGTCATTAGCCCAAAAGTGCATGAAAAACAGGCGCGGCTGCTCATCCAGCATGTGGCTGTGCAGCGCCGTGATCTCGATGCCGTTGTCCCGCAGCGCCCTGATCACCGGATTGACTTCGCTTGCTACCATCACGAAATCGCCGGTGATCGCGGCTTTGCCGCCGCCCGTCGGCTGGAAACCGATTCCGGTCGCCAATCCCAGCGGACCGGGCGGTGCAACCGGCATCCCGTCCATCGTGACCGGATCGCGCCGCGCCACACCGAACTGATAGACGCCGCCATTGGCCTGACCCTTGGCGCCGATGATCTGGTCGAGCTGCGCGGTATCGAGGTCGATCGTGGGCTGTTGGGCCGGCGGCGCCGGCGGTTGCAACGGAGTCTTGCTCAGCGCCAACGCATCGTGAATGGCAGTCGCGAGTTTAACCGGATCGCCATGGCCGCCGACATGCATGTAGAAAGTCGCCGGACTGGCGCGCAATAGGTGATTGTGCACGGCAGTGACCTCAAGCCCGCTCGCGATCAGCTTGGCCATCACCGGGTTGATTTCGCCCTCCAACAGGACGAGATCGCCCATCACCATTGCGTCGCTTTGCATCGCTTTGAACGCGATCCAACCGCCCAGCGCCAATGCCGGTTTGATCGTGACGCCATCAAGCGTCACGTTGAGGTCGGTCCGCGGAAATCCAAAGCGATGCGCATCGCCGGCCACCACCGCCGCTTTTCTGCCGATGGCGTCATCGACCTTCTGCCAATCGATGCTTTGGGTTTGGGTTTGGGCGTTGGCGATCGATATCGGTGCGCAAAGTGTCCAGATAGTCGCCAGTAAACAGACAAGCCGCATCATCGTCTCCTTTGTCGCATGATATTCGCGCCCCTCACCTTTCGTTGGGTCGTCGAATCGTAGTTGCGAGACCAACTGGGGTCGCCGGTTATTCCATTGAGCAATTTTATGCACCGCTCGTATTCGGTTCTCATGTTGTCCCGGAGAAACGCGCGACAGCATTCGCTGTTGCCGCCGCGCCAGCCAGCGCGCACAGCACCCCGCAGTAAAATCGAGCGAGACAGTGAGCGATCCGTTCCAGCCAAGCGCAATCTCCTCGGCAAAGCGAGTGCTGCGCAGATCTTGGACGGAAACCGTCTGACGGGGAGCCTGCCCGTCCCCGGATGAAAACTATAGGAGCGCCCCCCGGCCGGGCGCAATCCCGTCGGCGGCCGGGCGACTTCGGCAAAGTAACATCGCTGACATGGCGGCTGACATGACGAATGACGCCGGAAATGGATTGGCGGGAATTGACATCGCCATCGCCGCTCGCCACATAGCGATTGTCGGGCCTCATGCAGTCGCCCGGCTGACCCAAGGCATATCGCCCAAGCACTGCAACTCGCCCGCACCGGGCAGAGGATGTTGGCGATATGTCTGATCTCCACAAGCCTTTGGTCTGGTGGCGGCATTATCCGGGCTTTCGACAGCCGCCCGGTGAGCTGTCGCGTGCAGCCAAGCGTTGTCTCACTCCCAAAGGAGCTGAGAAATGTCTTGCGATAACACGACCACTTGCACCGCCATTGCCGATCTCGCTTCGTCGTCAAGCCTCGAGCCGCGCGACTTTCGCACGGCCGACGAAACGCACGTTGCCTGTGATCAACCGCTGACATGGTGCCGGTCAGGACCAACTCGCGATCGATCCAAAGCTAAAGCGCACGCCATTCCGGACAGCACGCAAACAGTGCCCGAATACGTCTGGGGTGACGAAGGACCGGTCAATGACTGAGCGGGCCACGAGAACGGCAGATAAAGCGGCAAAGCTTGAGGAGCTCAGGCCGGACCTCGTCCGGCCTGAGACCATCGCACCATGACGCTGCGTCTACTCGGCCACATCGAACTTCCGCCGCATCGATCGAGCGGCGGCTTCGATCACGCCGACATTCATTCGGCCACCGATCGTCTCTATGTTGCGCACACCGCAAACGACTCGCTCGACGTGATCGATTGCGCCGGGGACAGCTACGTTGAATCGATCTCCGGGTTGCCGGCAGTGGCGGGTGCACTGGTTTCGGAACAGCGCGGGCTGGTGTTCACCACCAATCGCGGCGAGAACACCGTTTCGGTGTTCAAGCCCGGCGACGAGCACAATGGGTTCAAGATCGGCGTCGGCGTCAAGCCGAACGGAGTTGCGTTCGACGGCAGTCGAGGTCTTCTGGTCGTCGCCAATGTCGGCGATCCGGCTATTGCCGAGTCGTATACTGCGTCAGTCATCGATGTCGGACGCAGGGAACGAATCGGCGAAATCAAACTGCCCGGCCGCACCCGCTGGGCGATCTATCACCCGGCGCTCGAAACTTTTTTCGTCAATATCGCGGCGCCGGCGCGGATCGTGGCGATCGATGCGCGCGAACCGACGAAAGTGTCAAAACAATATGACGTGCCGTCCGAAGGCCCGCATGGCCTTGATCTTGACCCCGCGACCGATCGTTTGTTCTGCGCCTGCGATGCAGGCGCCTTGTTCGCGATCGATGCCAGATCTGGCCGCGTGCTTGATGACGTGCCGCTGAGCGGCACACCGGACGTGATCTTTCTCAATCCGAAATTCGGGCACCTCTACGTCGCAATCGGCGATCCTGGCGTCATCGACGTCATCGATATCGCGGCCATGCGCCGGAAGGACGTCGTGCAAACGGAACCGGGCGCGCATACGCTGGCGCTCGATCGGAAAAGAAACAAACTCTACGCATTTTTGCCGCGGTCGCATCGTGCCGCGGTGTTTGTCGATACGAGCTGAAAGCTACCGAAACAGCAGCACGGCGCCGGACACCAGCAACAGAACCAGGACAAGCCGGCGAAATTGAATCTCGTTGAGTTTGCCGTAGAACTTTAGCCCGAGCCAGGTCCCGGCGAGCAGCACCGGCAGCGCCACGACGAACAGCCGCACCACGTCAGGCGAAATCGAGCCCTGTCCGCCGAGCCAAGCCGCACTCATCGCGAAAGTGGCAACACCCACCGGCTGGAACACGGCGCGCTGCTGATCCTTGGCCCAGCCGCGCAGTTGCGACCAGATGACGACAATAATGCCAGCAAGGCCGGTCGCGCCGCCAAGCACGCCATTGCAAAAGCCGACCCCCAGGTCGGCCGGAGCGGCGGCTTTCACCGGCGCGATTGCCGGGCGCAGCAAGCCATAGAGACTGAACAAGACCAGCACCGCGCCGATGCCAAGCCGCAGATAATGCGGATCGGCATGGGCCAGCGCGAAGACGCCGAGCGGTACGCCGAACGTCGTGCCGATCAGTAGCGGCGCCAGTCGCGACCAGCTCAACGCATGCCGCAGTGTCCAGACCGAATAGCCCTGCACCACCAGGCCGAGACCCATGATCAAGGTCGCGGTGTGCAGCGGGCTGAGAATGTAGAGCCAGACCGCCGCGGCGACGATGCCAAACGCGAAGCCGCCGAGCCCGGCGACCAGCGCGGCAAAAAACGTCCCGACGAGAAACAGAAAGGTGAAGGTGTTGAGCCCGAGGCTGGCATCCAGGCTGGTATCCAAGCTGGCATCCATGGCGCTCGCTCCAAAGCGTAAGCGAGCAGCGCTTGCATGGAGAGAGCCCCACTTAACGGGGAGGCCGCGAGATCCCCGAGCTGCAATCATCCCTGACGGCACGAAAGCGCGCAAGGTGTTTCCGTCTGCCGTGCGACCACTTCAACTACGGCGCATTCGCCCGGCGCCGCAAATTCGCAAGCCCGCTGCGAATCTGGTCGATCGGCCATAGCGACAGACTCTTGTCGGCGTAACGGCCGCCATTTTCGTCGCATCCCTCGATGATGGCGCGCTGCGGCGGCGGCCAGTGAAAAGGCGCAAGTTCGAAATTGAGCCGGCGCCATTGCCCCGGCGCGATCTCTTCATTGGCAGACAGCGTGCGAAAACTGAAATGCGTGGTCAGCAGATAAAGCGCGCCGCTCGAGCAGATATTCTCCAGCGCGGCGAGGATGCTCGCGTATGGTAGATGGCCCAGACAGTCGCGGCACAGAATCGCGTCGGCCTGCGGCAGCGGCGAAGACGTCAAGTCGAGGCTTTCGAAGCGGCGCAACGGGCTGGCATAAAGCTTGCGGTTGCGGTCGATCAATTCAGCGATGATGTCCGCGCCGATGTACTGGATCTCTCCCAAGTTTACATGGGCCATCCAGTTGAGGTCCCCGCACGGCAGATCGAGCAACGAGCGAACGTTAAGTTCGGCGAGCAAAACCGGCAGCTCGCGGCGCAAATGGTAGGTCCGGTTCAATTCGGAGCCGGTCCCAGAAACCGACTCGCGGCTGGCCCAGGCGTTTTTTTGAAAGATTTCAGAAAAGACCTTTTGCTCGCCTTCCATGCTCATCTCTCGCGTATCGGTGCATCAGACGCAGCCGATCGCCCGTTGCCCAACCAATCCAGGCGTGTCGCAGTAACGCAGCCTTTCTGAAGAATCTAATAAATCTTATGAGCAAGAGGCCGGCGAAGGACAGCAACTTCTCGTTGTTTGATTGCAGCAGAGGGGCCGTTCGGGCCTTCCTGACCGGCTTCCAGGGCGACTTGAGGCGTCGCTCTGCGTCTGTCCGCCTTCGCGCCCCGCGCAATGGCGAAGAAGATGACTTGACTTCTGCGCCCATTCCCCTATTTCCGGCGGCGGGACACCCCTCCCCACCGAGGGGCGACTATCTGGAAGGATAGGCCATGACGTCATCGATCCCCTCCGTGCGGCCGCGTGTGCCGCATTTTTCGTCTGGACCGTGCGCCAAGCGCCCCGGATGGAACGAGCGAAATCTTGCCGGCGCCCTCCTTGGCCGCTCGCATCGATCAAAGCCCGGCAAAGCGAAACTTAAGCAGGCAATCGAGCTGACCCGCGACGTGCTGCAGGTGCCGGCGGATTATCGCATTGGCATCGTGCCGGCGTCCGATACCGGCGCGATGGAAATGGCGCTGTGGTCGCTGCTCGGACCGGCGCCGGTCACGATGTTGGCCTGGGAGTCGTTCGGCGACGGTTGGGTCAATGACGTCGTCAAGGAACTCAAACTCAAAAACGTGACCGTGTTGCGCGCGCCCTACGGCGAGCTGCCTGATCTACGCGCCATCGATCCGGCAAGCGACGTCGTCTTCGCCTGGAACGGCACGACGTCGGGCGCGCGGGTGCCGAATGCGGACTGGATCGCGGCCGACCGCACCGGACTGGCGATCTGCGACGCCACCTCCGCCGCCTTCGCGCAAGCCCTGGACTGGCCGAAGCTCGATGTTGCGACGTTCTCGTGGCAGAAGGCGGTCGGCGGCGAAGCCGCGCATGGCATGCTGATCTTGTCGCCGCGCGCGGTCGCCCGGCTTGAAAGCTACAAGCCGCCGTGGCCGATGCCCAAGCTCTTCCGCATGACCAAGGGCGGCAAGCTCAACGAGGGCATCTTTGCCGGCGAGACCATCAACACGCCGTCGATGCTGTGCGTCGAAGACTATCTCGACGCGCTGCAATGGGCGAAATCGATCGGCGGATTGCAAGCGATGCAAGCCCGCGCCGATGCCAACGCCAAGGCCATCGCCGATTGGGTATCGCGCACGTCGTGGATCGATTTTCTCACCCGAGATCCGGCGTTGCGCTCAAACACCTCGGTGTGCCTGAGGATCGTCGATCCGGCGATCGCCCGGCTTTCGCCCGAGTCGCAAACGGCATTTGTCAAAGGCCTCGAAGCGGCGCTGGAAAAGGAAGGCGTCGCCTATGACGTCGCCACCCATCGCGACGCTCCGCCGGGCTTGCGGATCTGGTGCGGCTCGACGATCGAGCGATCCGACGTCGAGGCGCTCACCGCGTGGCTCGACTGGGCCTATGACAAAGCCAAGGCCGCGCTTGTAGCGGCAGCATAGTGACCGCGCTGGCCGCGACAGCATAGCCGCCGCGCCCGCGCGATAACGATCATCTCCAGCACGGACTTTTAGAAGGCAAACGCAATGGCGCCGAGAGTCCTTATTTCCGATGCCCTGTCGCCAGCCGCCGTGGCGATTTTCAAAGATCGCGGCCTTGACGTCGAATTTGCGCCAAATCTCGGCAAGGACAAGGACAAGCTTGCCGCAACCATCGACGGTTTCGACGGGCTCGCGATCCGTTCTGCGACCAAGGTCACCGGCAAGCTCCTGGATCAAGCCAGGAGCCTGAAAGTCATCGGCCGCGCCGGCATCGGCGTCGACAATGTCGATATTCCGGCGGCCACCGCGCGCGGCATCATCGTGATGAATACGCCGTTCGGCAATTCGATCACGACGGCGGAACATGCGATCTCGCTGATGCTGGCGCTGGCCCGGCAAATTCCCGAAGCCGACAGCTCGACGCGCGCCGGTAAATGGGAAAAAAACAAATTTCTCGGCGTCGAAATTTTCGGCAAGACGCTCGGCATCATCGGCTGTGGCAATGTCGGATCGATCGTCGCCGACCGCGCGATCGGCCTGAAGATGAAGGTGATCGCCTACGACCCGTTCCTCTCGGCCGAGCGCGCGGTCAGGCTCGGCGTCGAAAAGGTGGAATTGGACGAGCTGTGGCGGCGCGCCGATTTCATCACGCTGCATACGCCGCTCACCGAAAACACCCGCAACATCATCAACGCGCAAACGCTGACGCAGATGAAGCGCGGCGTACGGCTGATCAATTGCGCGCGCGGCGAGTTGGTCGAAGAAGCCGCGCTGGCCGCGGCGCTCAAATCCGGCCATGTCGCCGGTGCGGCGCTCGACGTGTTTCGCGAGGAGCCGGCGACGCAAAGCGTGCTGTTTGGGCTTCCCAATGTGGTGTGCACGCCGCATCTCGGCGCCTCGACCATGGAGGCTCAGGAAAACGTCGCGCTGCAGATCGCCGAGCAGATGGCGGATTATCTGTTGCGCGGCGCGATCTCGAACGCGGTCAATTTCCCCTCGATCACCGCCGAGGAAGCACCGAAATTAAAGCCGTTCATCGCGCTGGCCGAAAAGCTCGGCTCGTTCGCCGGACAGCTCACCGAAAGCGGAATCAAGCAGGTTCGGCTGACCTATGAGGGCGGGGTCGCGCAGATGAACACCAAGGCGCTCACCTCCGCCGCACTGGCAGGCCTGCTGCGGCCGATGCTGCAGGACGTCAATGTCGTGTCGGCGCCGATCGTGGCGAAAGATCGCGGCATCATCGTCGAAGACACCCGGCGCGATGCCGAAGGCGACTTCGACAGCTTGATCACGCTGGCGGTGGTTACCGACCGGCAGACACGCTCGGTGTCCGGCACCGTGTTCGCCGACGGACGGCCGCGCATCGTCGACATCAAAGGCATCCGCATGGACGCCGAGTTCGCGCCTTCGATGCTCTATGTGACCAATAAAGATAAGCCCGGATTCGTCGGGCGTTTTGCCACCCTTTTGGCCGAAGCCGGCATCAATATCGCGACCTTCCATCTCGGCCGGGAATCCGCCGGCGGTAACGCCATTGCGCTGGTCGAGATCGACGGCACCGTGCCGGCGGACGTGCTCGCCAAGGTGCGGCAGATTCAGAATGTTCAGCAGGTCAAGCCACTGCAGTTTTAGCGCGACGTCCGTATTTATGGAGTCGTCATTGCGAGGAGCGAAAGCGACGGAGGTAATCTAGTTCCTGCTACCAGTTCTGGATTGCTTCGCTTCGCTCGCAACGACGAAAGATTCAAACGATCTATCGCCGCGTCGCCAGCGTAATGCCGGCAAGCACCAACAGATAACCGACGGCGTGAAACAATTGCAGTCGCTCGCCCAATAAAGCGATCGCCAGCACCGATCCGAACACCGGAACCAGATGAATGAAGGGCGCGGCGCGGTTGGCGCCGACGAGCTCGATGCCGCGGTTGAGGCACAGATAGCCGATTATCGATGGAAAGACGCAAAGATAGGCCAGACTGAAACCGCTGAGATAATCGAGGACGATCGGTTGCCCATACGCGATTTCCAGCGCCATGCCCGGCAACAGCAACACGGCGCCGCCAGCCATTCCAACGGCGAGAAACGACAGCGGATGGATTGCCGGCCGCGACCGCAGCGCCGCAACGTAAAAGGCATAGACCAACAGGGCAATCACGAACAAAAGATCGCCCTCGTTGACTGCCAGGGCGGACAGCACTTCGAGGCTGCCGTGACTGACGATCACAACGACGCCGGCGAGCGAGACACAGATGCCGGCGGCCTGGCGCGCAGACAGGCGATCGCGAAACAACACGAACGACCACAACGCGACGAACAGCGGCGAGACCGATTGCAACAACAGGCCGTTGATCGCGGTGGTGAAGTGCAGGCCGTAATAGGCCATCGTGTTGTAGGCCGAGAAACCGGTCAGGGCGAGCAGCGTCAGCCATCCGGCATGCTTTCGGATCGCCGGCCAATCGCGCAGCAGGTGGCGCATCGCGAACGGCAAGAGAATGAAGAAGGCGCCGCCCCACCGGATCACCGAGACCGTGATCGGCGGAATGTACCCGGCGATATAACGTCCGATCACCACATTGCCGGACCAGAACAAGGAGGTGAGCGACAACAGCAAATAGGCTTCACGGACCGGTGGCGCCCCGCTGCGGCGACCAGCGCGATCAAACCCGTGCGCCGGCTGAGCCGGCTCGCTGCCCCCCTCGGTGACCCGGTCGCCGCCCGTTTTCGGATCGCGATACTCAAACTGTCTCGGCGCGGTCATCTGTGTTCCGGCGGCTCCAAGGGCAAACCAGCGCTCCAGCTACCGCGGCGGGCTTTGCGCAGCTAGGGCGCAGGCCGCATGACTGCTGGGGAATGGTCAGCGGCCAGCTTGCGACGGTCATTATTAACGTCCGGCGCAGATTCTACAGAGAAACCAGCGTTTTGGCCTCCATTCGCTATCCCAGCCGACAACCACTTTTCCTTGCTTCGGCCGGCATCATCCATTATCGGAACGAGCGGCTGCAGCCGGAATCCGAACCCTAGAGTCGTGATCGGCCGTTTGAGGATGTTTCCTTAATGGCAAATGTCGTCGTGATTGGCTCTCAATGGGGCGACGAGGGCAAAGGCAAAATTGTCGACTGGCTCTCCGAGCAGGCCGACATCGTGGTCCGCTTTCAGGGCGGGCATAATGCCGGCCATACGCTCGTCATCGACGGCACGACCTACAAGCTGTCGCTGTTGCCGTCGGGCGTGGTGCGGCCGGGAAAGCTTTCGGTCATCGCCAATGGCGTTGTCCTCGACCCGCACGCGCTGTTGGGCGAAATCGCCCAGCTTAAAAAGCAGGGCATCGTGGTCACGCCGGATAATCTGCGGATCGCGGAAAACACGCCGCTGATCCTGCCGCTGCATCAGGAACTCGATGTCGCGCGCGAGCGCGCGTCCGGCAAGGGAGCGATCGGCACGACCGGGCGCGGCATCGGCCCCGCTTACGAGGATAAGGTCGGACGGCGCGCCATTCGGGTGATGGATCTCGCCGATCTGCAAATGCTCAACGGCAAGATCGAGCGTCTGCTCGCGCATCATAATGCGCTGCGGCGCGGGCTCGCCATGGACGAGATTGTGCCCCGCGCGCTTTATGACGAGCTCGCAAGCGTCAGTCCGAAGATATTGCCGTTCATGGATACGGTGTGGTCATTGCTCGACGAGCGGCGGCGCGAGGGCAAACGCATTCTGTTCGAAGGCGCGCAAGGCGCGCTGCTCGACATCGATCACGGGACTTATCCCTTCGTCACGTCTTCGAATACGGTGGCGGCGCAGGCAGCGACCGGATCCGGAATGGGCCCTGGCGCCATCGATTATGTCCTTGGCATCTGCAAGGCCTATACGACCCGCGTCGGTTCCGGACCGTTTCCGAACGAACAGGTCAACGAGATCGGCAAGACGCTCGGCGAGCGCGGCAAGGAGTTCGGCGTGGTCACCGGCCGGCCGCGGCGCTGCGGCTGGTTCGATGCCGTCCTGGTGCGCCAGAGCGTGCGCACCAGCGGCATTCAGGGACTGGCGCTCACCAAACTCGACATCCTCGACGGATTCGACGAAATAAAGGTCTGTGTGGCGTATCGCCTTGATGGCCGTGAGATCGATGATCTGCCTGCCAGCGAGCATGCCCAGGCGCGGGTCGAGCCGGTCTATGAAACAATCGCCGGCTGGCGGGAAAAAACCGCCCATGCCCGCTCATGGGCGGATCTGCCCGCCCAAGCGATCAAATATGTCCGTCGTTTGGAGGAGTTGATCGGCTGTTCCGCCGCAATTTTGTCCACCAGTCCGGAACGTGAGGACACGATCCTCATGCACAATCCCTTCGAAGCGTAAGATGCAACTTTAGCGAGCCAAGCGTAAACTGCCCGAATGGCTGATTATCACCCGCTCATTACCCGTGCCGTAGAAGGCCTCGGCAACAATACTGCCGATGCCCGGCGCACGCTGTACGAGCGCGCCCGCGCGGCCCTGGTGGCGCAGCTGCGCGGCATCGATCCGCCGCTCTCCGAAGCCGAAATCACCCGGGAACGGCTGGCGCTGGAAGACGCCATCCGCAAGGTCGAAGCCGAATCGGTGCGCAAAGCCCGTACCGAGCCGCGGCCTCCGGTGACGCCGCGTGCGATCAATACCGGCGGCCGCCAATCCACCGCCGGCGCCGCGGCTGCAGCGCCTGCCGCGATGGCGAGACGCGACCGTCAGGGCGGGCCGCCTGGCGACCCGGCGCCGGCGCGCGTCGAGGCAAAGTTCCCCGATCCGCCGCGAAGAGAACAGGCGGGCGGCGGCATGGCGGCATCGAGCGAGGCGCCCCGCCCGGCAGAGTCGCCGCCAAGCGCGCGCAGCAAGCTTCTTGGCGCGCGCACTTCCGAACGGCCGCCGCAAGATTTGAAGCTCTTTCGCAAGCCGATGGCCGCCGCCGATGATTTCGACGCGGCGCCGCCGCAAACGGCAACGACGTCCCGCGATCCGCACAACGATTATCGAGGCGCACAATCGCAAGCATTTTCCGACGGGCATGAGACGAGTTGGGACCATAGGGGGGCCGAGCGGGGCGACTATGAAGACGCCCCCGATCTCCTTGAGGACGGCTCGGCGCCAATGCACGAACCGGCCTACGACCTCGACGATGAGCATCCTATCGAACCGGGACGGCCGCCGGTGCGGCGCCCGCTCGAGCCGGCCGATCATTATCGCGAGCCGCGGCCGCCCCGCTCTTATCGCGGGCTCGCTCGGCTTGCGACCGCGCTCGTCATCCTGCTCGGTGTCTGCACGCTGGTTTACTGGCAATGGTCGAATATCAACAGCGTCTACCAATTCCTCTCCCATATGCGCTCGCGCCAGAGCCAGACGGCGCAGCAGCCGGCCAGTGAGCCGAAATTCGGGGGACGTGTGCCGCAAGAGCAACAAACACGTCAGCAGCCGCCCGCCGCGGCGCCGAAATCACAGAGCGGACCCGCCGTTGCGCAGCGCGTCGTGCTCTATGAGGAAGATCCGGGCAATCCACAGGGCAAGCAATATATCGGTTCGGCAACCTGGCGCACCGAGACGGTCTCACCCGGCAGCGGCCTCGCTCCCGAAGTTCAGATTCGCGCCGACGTAACAATTCCCGACCGCAACATGACCGTGACCTGGTCGTTGCGCCGCAATACCGATCAGGCGCTGCCGGCCAGTCACACCATCGAGATCATGTTCAACCTGCCGCCGGATTTTGCCGGCGGCAGCATCGCCAATGTCCCAGGCGTTCTGATGAAAGAATCAGAACAGGCCCGCGGCGTGCCGCTCGCCGGTCTTGCCGTGAAAGTGACCAATGGCTTTTTCCTGATCGGGCTATCAGCGGTCGACGCGGACGTGCAACGTAATATGCAGCTGCTCAAAGAGCGGCCGTGGTTTGATATTCCCGTCGTTTACAACAATGGCGGCCGGGCCATTCTTGCGCTCGAAAAAGGCGCGGCCGGCGACCGTGCTTTCGCAGATGCCTTCGCCGCTTGGGGCAAATAAAGGCGCCGGGCAAGGCAGACGCCGCCCGGTTTACTGTCGTGGCGTTCGGGTGGAGGGGCATGATGAGCGCGTCTGATGCGAAGAAGGCAGAACCGGCGCTGAGCTCCCATCTGGTTTCGGCGCTGCGCACGCTGGAAACCGAATCGGGCGGGCTCGGCGCGCTGGCCGCGGCCATGGCCGATGGGCTTGGGGCGCCGTTTGCGGCCGCGGTCGAAACCATCCGGTCTGCGCGCGGCAGAGTGATCGTGACCGGCATGGGCAAATCCGGCCATGTCGCCCGCAAGATCGCGGCGACGCTGGCCTCGACCGGGACCCCGGCTTTCTTTGTGCATGCCGCCGATGCCAGCCACGGCGATCTCGGCATGATCACGTCCGACGATGTGATGCTGGCGCTGTCGTGGTCGGGAGAGACCGAGGAGCTGAAGGACCTCATCACCTATTCGCGGCGGTTTCGCATCACCTTGATCGCAGTGACGGTCAATCCCGGCAGCACACTCGGCAAGGCCGCCGACATTGTTTTGGAGCTGCCGCCGGTGCGCGAGGCCTGCCCGCACAACCTGGCCCCCACGACATCGTCACTGATGCAGCTCGCCTTGGGCGACGCGCTCGCCATCGCGCTCCTTGAAAGCCGCGGTTTTACCGCCGTCGATTTCGGCGTGTTCCATCCCCGCGGCCGGCTGGGCGCCGCATTGAAATTTGTCCGCGACGTCATGCATCCGGGCGCCGCCGTGCCGCTGATTGCGCGCGGCGCCCCAATGTCGGAAGCAATCGTGGAAATATCGGCCAAGGGATTCGGTTGTGTGGCGGTGACCGAACCCTCCGGAAAGCTCGCCGGCGTGATCACCGACGGCGATTTGCGCCGCCACATGCGCGCCAATCTGTTGCAGGCGCCGGTCGATGCCGTAATGACGGCGTCGCCCAAAACCGTCCGGCCTGATCAATTGGCAAGCGAGGCGTTGCAAATTCTCAATGCCTCAAAGATCACCGCGCTGATCGTGGTCGAGGCCGACCGTCCGGTTGGCATCGTGCACTTTCACGATCTCTTGCGGGCCGGCGTCGCCTGATGCGGCTAGTAAAGGCCGCCCTTCACCACGCTGGAATCTTGCGTCATATCGCCGTCCGGAGCCGCGGCGCGGATCGGCGCCGCGGGCGCTGCAGACGCGGGCGCTGGTGCAGAGGCCGCCGGCGCCTCGGTCGCAGCGGCGGGCTGGACGGCGCCTTGAGCGGTCGCGGCCGGTGGTTGCTTGGCTTCGGGTACTGCCTGGCCATGGGCGACGAACTCCGCATAGCCCGGGGTGCCAGGCCGCGGCGGCACATCGGCAGGCATGCCGCCAGCCCAATGCGGCCAATGATCGGCGACAAAGCCGCCACAGCCCGCGAGATGAAGCCCAAATCCGAGCAAAGTTGCCGCTGTAATAAGCCGCCGAGGGGCCATAGAGGCTGCTGGATATCCGGTGCGAGGGTCTAAATCCTGACCTGTCGGGATGGATAGCATTCGTGGCGGGACTATGGTGCGCAAACGCATGCATTCTAACTCTTTCGCCCCCGGAAATGCCGTTCGGCGCACGATTGCGGCGCTGATCCTGCTCGCGGCGTCGGGGTGCACGCAAATCGCCCGACCGAGCGAGGCCGCCACGCCACAGGCGGAGCAACCCGCCTATGCCGCGGTGGCTGCGAAATATATTTCCTCAACCATGTCAAATCGGGACTCACTCGAGAGCTTCGAGATTTCCGGATTGCGATGGGTTCACGGACTTAAAGGCTGGAGCTGGCTTGCTTGCGTCCATTTTGTCGATCGCGGCCATCTGCGGACCTATGCGCTGTTCATTGAGAACGATGCCGTGATCGATGGACGCTATGCGGTGCAATCTGATGCGTGCGCCGGGCAATCCTATACACCATTCGACGTGGTTACCGGTGTGCTCGGCCGACCGACCGCGCCGCGACAGCCGGCGCTGTACTAAAGCGTCCCGCCGCTCGGCATTGATCGCGGCTGATCTAGCCAAGCTGAGCGCCGAAGCCTTCACGAAAAGCGCGCTCGCCCACCGGCGTCAACTGCACAGCACGCGTTCCCGGCAACCGCCGGGTCCAACCCTGTTGCATGCTGTGCTCGCAAATAAGCGCGCCGAGCATGCCGGCGAGGTGTGGCCGGCGCTCGCTCCAATCGAGACAAGGCCGGCAGAGAACCCGCCCCGACTGCTTGGTTCGGCGCTGCAGGATTTTCTCGACGTTCATGCCTAGTGCGGCCAGGCGCGCGATGCCGGCCTCTGTGACTATTCCGGCGTCTCCCGCAAGTTCGACATAGCCGTCGCGCATCAGCCCATCGGCGATCGACACGCCGAGCTGACCGGCGAGATGGTCGTAACAGGTCCGCGCGCGACGAAGCGCGGCCTCCTTCGGACCGATTGAAAATTTTCTCGTAGCCGGCGCTAGCTCCGAGGCCACCTGCATGATGCTTTCCAGCATATGCGCGACCGAGGCCGTGGCCAGCCGATGGTAGCGGTGACGTCCCTGTTTTTGGACGCTCAACAAACCCGCCGTCGTCATCCGGTCGAGATGCCCGCTCGCAGTCTGCGGCGTGATTCCGGCAGCTCTCGCCAGTTCGCTTGCAGTCAAGGCGCGGCCATCCATCAGCGCTTGCAGCATGGCGGCGCGAGCGGGATCGCCGGATAAAGCGGCGACTGTGGCAAACAGCGCATTATTCGCCATGGTCATTTCGCTCCATGGAGCCCTTCTAGCTCAGGCAAGCGCTTCGACAGTTCGGCCGTTTCCGTAACATCGCTGCGAATTTTCTTCCAGCGTGCCGCCATGACTACGGCACCAGCATCAGGCCTGGCGGCGGCGAGCGGTCGGACAGCGACCTTTTACGGCTGGCATGTCGTGGCCGCGGTTTTTGTCCTTGCCACCTTCGGATGGGGCCTCGGCTTTTACGGTCCTGCGGTCTACCTGCATGCCGTACAGCAATCGCGCGGCTGGTCGCTCAACCTGGTTTCGACAGCAGTCACGGTCCACTTTCTCTTTGGCGCGATCGTCATTGCCAATTTGCCAAGGCTCTATGCGCGTTTCGGCGTGGCTCGAGTCACCAAGGCAGGCGTGGTGGCCCTGGCGCTCGGGGTCACCGGGTGGGCACTGGCGCAACAACCCTGGGAACTTTTTGTTGCGACGCTGTTCAGTGGCGGCGGCTGGGTCACCATGGGAGCCGCGGCTGTGAATGCGATCTTGGCTCCATGGTTCGTGCGCAGGCGGCCCGCCGCGTTGGCGTCGGCCTATAATGGATCGAGCATCGGCGGTGTCGTTTTCTCGCCTCTGTGGGTGGCGGCAATCGGACTGCTCGGGTTCGCCTGGGCCGCAATCGTGATCGGTCTGATCGTCATTGGGACCATCTGGATCCTGGCCGACCTCTACTATTCCAAGACGCCGCAAGCTATGGGACTGCAACCCGATGGCGATGCTCCGCAGGCGGTGGCGACGGCTCTGACAAAGACGCCAGCCAAACCATTGCCGAACACGCAGGTTTGGAAGGACTGGCGCCTCGTCACTCTCGCGGCCGGCATGGCGCTCGGCCTGTTCGCGCAGATCGGCTTACTCGCGCACTTGTTCTCGCTGCTGGTCCCGGCGCTCGGCGCGCAATTGGCGGGATTTGCCGTGGGCGGTGCGACGGCAGCAGCAATCGTGGGCCGGACACTCGTCGGCTGGCTGATGCCGGCCGACGCCGACCGCCGACTGTTCGGTTGCGGCAACTCCATTGTGCAGATTTTAGGCTCGCTCGCCTTCTTGTTTGCAGCGGGCGATAACGTGCCGCTGTTGCTGCTCGGCGTTGTTCTGTTCGGCGCGGGAATTGGCAACACCACGTCCTTGCCGCCCATGATTGCCCAAGCCGAATTCTCGAAGGAAGACGTGTCGCGGGTCGTCCCGTTGATTGTCGCCACCGGACAAGCCACCTACGCCTTCGCGCCCGCGGTGTTCGGATTGATCCGCGAATTCGCGCCGCCATGGGATACTGCCTCGGCCGGAGCGGCGCCGTGGCTGTTCATCGCCGCGGCTTTAGTTCAAGCCTTGGCGGCCGTGGCGTTTTTCCTCGGCCGCCAACGCAAGCCGTAATGGAGGCGGCGCTTGAACGGGTCAGGCCGCTTGCCGCATCGCCAGCGCCTGATCGACCGCGGCAAGCACTTGCGCAACCGTCAGCTCGTCGAGGCATTGGCTATGGCTGTCGAGCCGGCGCTCGCAACCTTCCAACTGGCATGGCAGACAAGCCAGCGGATTTTGCACAAGCCAGACATTGCCGCGCCGCTGAATTGTGCCGGACGCCTGCCACGAGGGTTCGAGGCCACCGCGCGGCCACGGCCCCCACAGCCGAGGATCGGTCGGGCCGTAAAGCGCAACCGTCGGCACGCCCGCCGCTGCGGCAAGATGAGTAATCGCCGTGTCGGGACCGATATAGACGCGCGCAGCGGCGATGAGCGCGGTGACTTCCGGCCAGTCGAGTTTGCCCTCGAGCCGCACTACGGGCGCGTCGCGCCACACTGAATCGAGATAGTCCCGGTCGGAGGCCGCACCGGTCGCGGCCACGGCGCAGCCGCGTTCGCGCAATGCCGCAGCGAGCGCGGTCCAGCCGTCGGCAGTCCAGCGCTTATAGATGAACATCGGCGCGGCGTGGATGACCGCATAGGGCTGCGCCGGCGCCAAGCGCGGCCGCGGCCCGGGCGCCGGACAGATACCATCGCCATGGGCGGGAATGCCGATTACGTCCGCGAGCCGGAGAATGTCGGCAACGCGGTGTTCGCCGCGATCGCGAACATAGCTGCGGCCGAGCAATGTGCGCTTGATCGCGCTTGCCAATCCTTCCGGCTCGACCGGCCCGGCGCTGTGCCGGCCGGCGATCAACGCAAAGCCGATCGGCCGATCGCCGGTCTGTACCGACACGGCGAGATCGTAGCGACGGAACAGGCGCGCGCACAGCGACAGAGTGTCGGCGACGCCCGGCCGCTGCGGCATGGTGATGACCGCCGCGAGGTCGGGATTGCCCGCCAACACGCCTTCGGTCCCCGCAAAAACCAGAGCATCGATTGTCGCCTGCGGAAAAGCGCGCTTGAGGCTTCGGATCAGCGGCGTCGTTAGCAACACGTCGCCGAGGCGGCGCAAGATCACCACGAGCACCCGTGCGTCCTCCCGCAAGCGCACCGGCTTCATCGTTGCGCCACCGACGAATGCGCGGCGATCTCATCCTCCGCCGCGAGTGTGGAAAGGCCGCGTAAGGCTGCAACGCGGGTGCTGCCGATGGTCTCGTCCAGGCGCTTGCGATTGGCCGACAGTTGCGCGCGATCGTTCCACGGATGCCAAAGATGAAAAACGCCGGTGGCAAATCGTCCATCCTTGCGGTGCACACCGGCGCGCATCAGACGAATGGCCAGATCGGAATCTTCATATCCCCAGCCAACAAAGCTGTTATCGAAGCCATCGACACGCTCGAGATCGCTGCGCGCCACCGCGAAGTTGCAGGTCTGCGCGCCGCGCCAGCTTTCTTTCTGCAATTTGCGCAGCGGACCCAATGGCACATGGACCGCCGGCAGCAAACGATTGATGCCGCCCGTCAGGCGCTGGCGCAACAGAGCGCCAAGCGTCCATGCGTCCGGTGCGAGACCGCGCGCCAGAATGGCTGCGGTCAGTTCGCGCGATAACAGAATGCGATTGCCGATCACGAACCAGCCCGGCTCATAAAGCCGGCGGTGGGCGGCAATAAAGTTCGGCCGGGCCAGGCAATCGCCGTCGAGGAAAATGCACAGCGCGCCCTCGCTCGCCCGAATGCCGCGATTGCGAATCTCACCGCCGCGAAAGCCGCGGTGCTCGTGACGGACATGCTTGAGCGGAACCGACAGACGCGGTTTCCAGTTTTG
>JBQCCX010000275.1:0-14554 GCA_051961815.1 Xanthobacteraceae bacterium
TGCGCGAAGTCCTTGGCCAGCGGCCAGCGCAGATCCGGCCGTCGAACCTCGACACGCGTAATACGTTGGCCCTGCATTGCGGTTTCAAGCCCGCGGCGGACGGTTTCGACTTCCGGAAGCTCGGGCATTGCTGGCGAACCGTTGCTCCTGCAACGTGGTTAATTTCAAAGACATAGCCTGCTCTGGCGGGCCGCGCTATGGTTGCGCACGAGGTCGCCAGCAATGACGGAAACCGCCCAATTCGGCGCCAGACGGGTGCCGCTTACAGCCAAGCAGTCGCTGGTCAACGACGTCTTTCATAGCGTCGCGCGGCGCTATGATTTGATGAACGACCTGATGTCGTTCGGCCTGCATCGGGCATGGAAAGACGCGCTGGTCACGGCGGTTAATCCGCCGAGAGCGGCGCCGTTTTCGGTGCTCGATATTGCCGGCGGCACCGGCGATATCGCCTTTCGCCTGCGGCAAGCCGGCGGCGCGCAGACCCACGTCACGGTCTGCGATATCAACCCGGAAATGCTTGGGATCGGCCGCGAGCGCGCAATGAAATATGGCGGCGATGCCGCGGTCACATTCACTGAAGCCAATGCCGAGGCGCTGCCGTTCGCCGATCGCAGCTTTGATGCGGCCACGATCGCCTTCGGCATCCGCAACGTCCCGCGCATCGAGCGTGCACTGGCCGAAGCCTTCCGTGTCCTCAAGATCGGCGGCAAATTTGTCTGCCTGGAATTTTCGTCGGTGGATGTCCCGGCGCTCGACCGGCTCTATGATTTCTATTCGTTCAATGTCATCCCGGCGCTCGGCCGCGTCGTCGCAGGCGATGCGGAATCCTACCGTTATCTGGTCGAATCGATCCGCCGCTTTCCCAAGCCGCAGGCTTTTGCCGCGATGTTGCAAGCGGCGGGCTTCAATCGCGTCTCGTTTGCGACGATGAGCGGCGGCATCGTGACGTTGCATTCCGGCTGGCGTTTGTGATCTCGGCACCCGCGCATCTCCTACGTCTCGCCCGCGCCGGCTTCGTATTCGCCCGCGAAGGCGTTTTCGGCATCGTCGACCCGACGGTGGCGCCGGTTGGGGCGCGCCCGCTGCTGCGGATGGCGCGGTTGTTGGAGCGGCGCACGACTGGTCCGGCGGAAGCGCGCCTTTCGGCGGCTTTGACCAAACTCGGGCCGAGTTATGTCAAACTTGGGCAATTTCTTGCCACCCGGCCCGACGTCGTCGGCGCCGCGCTGGCGCGCGATCTTGAGAGCTTGCAGGATCGCATGCCGCCATTTCCCCAATCTGAAGCCGAGGCCGCGGTCGCCGCGTCCTTCGGCAAACCGGTCGCGGCGATTTTCGCAAGCTTCGGCCCGTCTGTTGCCGCCGCCTCGATCGCGCAGGTGCATCGGGCCACCGTCACGACCGCAGCCGGCACGCGCTCCGTCGCCGTGAAGATCTTGCGTCCCGGCGTTGAACGCCGCTTTCACGCCGATCTGGCCGCATTCACCTTTGCCGCCCAACACGCCGAGAACACCTCCGCCGAGGCGCGACGGCTGCGCCTGGTCGAGGTGGTCGACACGCTGCGCCGGTCGGTGATGGTGGAGATGGACTTTCGCCTGGAGGCGGCGGCGCTCTCCGAGATGGGCGAAAACACCAAGGCCGATCCCGAGTTTCGTGTTCCGGAGGTCGATTGGGACCGCACCGGCAAGGACGTGCTGACGCTGGAATGGATCGATGCGACACCGCTGTCGGACCGGGCGCGGCTGCAGGCCAAAGGCTTCGACTTGCGACAACTGGCGCGCGCCCTCATCCAGACTTTCCTGCGCCACGCGCTACGCGACGGCTTCTTTCACGCCGACATGCATCCGGGCAATCTGTTCGTCGACGATGAAGGTCGGCTCATTGCGGTCGATTTCGGCATTATGGGCCGGCTCGGCATCAAAGAACGCCTGTTCCTCGCCGAAATTCTGCATGGCTTCATTACGCGCGACTATCACCGCACCGCCGAAGTTCATTTTGAAGCCGGCTACGTGCCGCCGCGCCACTCGATCGAGGATTTCGCGCAGGCGATCCGCGCGATCGGCGAGCCGATCCATAATCGCACCGCCGAGGACATTTCGATGGCGCGGCTGCTGGCTTTGTTGTTCGAAGTCACCGGCCTGTTCGACATGCGTACGCGGCCGGAGCTGTTGCTGCTGCAAAAAACCATGGTCGTGGTCGAAGGCGTGGCGCGCACGCTCGATCCCAAGCTCGACATGTGGCACACGGCAGAGCCAGTGGTGCGCGAATGGATGGAGCGCCACCTCGGCGCCGCCGGTAAGCTCGAGAGCGCGGCGCTTGGCGCCGCCGAACTGGGCCGCGTCGTCAGCAATGCGCCCGGCCTGCTCAGCCGAGGCGCGCGCGTGCTCGAACAGCTCGATGAAATGACGCGTGACGGCCTCGTGCTGTCGCCGCAGACCATCGCCGAACTCGACAAGACCGAAGCGCGGCGCGGCCGCTGGCTGGTCGCGGCGCTGTGGGTTATCGCGGCACTGCTGTTGTGGTTCGCTTTGAGGCATTGAGCCGGGCCGCGATTGCATTGATTGCAATGCAATCAATTCTGACGTAAGCTATTGGCCTTTCGCGGGAAAGAATCCGTGGGAAAGAATCCCTCTTGGCCAGCCTCACCGTCCGCCAGCTCGACGACAAGCTCAAAAAGCAGCTGCGGCTGCGCGCGGCGCGCCATGGTCGATCGATGGAGGACGAAATCCGCGTCATCCTGCGCGAGGCGGCCGAACAGATTGAGCGCAGCACCGAGCGGTTAGCAGCCGCGGCGCCCAGCGACAGCACGGTTGCGGCGCCGAGCCAAGATGGACCCCGCATTCTCCTCATCATCGGCGGCGGCATTGCCGCCTATAAATCGCTCGATCTGATCCGGCGCTTGCAGGAGCGCGGGGCGCGAATGCGCTGCATTCTCACCGCGGCCTCCCACCATTTTGTGACGCCGCTTGCGGTCGGAGCGCTCACTGGCGAACCCGCTTTTACCGATTTGTTCGATCCGCAGAGCGAATTCGACGTCGGGCACATTCGGCTCGCGCGCGATACCGACCTCCTGGTCGTGGCGCCGGCCACCGCCGACCTTCTCGCCAAGATGGCCGGCGGTCACGCCGACGATTTGGCGAGCACGGTTCTGCTCGCGACCGACCGGCCGATCCTGATCGCGCCAGCGATGAATCCGCGCATGTGGTTGGCCAAAGCGACGACGCGCAATCTGGCGCAACTGACCAGCGACGGCGTCCGCATCGTCGGACCCAATTCCGGCGAGATGGCGGAGCGCGGCGAAGCGGGATTTGGACGGATGGCTGAGCCGCTCGAGATTGTGGCCGCCGTCGAGGGTATCCTGCGGCGCGGCGCGGCGCTCGCCGGCAAACGCGTGATCGTCACGTCCGGTCCGACGCACGAGCCGATCGATCCGGTCCGTTACATCGCCAATCGATCGTCCGGCAAACAGGGTCACGCCATCGCCGCCGCCGCGGCCGCCGCCGGCGCCGATGTCGTACTGGTCAGCGGCCCGGTCGCGCTGCCGGATCCCCCCGGTGTTGCCGTCGTGAAAGTCGAAACTGCGCAACAGATGGCCAATGCGGTGGCGGCCGCCCTCCCCGCTGACGCCGCGATTTTCGCCGCGGCCGTGGCCGATTGGCGCAGCGACAGCACAAGCGCGAGTAAGATCAAGAAGCAGCCGGGCCAGACACCGACACTCACGCTGACCGAAAATCCGGACATTCTGTCGGCTATCGCGCACCGCACGTCCGGCCGACCTCGACTTGTAATCGGCTTTGCCGCGGAAACTGACAATGTCGTTGCCAACGCGCGAGCCAAGCGGATCAAGAAAGGGGCGGACTGGATCATTGCCAATGACGTATCGGCGGAAAGCGGGGTCATGGGCGGCGACATGAATACAGTGCATGTCGTCAACGCCGGCGGCGTCGAATCATGGCCGCCGCAAGGCAAAGACGAGGTCGCGCGCGCCTTGGTCGAACGCATCGCCGCGGCGCTAGATGGACGCAAAGGATGAGCGCCGAGCTTCGCATTGTGCGCTTGCCGCATGCGGCCGATCTGGCGCTGCCGGCTTATCAGAGCGAGCGCGCCGCCGGACTCGATCTGGTCGCTGCGGTGCCTGCCGGCGCGCCGGTTACCATTGCGCCAGGCGAGCGGGTGCTGATCCCGACCGGCATCGCCATCGCTTTGCCGCCCGGCCATGAAGGCCAGATCCGGCCACGATCGGGGATCGCGCTGCGCCATGGCGTGACGGTGTTGAATTCCCCGGGAACTATCGATGCTGATTACCGCGGCGAAATACAGGTAATTCTCGTCAATTTGAGCCGGGAAAGTTTCGAGATCACGCGGGGAACCCGCATTGCCCAAATGGTCATCGCTCCGATAATACAGGCCAGGATTGTTGAATCGGACGGCCTCGACCCGACCGCGCGCAAGAGCGGCGGTTTCGGTTCAACCGGGCATGGCAGCCCAGCGTAAACGGCGCGAACAACGCCCCGCCGGACACATCCACGTGCGACGACGAATCGCGAGATTATTACTCGCGGCGTCGAACCAATCCGCGGCAAATGACGTTTCTTCCGCTCAATGCCTCTATTGCCGCGTAAAGCAATCCTAGCCGTTGCGGCGGTCATTGATGTCGCAATGCAGGAGCATGGGAAACCGATCGCGGCAAAAACGCTGGCCGCGCGACACGGCTTGCCTCCTCGACATCTGGAACCGGTCTTGCAGGCGCTGGTCCGCTGCGGAATCCTGAAAGGTATTCGCGGTCCCCGCGGCGGCTATGAATTGGCGCGCGATCGTCGCCGCATCAGCGTGAATGATATTTTGCAGGCCGCCGGCACGGTTGAAGAAAGCGACGAGCCGGAGTCCAGCTCAGAGCTCGTGAAAAGAGTCGTATTGCCTGCGGTCGCCGCCGCCGAACGCGAATTCGGTGTGGCGCTGTCGCGCATTAATGTCGAAGACCTGGCCCATAGTTCTCAGGCGACCGAGGAGCAGCCGCCCGAAGCGCGCGCCGCAGAGGCGCGGCGCTGAACTATTGGACGGCGCCAAGCCCGCGTTCACGATCTGGACTCTTTCGGCGCGATTCCTCTTGAGAGTAAATTTGCACGATTCGCGGGCTCGCTCGCGGCGGACCGGCCGGCGGGATGGCGGTTGAGGCCGGCAGAGGCAAAGGGGCATGCCGGACACGATCCGGACGAGCTGGTGCTGCCCGCAGGGGCGCCGCCGGGCAATTGGCCGATCAACAGCGGCAATCGGCACGCTGTTGGCGTCGACGGCCGATGCGGCGGAACAGTCGGCGCCGGCCTTGCATCAATTCGCGCTTGGCGCCCATCGCGGCTTCGCCGAGCATGAGATCGCTTTTCTGGCGCTGACCGCCGGCGCGATTTTGTTCGCCATCGTAACAGGCATCGTTATGGTCCGGACGCGCCGGCGGGCGGCCTGGCTTCAGGCCTTCGCCCGCCACGAGACCGCCGCGTTGCGGGATCAAGCGGATCGGGCCAAGGCGCTCCTGTTTTCCGAACCGCAGGTCGTGATCGATTGGCCCGCGGCCGCCAGCGAGCCGAGCATTGAAGGCGATACGGCGGCGCTTGGGTTGCCGGGCAGGCAAGACCTGCTTCAGTTCGATCGCTGGCTCGAATCCGGCAAGGCAGCGGCCATGGCTCGCGCGATCGAGGCTTTGCGCGCGCGTGGCGAGCCCTTTTCGATGGCGCTGACGACGCTTCTGGGACACCCGATCGAGGCGCAAGGCCGGGCGCTTGGCGGACATGCGGTCCTGCGGCTGAAAGATGCCGGTGGCATCAAGCGCGAACTGGTCGAACTGCTTGAGCGTTACGAAGGCTTGGCCGCGGAAGCCGCGGCTTTGCGGGCAGTGGTCGAGACCCTGCCCTCGCCGGTGTGGACGCGAGACGCGGCGGGACGGCTCACCTTCGTCAATACGGCCTATGCCCGGGCCGTCGAGGCCAAGAGCGGCGTAGAGGCGGTCGATCGGCGCCTGGAATTTCTCGATCCAGCGGCGCGCGAAAGCATCGCGCAGGCCAGACTCGCCGGCCGGGCCTATTCCGGCCGGCTTCGCACTGCGATTGGCGGTCTGCAGCGAACCTTCGAGGTGCTTGATTTCGACACCGATGCCGGCAGCGCCGGCATCGGCGTGGATGCGACCGAAGTGGAAACCATGCGCAGCGCGCTCACGCGGCTCGCCGACGCGCACCGCCGCACTCTCGATCAACTGCCGACCGGCGTCGCCATGTTCGACGCCAGTCACAGATTGACGTTCTATAACGAGGCCTATCGCACGCTCTGGAATCTCGACGCCGCATTTCTCGATCAGCGGCCCACCGATTCTGCCGTGATCGAATTATTGCGGATGGGACGCAAGCTCCCCGAGGAACGCGACTTTCGCCAATGGAAATCGCAGCTGTATGAAGCCTATCGCGCCCTCGAAGCAAAAGATCACACCTGGCATTTGCCGGATGGCCGCACCTTGCGGGTGGTGACCACACCCAATCCCGACGGCGGCCTCACTTATCTGTTCCACGACGTCAGCGAACGGCTGGACCTCGAACGCCGTTTCGAGGAACTGATCCACATTCAAGGCGAAACGCTCGATAAGCTCGCCGAAGGCGTTGCGGTTTTCGGCAGCGATGGCCGGCTGCGGCTGTACAACGCGGCGTTTCAGGCCATGTGGCGGCTCTCGGCGCGAGCGCTATCCGACCGGCCGCATATAGAGAAAATCTCGGCGCTATGCCAGCCGCTGCATGGTGACGCGGCGGCGTGGCGGGTTTTGCGCGAATCGGTCACCGCGATCGAAAGCCGGCAACCCACGCTCGGCCGCATCGAGCGGCGCGACGGCAGGGTCATCGACTGCAGCACGGTGCCGCTGCCCGATGGCGCCACGCTGGTGACATTCCACGACGTGAGCGACTCCGTGAATGTCGAACGCGCGCTGCGGGAGCGGAACGAAGCACTGGAAGATGCCGACAAGATCAAAGTCGACTTCGTCCATCACGTCTCCTATGAACTGCGCTCGCCGCTCACCAACATCATCGGCTTTGTTCATTTGCTCGGTGACCCCGCAACCGGTCCTTTGACCGAGAAGCAGCGCGAATACCTGGAATACATCACTGTCTCCACCAACACCCTGTTGGCGCTGATCAATAACATCCTCGATCTGGCGACCATCGACGCCGGCCGGATGCAGCTCGAACTTGCCTCGGTCGATATCGGCGAAACCATGACGGCCGCAGCCGAGGGCGTCCAGGATCGCACCGTGAGCGGCAGCGTCACTCTCGACATCAAAGCGCCGTCGAACATCGGCAGTTTCGTTGCCGATAAGCTGCGGGTACGTCAGATCCTGTTCAATCTGTTGGCGAATGCATTGAACTTTTCTCCGCCCGGTTCGACCGTCACGCTCCGTGCGGAACGCCGGCCCGACGCTATCGTTTTCTCGGTTACCGATATGGGTCCCGGCATTCCGGCGGATATGCTGGAAAAAGTCTTCGATTGGTTCGAAACCCATTCGCTCGGCTCGCGCTACCGCGGGCCCGGCATCGGACTTTCCCTGGTCCGCTCGTTTGTCGAGTTGCACGGCGGCGAGGTGACGATCGCTTCTGCACTGGGACAAGGCACCACCGTCACGTGTACCTTCCCCCTTGCCGAAACCGCCAATCTCACAGCGGCGGAATAGCGGGATCGCGATGCTTCTGACAGCGCCTCGGGGCGCAAGCTTTACCTTGACATTGCCGGACGAAGAGGCGACGCGGCGCTTCGCAACCGACCTCGCCGGCGCGCTCGAGCCCGGCGACCTCATCACTTTGTCCGGCGACCTCGGGGCGGGCAAAACCGCGTTTGCGCGCGCGCTTATTCGTCATCTCGCCGGCAATGAGACCATCGAAGTGCCGAGTCCGACCTTTACACTGGTGCAAAGTTACGAACTGCCGCGCTTCACGCTGATCCATGCCGACTTGTACCGCGTGAGCAGCGCCGCCGAGCTTGCCGAGCTCGGTTTCGACGACGTGCCGGAGGCCACCGTGGTGCTGATGGACTGGCCCGATCGCGCCGCGGGAGCCCTGCCGGGCGACCGCCTCGATATCGCCTTCACCCTTGCGACCGGCGCCGGACCCGACGTCCGGCAGGTCCGTTATACCGGTTATGGCGCATTCGCGGTGCGCGCCGAACGGATCGCACTACTGCGCAGCTTCATCGACGAGTCCGGATTTGGCGAGGCGGCGCGTCGGCGCATGCAAGGCGATGCGTCGACGCGAATCTTCGAGCGGCTCACCGCCGGCGATCGCAAGGCCGTTCTGATGAATGCGCCGCGCCGGCCTGATGGGCCGCCAGTTCGCGACGGCAAACCGTACAGCGCCATCGCGCATCTTGCCGAAGATGTGGTGCCCTATATCGCCATCGCCGCCGGATTGCGCCGCCTCGATCTCTCGGCTCCGGAAATTCTGCACGCCGACCTCGATCATGGCCTGATCCTGATGGAGGATCTCGGCAATGAGCCCATCGTCAGCGGTAATCCACCGGCGCCAGTCGAAATGCGTTACGCGACGGCTGTCGATCTTTTGGCCTCGCTCCATGGGCGCAACCTGCCGATGCGGCTGCCGATCACGAGCGCGCTCGATTACCGGCTGCCCCGCTACGACATCGGCGCTTTTCTGATCGAAGCCGAGTTGCTGCTCGATTGGTACCTCGTCAGTGCCGGCACAGTGATCGGCGAGGCGGCACGCGCCGAATTCTTGAGCTTATGGGGCAACGCGCTGGAACCGGCAATGGAGGCGCCGGCAACGTGGGTGCTGCGCGATTATCATTCGCCCAATCTGCTGTGGCTGCCGCAGCGCGAGGGCATCGCCCGTATCGGGCTGGTCGATTTTCAGGACGCGCTGATCGGGCCCGCGGCCTATGACGTCGCTTCGCTGTTGCAGGACGCCCGCGTCGACGTTCCCGAGAGCATGGAAATGAATCTTCTCGGACGCTACGCGCGCGCATGCCTGGACCGCGATCGCAGTTTCGATACCGGCGCCTTTACCCTCCTTTACGCCACATTAGCGGCGCAGCGGGCGAGCAAGGTCCTCGGCATCTTCGCGCGCTTGCAGCGGCGGGACGGCAAACCGCAATATCTGCGGCATATGCCTCGGTTGTGGCGCTATTTGCAGCGGTCCCTGGCGCATCCGGCACTGGCGGGGCTGAAGGCCTGGTATGCCGCAAATGTGCCACCTCCGGATGGGCTATGATGGGACGATTCGGTGCGGGGGTGGCGCTTAATCCCGAAAGAGCTTTTCCTCGGGATTGATCCGGGATGGGAACCGGGGGTTTGCGCCTAGCTTGGGGTGGGGCAGCGCGATGATGCCGAAAAGCGCGATCGTTTTGGCGGCTGGCCTTGGCACGCGGATGCGGCCCTATAACGGGCACGTGCCCAAGCCGCTGGTGACCGTGGGCGGGCGCTCGCTGATCGATTACGGCCTCGACCGGCTGGCGGAAGCCGGAGTCGAGCGTACGGTGGTCAACGTGCATCATCTGGCCGACGCCGTGGAACAGCATTTGGCCGCACGCAAGCGTCCGAGCATCATCATCTCAGACGAACGCGGAACGCTTCTTGGCACCGGCGGCGGGATTGCCAAGGCGTTGCCGCAGCTCGGTGCGGCACCCTTCTTCCTGGTCAATTCCGATACGCTGTGGCTTGACGGGGCCAAGCCAAATTTCGCTCGCCTTGCCGACAACTTCGACGCCGATGCGATGGACGCGCTGCTGTTGCTGGCGCCAACCGTCGGCAGCCTCGGTTATCAAGGGCGCGGCGATTACACCATGCTCAGTGACGGGCGGCTGCGCCAGCGCGGCGAACACGAAGTGGCGCCCTTCATCTATGCCGGCGCGGCGATCCTTTCGCCGGCGCTGTTCACGGACGCCCCGCAGGGCGCATTCGGATTGACCGGCCTGTTCGACCGCGCCGCCGCGGCGGGCCGATTGTTCGGTTTGCGCCTCGACGGCCTCTGGATGCATGTCGGCACGCCCGAAGCGGTCGCTGCGGCAGAGACGGCGCTCGCGGCGACGGCGTAAGCTCTGCTAAAGCGAAATGATTTTAAGTTGAAATGCCATTTCGCTTTAGCTTCTTGTTTGAGCATGATCTTTTCCGGAAAACCGGCATCCACTTTTCCGGATCATGCTATAGACTGTCGCCGCAATTTCCGCGATCCCAATGACTCCGCGCGTTTTTAACATCCCGGCATCGGCGCCGTTTTTGCCGACGCTGATCGACGCACTGCACGACGGCAAGCTCGGCTTTCATTTTGCCGACGATCCGCTGGCGCTTGCCGCGGCGACGCTCTATCTGCCGACCCGCCGCGCCTGCCGGCTGATGCGCGATGCCTTTCTGGAAAAGCTTCGCGGCGACGGGGCCATCCTCCCGCGCATCGTCGCAATCGGCGACATCGACGAGGACGAGATCGCCTTCGCCGAAAGCGCGGCTGGCGGCATCGCCCCAGACGCCCTGGCATTACGGCCGGCGCTGGGCGGGCTTGAGCGCAAGCTTCAGCTGACCCGGCTGGTGATGGCGTGGGCGCAATCGCCGGAAGTCCGCGATGGCGGTCGCACGCCACTGGTGGCGCAGACGCCGGCGGCGGCTTCCGCGCTGGCGGATGACCTCGGCCGGCTCATGGATGACATGACCACGCGTAACGTGCCCTGGGAGCGGCTCGATGAGCTGGTGCCCGACGAGTTCGACAGGTTCTGGGAATTGACGCTGCGTTTTTTGCAGATCGCCCGCGAAAGCTGGCCGGATTATCTGCGCGAGCAAGGAAAGATTGAGGCCACCGCGCGCCGCGACGCGCTGATCAAAGCGGAGACGGCGCGGCTGGCCCGCAAAGCGGATGCGCCGGTGATCGTCGCCGGATCGACCGGCTCGATTCCGGCTACCGCCGAATTGATCGCCGCCGTTGCCGGACTTGCGCACGGCGCCGTAGTGCTGCCAGGCCTCGATACCAACCTCGACGAAAACGGCTGGCGGCTGATCGCGGGCGATGCATCGCGAGGCATTGCAGCGACGCCCGGACATCCGCAATTTGCGTTGCATGCGCTGTTGGCGCGCATCGGGATGCGGCGCGATGCGGTGGTCGGCTTGGCCCCGGCGCATGGCCGTGAACGGCTGATCTCCGAGGCGCTGCGCCCTGCAGACGCTACCGAGACATGGCGCGCCAATGCTGCCGATGCCGAATTTGCCGCCTATCAGGCCGCGGCGCTGCAGAGCGTGAGCATGATCGAAGCGACCAATGCCGAGGAGGAAGCGCTCGCGATTGCGGTGGCTTTGCGCGAGGCCGTGGAGGAGAACAAGACGGCTGCCCTTGTTACTCCCGACCGGGCGTTGGCGCGCCGGGTCGCCGGCGCTCTGCGTCGCTGGGACATAGCGGCGGAGGACTCAGGCGGCGAGGCGCTCGCCGAGACAGCGGCCGGGGTTTTTGCGCGGCTTGCCGCAATCGTCGCGCTGCACGGCGCGGCGCCGGTCGATTTGCTGGCTCTGCTCAAGCATCCGCTGCTGCGGCTTGATTTCGATCGCCGCGACGGCGCGATCGCCGCACTTGAACGTGCGATCCTGCGCGGACCGCGGCCACGTCCCGGAACGCTCGGCTTGGCCCGGGCGCTGGAGAATTTTCGTTTACAGCTCGGCAAAGCCCGTCGCGACGAAGTAAGCGAGCTGCATCCTTCCGATCCTCGCCTTGGCCTGAGCGAGCATGCGCTGACCGACGCCGCAACGCTGATCGCACGGCTCGCCGCCGCGCTCGAGCCGCTGGAGACGATCGACCAGGCGCGCCATCCCCTCGCGGAGTTTGCCCGGCGGCATCGCGACACCGTCGCCAGGCTGTCGCACCAGAATGGCGCAGCGGCGGCATTTCTCGGCGCTGAAGGAACCAAACTCGCGGACACGTTCGATGAAATCGCAGCGAGCAGCGCCGCGGCGCAACTGCAACTTGTCAAATCCGAGTACGTGGAATTGTTCAACAGCTTCCTCGCCGGCAAGGTCGTGCGAGAGCTCGCGAGCGCCGCCCAAGTGCGTATTTTCGGGCTGCTGGAAGCCCGCCTCACCGACAGCGACCGGGTCGTGCTCGGCGGCATGGTCGAGGGCAAGTGGCCGCCGGAAACCCGTTCCGATGCCTGGCTCAGCCGGCGGATGCGGCTTGCGCTTGGACTCGATCTGCCGGAACGGCGCATTGGTCTGAGCGCTCACGACTTTGCGCAATTGTTCAATGCTCCTGAAGTCGTGCTCAGCCGCGCCGGCAAGGTCGATGGCGCCCCGTCAATGCCTTCGCGTTTCGTCCAGCGCCTCGCGGCGCTGACCGGCGACCTCTGGAACGAGGCAGCAAGGCGCGGCGAACGCTATCTGTTCTTGGCGCGGGAATTGGATCGGCCGGAGCGCATCGCCGCAGCGCCGCAGCCGGCGCCAACGCCGCCGCGCGCGGCGCGACCGAAAAGTCTCTCGGTCACCGAGATCGAGCACTGGCTGCGCGATCCTTACACGATTTACGCCAAACACGTGTTGCGGCTGCGTCCGCTCGATCTGGTCGATACCGAACCTGGCGCCGCCGAACGCGGCAACATCATTCATGCTGCCATCGCCGAATTTACCCAGACCTATGCCCATGCGCTGCCGGCCAACCCGGTGGGCGCACTGAGCGCGCTCGGCGAACCGCGTTTTGTCGCTCTGGAAGATTTCCCCGAGGCGCGCGCGTTCTGGTGGCCACGCTTCGTGCGCATTGCACATTGGTTCGCGCGCTGGGACGCGGATCGCCGCACCGGGATCGCCGCGCTCGGCGCCGAAATGCGCGGTGCAATCGAGATTGCGCTGCGCGACGGCGCGTTCAAGCTGCGCGGGATTGCCGATCGTATCGAACGCTTGGGCGACGGCCGCCACGCGATCCTCGATTACAAGACCGGCACTGCACCGACCGAAAGGCAGGTGCGCGCCGGACTTGCTCCGCAGCTCACATTGGAAGCGGCGATGCTCCGCAACGGCGGTTTTGGCGGCATCGCCGCGGGAAGCTCGGTCGCCGAACTGCTTTATGTGCAGTTGAAGGGCGGCCACCCCGCCGGTGACCCCAAACCGATCGTGTTCAGGGATGGCGCCGCGCCCGACGATCAAGCCGACCGCGCGCTGGCGAAACTGACGAAGCTGGCGCAGCATTTCGACGATGACCAAACGCCATATCGCTCGCTGGTCCACCCGATGTGGCGCACACGCTATGGCGACTACGATCATCTCGCGCGCGTAAAGGAGTGGTCGAGCTCCGGCGGCGTGGTGGACGACTTTGTTGGTGGCGAATGATCAGGCCCGACACCATCCCGCTGGAGGTTCGTGAACAGCAACGCGCTGTCGCCGATCCCGCGGTCTCGGCCTGGGTTGCGGCCAATGCCGGATCGGGCAAGACGCATGTGCTGGCGCAGCGCGTCATCAATCTCCTGTTACACGGCGTCGAGCCCGAGAAAATTCTCTGCATCACTTTCACCAAGGCCGCGGCCGCCAATCTGGCCAAGCGCGTCGTCGACACGCTCGCCGCATGGACGACACTCGACGACGCGGCGCTCGACGCGGCGATCCGCCACTCCTGCGGCATCGAGCCCAGCGCCTCCCGCCGCGGCTTGGCGCGGCGCTTGTTCGCCCGCGCGCTGGAAACGCCCGGCGGCCTCAAAGTGCAAACGATCCATGCGTTCTGCACCCAGCTGTTGCACCAGTTTCCATTCGAGGCCAACGTCGCGGCGCGATTTGACGTTCTCGACGAGGCCGAACAGACCCAGCTTTTGGAACGACTGACGCTCGATCTCTTGCTCGATGGCGCGCGGGCTCCGCACGGCGCAATCGGCATCGCCTTGGAAAGCGCCATCAGCGCCGCCTCCGATCAGACCTTCCGCGATGCCATACGCGCGGCAATCGCAGCGCGCGAGCCAATTGCCCGTTGGATCATCGACAGCGGCGGCGTCGAGGCGGCAATCGCTGCGATGTCGCGCCAGCTTGGGCTCAAGCGGGGAGAGACCCGCGACAGCATCGAGGACGAGTTCTTCGCGCAGTCGCTGATTGCGCCTGCGCAATGGCCGACGATCGCCGCCGCACTCGAAGCCGGCGGCAAAGGCGACGCCGAGCAGGCGCGGCGTTTTCGCCAACTCGCCGCGTTGCCGCTCTCGGACCGCGTCGAGGTCTATCTGGAGATTTTCTGCACGGCGAACGAGCGCACCGCCCGGCGCTGGATCGTGAGCCAGGCGGTCAAAGACAAAGACTTGACCGGACGGCTCGCGGCCGAGCAGACCCGGATCTGTGCGTTGCTGGAGCGGCTTCATGCCGTGATATGCCGCGATCGCTCGGCCGCGCTGCTCACCATCGTCCACGAGATCGTGCGGCGTTTCCAAAGCGAGAAGGAGCGGCGCGGTCTCGTCGACTACGACGATCTGATCGACAAGACGCTTGAACTTCTCACCAATGTCGACGCCGCCTGGGTCCATTACAAGCTCGACTTCGGCGTCGATCACCTTCTGATCGACGAAGCCCAGGACACCAGCA
>JBQCCX010000276.1:0-25421 GCA_051961815.1 Xanthobacteraceae bacterium
GAACGGCGCCTTTACATCTTGCGCAAGACAATCTCGAGCACGCTATACGGCCGGCGCGCACGCAGCACGTCAAACTACTACCCGGTCTCGATCTCCTGCCGCACGCTGATCTACAAAGGCATGTTTCTCGCCGATCAGCTCTGCACCTATTATCCGGATCTGCACGATCCCGACTTCGAGAGCGCCTTGGCGCTGATCCATCAGCGGTTCTCGACCAATACGTTCCCGACCTGGTCGCTGGCGCACCCCTATCGCATGATCGCGCATAACGGCGAGATCAACACGCTGCGCGGCAATAACAACTGGATGGCCGCGCGGCAGGCCTCGGTATCGTCGCCGAAATTCGGCGCCGACATCAACAAACTGTGGCCGATCTCTTACGAGGGCCAATCGGACACCGCGTGCTTCGACAATGCGCTCGAGTTTCTGACAATGGGCGGCTACTCGCTCGCGCACGCCATGATGATGATGATCCCGGAGGCGTGGGCAGGCAATCCGCTCATGAGCGAAGAGCGCCGTGCCTTCTATGAATACAATGCCGCGCTGATGGAGCCGTGGGACGGCCCGGCGGCGATCGCCTTCACCAACGGGCGCCAGATCGGGGCCACGCTCGACCGTAACGGACTGCGCCCCGCGCGCTATCTGGTCACGCGCGACGACCGCATCATCATGGCGTCCGAAATGGGCGTGCTCCCGGTTCCGGAGCAGGACATTGTCGTGAAGTGGCGGCTGCAGCCGGGCAAAATGCTCCTGGTCGATCTCGACGAGGGCCGGCTCATTCCGGACGAGGAGCTCAAGGCGCAATTGGCGCGCAGCCATCCCTACCAGGAGTGGCTGGAGCGCACGCAGATTGTGCTGGAGAATTTGCCGCCGGCACCGGAAGCGGCGCCGATTTCGAATTTGTCGCTGCTCGATCGGCAACAATTGTTTGGCTACACGCAGGAGGATCTCAAGCTCCTGATGACGCCGATGGCCACCACTGGCGAGGAGCCGGTCGGCTCCATGGGCAACGACACGCCGATCTCGGCGTTGTCGGACCGGCCGAAGCTGCTGTTCACTTATTTCAAGCAGAACTTCGCCCAGGTCACCAACCCGCCGATCGATCCGATCCGCGAAGAACTGGTGATGAGCCTCGTCTCGATCATCGGACCGCGGCCGAATCTGTTCGACCTCGAAGGCTCATCGCGCAAGAAACGCCTCGAGGTTCATCAGCCGATTCTCACTAATGCCAATCTGGAGAAGATCCGATCGATTTCGGATCTCGGCGATCATTTCCGTTCGCTGACGCTCGACACGACCTGGCCGGCCGAATCTGGCGCCGGCGGAATGGAAACGGCGATCGGCGAATTATGCGACAAGTCCGAAGCCGCGGTGCGCGACGGCGTTAACATCATCATCCTTTCGGATCGTCGCGCTGGCGCCGACCGCATTCCGATTCCGTCGCTGCTAGCCTGTGCCGCCGTGCATCATCATCTGATCCGCGAAGGTTTGCGCACATCGGTCGGGCTTGTGGTCGAATCCGCCGAGCCGCGCGAAGTGCACCATTTCTGCTGCCTTGCCGGCTACGGCGCCGAAGCGATCAATCCGTATCTCGCCTTCGAAACGCTGGTTGCGATGAAGAGCGAATTGCCGCAAAAGCCCGACGATAAGGAGATCATCAAGCGCTACATCAAATCGATCGACAAGGGACTCCTGAAAGTGATGTCCAAGATGGGCATCTCCACTTATCAGTCCTATTGCGGCGCTCAGATCTTCGACGCGGTCGGGCTGAAATCCGATTTCGTCGCAAAATATTTCACCGGCACCGCGACCCGGATCGAAGGTGTCGGGCTGCCGCAGATCGCTGAGGAGGCGGTGCGCCGCCACCGCGACGCGTTCAGCGATGCGCCGATCTATCGATCGATGCTCGACATCGGCGGCGAATATGCGTTCCGTGTCCGCGGCGAAGAACACGTCTGGAATGCCGCCACAGTGTCGGCGCTGCAGCACGCGGTGCGCGGCAACTCTTACGAAAAATACCGGCAGTTCGCGCGGCAGCTCAACGAACAGTCACAGCATCTGTTCACGATCCGCGGTCTGTTCCGCATCAAATCGGCCGAAGAGGACGGCCGCCGGCCAATTCCGCTCGAGGAGGTCGAGCCGGCCAAGACCATCGTCCGGCGATTCTCAACCGGCGCGATGTCGTTCGGATCGATCTCGCGCGAGGCACACACCACGCTCGCCATTGCCATGAACCGCATCGGCGGCAAGTCCAATACCGGCGAGGGTGGCGAAGAGGCTGACCGCTTCAAGCCATTGCCGAACGGGGACTCGATGCGCTCTGCGATCAAGCAGGTGGCGTCAGGACGGTTCGGTGTGACCGCGGAATATCTGGTCAATTCCGACGTAATGCAGATCAAGATCGCCCAAGGCGCCAAGCCGGGCGAAGGCGGGCAACTGCCCGGACACAAGGTCGACAAGATCATCGCCAAGGTCCGTCATTCGACCCCTGGCGTCGGCCTGATCTCGCCGCCGCCGCATCACGATATTTATTCGATCGAGGACCTGGCCCAGCTCATTTTCGATTTAAAGAACGTCAACCCGCGGGGCGACGTGTCGGTCAAGCTGGTGTCCGAAGTCGGCGTCGGCACCGTTGCCGCCGGCGTATCCAAAGCGCGTTCCGACCACGTCACCATTGCCGGCTTTGAGGGCGGCACCGGCGCCTCGCCGCTGACCTCGATCAAACATGCCGGCTCGCCATGGGAGATCGGACTTGCCGAGACCCATCAGACGCTGGTCGCCAAC
The DNA here is from genome assembly GCA_051961815.1 of Xanthobacteraceae bacterium. GTDB lineage: Bacteria > Pseudomonadota > Alphaproteobacteria > Rhizobiales > Xanthobacteraceae > BOG-931. Next base: position 2,785 of record JBQCCX010000276.1, read on the forward strand.
CGCCTGCGCGGCCGCATCGCCGTGCAAGTCGACGGTGGTATTCGCACCGGTCGCGACGTTGTGGTTGGCGCGCTTCTTGGCGCCGACGAATTCGGCTTCGCCACCGCGCCGTTGATCGCCGCCGGCTGCGTCATGATGCGCAAGTGCCATCTCAATACCTGTCCGGTCGGCGTCGCCACCCAGGATCCGGTGCTGCGCAAACGTTTCCGCGGCCAGCCCGAGCACATCATCAATTATTTCTTCTTCGTCGCCGAAGAGGTGCGCGAGTTGATGGCGGAGCTGGGCTATCGCACCTTCAACGATATGATCGGCCAGATGCAAATGCTGGACCGGCGCCAGCTGATCGCTCACGCCAAGGCCACCGGGCTCGATTTTTCGAAACTGTTCATGAAGCCCGACGTGCCGCAGACCGTGGCGATCTTCAATTGCGAGCGGCAGGATCATAAGATCCGCGATATTCTCGATCGCAAGCTGATCGCGCAGTCGCAAGCGGCGCTGGATCGTGGCGAACCGGTCCGCATGGCATTGCCGATCAAGAATACCGATCGCACCGCCGGCGCCATGCTCTCCGGCGAAGTCGCCAAGCGCTACGGGCACCAAGGCCTGCCACCCGATACCATTGTGGCGCGCTTTACCGGCACCGCCGGGCAGAGCTTCGGCGCCTTCCTGGCGCACGGCGTGACCTTCGAGCTCGACGGCGACGCCAATGACTATCTCGGCAAGGGCCTTTCCGGCGGCCGGATCGTGGTGCGGCCGCCGGCCAATGCGGGAATCGTCCCCGAGCAGTCGATCATCGTGGGTAATACCGTTTTGTACGGCGCCATTTCCGGCGAATGCTATTTTCGCGGCGTGGCCGGCGAACGGTTCGCGGTCCGCAATTCGGGCGCGATCGCCGTCATCGAAGGCGCCGGCGATCATTGCTGCGAATACATGACCGGGGGCGTGGTCGTGGTTCTGGGATCCATTGGCCGCAATTTCGCCGCCGGCATGTCTGGCGGCATCGCCTATGTCCTGGACGAGGACGGCAGCTTCGCTTCGCGCTGCAATCTGGCGATGGTCGATCTCGAACCGATGCCGGAGGAAGAGGACATCAACGCCAAGGTTTTCCACCACGCGCGCGACCTCGAAGCACACGGGCTGGTCGATATCATGTCCGACCTGAGCGGCTTCGACGGCCACCGGCTGCACCACCTGATCACGCGGCACGCCCGCTTTACCGGCTCTGCGGTTGCGGCCAAGATACTGAAGGATTGGACGGGCTGGTACCCGAAGTTCCGCAAAATCATGCCGGTCGAATATCGTCGCGCGCTCAACGAGCTCAAGGCCGCTGCCATCGCCGCGGAGTGAACTCGCACAAAGAACGCTGACAAAGCTACCAACAATAGAGAGCGCCTTTGGGCAAGATCACCGGCTTTCTCGAATATCCGCGAGAGGATCGTGACTACGAACCGGTCGCCGAACGCATTCGGCACTGGCGCGAGTTCATTTTGCCGCTGCCTGAGAAGGAGCTCGTCACCCAGGCGGCGCGCTGCATGAATTGCGGCGTGCCGTATTGTCAGGGCACCGGCTCGCTCGCGGCCGGCACGCCGGGCTGCCCGGTGAATAATCAGATCCCCGATTGGAATGACCTGGTCTATGCCGGCAACTGGGACGAAGCGGCGCGCAACCTGCACTCGACCAACAATTTCCCGGAAGTGACCGGCCGCGTCTGTCCGGCGCCGTGCGAGGCGTCGTGCACGCTCAATATCGACGAGAACCCGGTCACCATCAAATCGATCGAATGCGCCATCGCCGATCGCGCAATTGCGCAAGGTCTCAAGCCTGAGCCGCCGACCGAGCGCACCGGCAAGACGGTCGCGATCGTCGGCTCGGGACCGGCGGGGCTTGCCTGCGCGCAGCAGCTGGCGCGCGCCGGGCACGACGTTCATGTCTATGAGCGCTGGGCCAAGGCCGGCGGGCTTTTGCGCTACGGCATTCCCGATTTCAAGATGGAGAAGAATCACGTCGATCGCCGCGTGGCGCAAATGGAGGGCGAAGGCGTGGTCTTCCATTATGGCGCGCATGTCGGTGTCAATGTCGACGCCCACAAATTGCTGGCGCAGCACGATGCAGTCGTTCTCACCGGCGGCGCGGAAGCGCCGCGCGACCTGCCGGTCCCCGGACGCGAGCTCAAAGGCATTCATTTCGCCATGGATTATCTGCCGCAACAGAACCGGCGCGTCAGCGGTGAAGCGCCGATTGCCGGCGAGCAGATCATGACGACCGGCAAGCATGTGGTCGTGATCGGCGGCGGCGACACCGGATCGGACTGCATCGGCACCGCCTTCCGCCAAGGCGCGTTGTCAGTGACCAATTTCGAAATCATGGCGCAGCCGCCGCTGCACGAAAACAAGATGCTGACTTGGCCCGACTGGCCGCTGAAGCTGCGCACTTCGTCGAGCCACGAGGAAGGCGTCGAGCGCGATTTTGCGGTGATGACGACAAAATTCACCGGCGCCAACGGCGCCGTGCATAAATTGCATTGCGTGCGGGTCGACGCCAAGATGAAGCCGGTCCCGGGCAGCGAGTTCGAGCTGGCCGCCGACCTTGTGCTGCTGGCGATGGGCTTCGTGCATCCGGTGCACGAGGGAATGATCAAAAAGCTCGAACTGGCACTCGATCAGCGCGGCAATATCAGCGCCTCAACCGAGAATTACCGCACCTCGATCGACAAGGTGTTTACCGCCGGCGACATGCGCCGCGGCCAGTCCCTGGTGGTTTGGGCGATCCGCGAAGGCCGCCAGGCCGCGCATGCGGTGGACAAATATCTGATGGGGTCGAGCCTGCTGCCGCGATAATCCCGCCCGCCGGCCGGCGGCAATCATAGACCGATCTCATCATTCTCTTTGTTATCGCGAGCCGACCGGCGCCGGCGGAATTGGCGGGCCATCAAGATCCGCATTTGTTGGCCGGCGCGATCTGCTGGCGCTCGAATCTTTTCCCGAATCTTTGGCGGATTCCTTGGCCGGCTTGCTCTTTGCGTCCTTGCCCGAGTCGACCGGCTTCTTGTCGCTCTTGCCAACTGGAGCTGGCGTCAAGGACGCCGGTTGTGGCGCAATCTCGGGCGCAGCACTCGCGGCGGGCCGTGGCCAGGAGAAGTCGTCGGCGCGACCGGCCGGCGCCGGCAGCGGGTCGCCGCGGCTGAGCACCTTTGCTGCGGTCGGATCCGAAAGTGCCGGATTGGTGTGGCCGCCGGCGCCGACGAGATCCCCGCCGTTTGCTTCGTTTGCGGACAGCGGCACGACCGGTCCGACATCGGGCCGCGTCCCCACCGTGCCCGCTTTCGGCGCCGCTTCGGGCGCCGGCAGCGCGAGGGGGGCGATATGGGTCGACATCACCCGCCGCAGTTCGTGGTCGACATAGCTCGCGAGCTTCACCGCGCCGGCTTTGGTGAAATGCACGCCGTCGGCAGTGCGCAGCCGGCGAATCTGGCCTTCGAAGTCGGGGCCCTGCACCGCATAGCGCCCCTGATCGTCGACGAAGCCGTCCCAGATATCGACATAGACGATGCCGGCTCTTTCGGCGCGCCCGCGGTAAAGCTCGTCGAGATAGCCCACATCGCTGGTCGATTTGGTGCCGCGAATGGCAGGCAGTCCAACCCACACGATCGGCACGCCCTTGGTCTTGAGCGCATTGATCATGTCGTCGATGCGTTTGGCGTAGAGCGCCGCCCAGGGGTCGGTGTGAAATTCATAGGAACCGCCCGGCACCGGGCGTTGCGGCTCGGCTTGCGCAGCCGCTTGCGGCGGCGCTTCGCTGTCGACCGGCGCCGCAGCCTTGTCCTGTGCTGGTTGTCCCGACGACTGATTGGCGGCTTGGTTTGCGGGTTGCGCGGACTCGCCGGCGCGCTTGGCGTTCGGTGGCGGCGGGTTTTTGTCGCGCATCGCCACGCGATCGTTGAGGCCGAGCATCACCACGATCGCGTTCGGCTTTTCGTTCGCAAGGGCGTCCTTGATCGCCTGCGACCAGTCGAGTGTCTCGTTTTTGGGCTCGTAACGCACCAGTCCCGAGGCCGCGCGGATCTTACGTTCCACCCCGACCTCCGGCTGGTCCGCATAGAGTTCGTCCAACCCATAGGCGAGCCAGTCGGCTATGGAATCGCCGATGACGACGACGGTTGTGGTCGGCGGCGTTTCCAATTTGCGGGTCGCCGGCGCTTTGGTGGAATCGGCAACCGGCGGTGGGCGCATAAAGCCGGAGAACGGGTAGAAGAAATCGCGCTGCGGGTTTGGCCGGTAATAGCGATATCCGCCATAGCCGCCGCCATAATAGCGGTCGCCGCCCCAGCCCTGCGCCGACCCAGGCTGCACCCCCGCCAAGCTGGCAGCAATGACGGCGAGCCCGGCCAGAGCCGGAAGCCTCGTCTGCGATAGAATTCGTTCTGCTCTCATCAGCCGGCCGCCGTTTGCGTGTGCGCCATTCTAGGCCATGGCGTTGAAAAAAGCTTGCGCACGAAACCGAAGCAAAAAAGTGTCCGCTCGCAACCCGGTTCCGTGTGGATTTCAGGGCCGCCGCAAGCGGTCAAGCAGGCCACTTGAGGCAAAGCCATCTGGAATTTCGCCGATTGAAGCCTGGAAGTTGCGGATCGCCAACCGGGTTCGCGGACCGAGCAGGCCATCGGGCTCGCCGGCGTCGAAGCCGCGCCGTGCCAGCAAGTGCTGCATCTCGTAGCGTTCATCGAGCGTGAGAACGCGCTCGTCGCGTGGCCATGGCTGCACGAAGGGGCCGCCGCCGCGCAAGCGGTCGGCGAGATGGCCGATCGCGAGCGCATAGGCCTCCGCCGGATTGTACTTCATAATCACACGGAAATTTTGCAGCATCAGAAACGCCGGTCCGCGAGCGCCCGCCGGCATCAGCAGAAAGGCGCGAGCATCGGCCTCGCGAAACGACCCGCCGCCGGCGCGGCGAACGCCGAGCTCCTCCCATTGCCGAAGCGTCAGCGGCCGCGAACGGTCGGCTAAAAGAAAATCGAAGCCGGCCGGCAGCACGACCTCATAGCCCCAGCGTTGCCCGGGCATCCAGCCGTCGGTCTTCAGATTGTTCGCGGTCGAGGCGATCACATCCGGAATCGAATCGACGACATTGCGCCGACCGTCGCCGTCGAAATCGACGGCGTACCGCTTAAACGAGCTCGGCATGAATTGGGTCGGCCCGAAGGCGCCGGCCCACGAGCCGATCAGATGCTCGGCGGGCACATCGCCGCGCTGCAGGATTTCCAGGGTCGATAAAAATTCGTCGCGGAAATAGTCCTGGCGCCGTCCGACGCAAGCCAAAGTCGCGGTCGAGCGGATCACCGGCCGCTCGCCGCCGAGCGTGCCGTAATTTGACTCCACGCCCCAGATCGCCGCGATGATGGCCGGATCGACGCCGTAGCTGCGCGCCACCGCAGCGAACGTCGGCGCGTATTGTGTCAGCACCTCGCGGCCGCGGGCAATGCGCTCGTCGCTCACCAGCACGTCGAGATAGTCCCAGGTCGCTTTGGTGAATTCCGGCTGCGCATCGAGCTTGTCCATGATGCTCAGGTCCGGAGTGAGGCCGGTGGTGAAACGCTCGAACGTTGCACGCGTAACCGCGCGCCGCGCCGCTTCCGGCCACATCCGTTCGATACAGTTGCCGAAATCGGCCGCGGCCGCGCGGATCGCGTCGGCTGTCATCAGCGGATTGCCGGAGCCGCCCGATTGTCCGCTCCAGCCGGTTCCGGCGCTCGAATTGTCCGATGATGCTGCCGGAACCGAGCCTTGCGGTGGCGGTTGAAAGAGGCGCGTCAGCCAATTGTCACTTTGCTGGGCCGATGCTTGTTCAGCCAGGCTTGGGCACCCCACCGCAAGCGTTACAAAAGCCGCCACAAGCCCGGGAAGGATGCTTTTTTGAACCGTCATGAAGGCGCAGATCTTGTGTAGGCAAGTCTCGTATAAAAAGGCGGGAGACGCCTGCTGGCGCTCGCGCATCGAATCACTCATAGCGGGTTTCGCTTGCTGTCGGTTCGACGATTTGCCAACCTCGTCCACCGCTCAGTTCCGCCCGATTTGACCTTTAACGACCAGTTTGGACAATAATTTGGACGCCAAGGCCTGTCCGGCGAAGCCGCCATTTCCGCCCTTGCCGCAACTCATCACATGAAACCAGTCCGCAAAGCGGTGTTTCCGGTAGCCGGGCTTGGCACCCGGTTCTTGCCCGCGACCAAGGCCATGCCGAAGGAAATGCTGCCGGTGGTCGACCGGCCGCTGATCCAGCACGTCGTGGACGAGGCCCGCCAGGCCGGAATCGAGCATTTCATCTTCGTCACTGGCCGCAACAAAGGCGTCATTGAGGACCATTTCGATCGCCAGTTCGAGCTGGAAATGACGCTGCTCGAGCGGCAAAAACACAAGGTCCTCGAGTATCTCAATCAGGACCTGCCGGTGCCTGGCTCGACCAGTTTCACGCGCCAGCAGGAGCCGCTCGGGCTCGGGCACGCGGTCTGGTGCGCGCGCGAACTTCTTGGCCGCGAGGCCTTCGCGCTGCTGTTGCCGGACGTCCTGGTGCAGCACCAGCAAGGCTGCCTCGCGCAAATGATCGAGGCGGCGCGCGAGCTGCCGGCAAACGCCAATATCGTTGCGGTGGAAGAAGTGCCGCGCGAGCGCGTCGATCAATATGGCGTGGTCGGAATCGGCGAACGCAAAGGGAAAATGTTCTCCATCACCGGCATGGTCGAGAAGCCTGCGCCGGACCGTGCGCCGTCAAACCTCATCCTGACCGGACGCTATATCCTGCAGCCGGACATCCTCGACACCCTGGCGCGGCAGGAGCGCGGCACCGGCGGCGAAATCCAGTTGACCGATGCGATGATCCAGCTGGCGCAGAGCCAGCCGTTCTATGGCCTGCAATTCGAGGGCCGCAGCTTCGACTGCGGCTCGAAAATCGGCTTTCTCGCCGCCAACGTATCCTACGCGCTCGCGCGCTCCGATATCGCGCCGGGTTTTCGCGCCGAGATCAAAAAGATCCTCAGCGAATAAGCCTCGGGCGAACTGAACTTGCTTTAGGGCTTCGTCGCGGTGAGGCCGATAACCGCCGACATGCCGGCATGAGACGCGCCTTCACGCATCTCACGCTCTTCCTCGACGATCTGTAGATCGCGAAAATCGCCGAATTCGCGCTCGAGCATCATCCGCGTGTAGAGGTGATCCGGCTGTTTCGGCCCGCCGGTGCCGTATTGCAATTGTTTGGGCGTGTAGCCCTGCACGATTAGAAGTCCGCCGGATTTGAGCGCACGCCGCATGCCGCGCCATTTTATCGCGCGTTGCGAGGGCGGACTGAACTGGGCGAAAATTTCGACCACGACGTCGAAGATGGCTTGCGGGTAATCCCAGGCGTGCACATCGGCCTCGATGAAGGCGACCGTCACGCCCCGCTCGGCGGCGAGCGCGCGGGCTTTGCTCTGCGCGGCCGGCGAAAAATCGAGCGAGACGACATCAAGACCTTGCTCCGCGAGCCACACGCCGTTGCGGCCTTCGCCGTCGGCGACCGCAAGCGCGCGGCCGCGGCGCGGCAGCAGCTCGCGGCAGGATTTCATAAAATAATTCGGCTCCTTGCCGAACGCATAATCGGCGCCCGCGAAGCGCGCCTGCCAGCGCGCGTATTCGCTTGTTTCGTCGTGGACTGACATTCGTTCCGGGAAATCGCAAAAATCGGCGCGAGTCTCAAGCCTTGCGCTCGTAGCGCCGCCACGCCGGAATGAGAAGCCCGGCGAAGGCGAAGAGCGCCAGCACTTCCATCGGCCACGGCCAGCGCGCCACCGAGGCAATGACGCCGACCAGAATCGCGGCGAAGCCGAGCCACAGCGCGAAACGCCCCGGCCGGAGCGCCTCGATCGCGAACAAGATCAGCGCCAGCGCAAACCACACCCAGGACACCAGCGAGCCGTCTTTTAGCATTGACCTAGACCCAGCCCTTGAGTTCGCGCATCGCGAGCTGCCACAACATCAGCATGCCGGCCTCGCTGTCGTTGAGACAGGGAATGGCCATGAAGTTTTCGCCGCCGTAACGCATGAACATCCGCGCATTTTCGATTTTTATTTCCTCCAACGTCTCCAGGCAGTCGGCGGAAAAGCCCGGAGTTATCACGACCAGGTTTTTCACGCCCTTGCGCGCCAGCGTCCGCACCGTGTTGATCGTATAGGGCTCAAGCCACTGCGCGCGCCCGAAGCGGGACTGAAACGACATCATCAGCTTCTGGTCGTCGAGGCCAAGCTGGGCCCGCAAGAGCTCGGTCGTGCGCGTGCAGTGCAGCGCATAAGGATCGCCCTTGGCCACCGCTTCTTTGGGCATGCCGTGATAGGAGGCCAAAATCACATCAGGCGTGAACGGCAACGATTTCAGTTCGGCCTGAAGCGAGGATGCCAGCACCTCGATGTAGTACGGATCCTCATAATAGGGCGGCAAGAAACGCAGTGCCGGCTGCCGTCGCTGCCGCAACATGAAGCGGAATATCTCGTCGCAGGCCGTCGCCGTGGTCGCGGCCGAATACTGCGGATAGAGCGGCATTACCAAAATGCGCTCGCATCCCCAGGTGACAAGCACTTCGAGCCGCGATGCGATCGATGGATTGCCGTAGCGCATCGCCCAATCGACGATGACGTGCTTGCCGAGGGGTTCGAGGACGCCGCCGAGCTTTTCCGCTTGCGCGCGGGTAATCGTCTTGAGCGGCGATTCGTCCTTGTCGCGATTCCAGATTTTCTCGTAGTCGCGCGCCCGGCGCCGCGACCGCAGCGGCAGGATCGCGCCATTAAGGAACGCCTTCCATAACAGCGAATGTTTTTCGATTACGCGCGGATCGGTCAAAAACTCCTTCAAATAACGCCGCACCGCTACGGGAGTGGGCGCATCGGGCGTGCCAAGGTTGACAATGAGGACACCGACGCCGCTCGTTGCCGGCGCGTCGGCTCGCTCGTCAGCGGCCGCGACGGCTGCCGATGCCGGTTCCGCCGCTTGTGCGATAGTCGGCGCATCGGCCGGTGCGATGACTGCGTCCCCAGCCACCGCCTCGTGGTCATCCGCCGGGCGGAGATTCGCCTCCTGCTGCACCAGGGCGCCGTTCGTGCTGATGGGCGGTCCGTTGGTCATAGCAACAGCATAACCGATGCAACGCCGCGGCGGATACGGCAAAACGATTGCCGCTGCAATGGCTTGATCCAGCCGCTCCTCACCGGATCGCAACGCTAGCAGGATTGTTTGACGAGTTTGCGATTATTCCGCGGCTTTCAACAAAACCGGCGTGCCGGCACGGAATTGCTCGAGCAAAGCCGCCTCATCGGCCTTTGCCGTCGCAAGATGCCGCTGCTTGACGTGGCCGAAGCCGCGGATTTTTTCCGGAATGGCGGCAAGACCGACCGCGAGGTGGTGATTTTCAGGCGTCAAATTCGCGAGCACCTCATCGAGCATCGCCTTGTAGTCCTCGATCAATTTGCGCTCGGTGCGGCGCTCGAGCGAGTAGCCGAACGGATCGAGCGCGCTGCCGCGGAGGACTTTCATCTTCGCCAATAAGCGGAACGCCGGAAGCACCCAGGGCCCGAAACTCATCTTGCGTGGCAAACCGGTGGTCTTGTCGCGGCGCGCCAATAACGGCGGCGCCAGATGGAACTGCAATCGCAAATCGCCGTCGAACTCGGTTCTGACCTGTCGTTCGAAGGAGCCGTCGGTGTAAAGCCGGGCGACCTCGTATTCATCCTTGTACGCCATCAGCTTGAACAGATAGCGGCCGACCGCATCGGCGAGCCCGCATTTGCCCGGCGCGCGGGCGGCTTCCGCCGCTTTTGCCTTTTCCACCAGCGCCCGATAGTCCGCCGCGTAGGCGTCGTTCTGATAGGCAGTGAGAAACTGCACGCGCCGCTCCACCATCTCGTCAAAGGATTGCGACAAGTGCTCGGCATCGCGTTTGGCGCTGGCCGGCTCGGCTAGCGCTTCGACCGCGGCGCGATCGACCACGGCGCGACGGCCCCAGTGAAAGGCGGCCTGGTTCATGGCCACAGCTTGACCATTCAGCTCGATCGCGCGCTCGATGGCCGCCGCCGACAGCGGAATGGCGCCGAGCTGATAGGCATAGCCGACCAGAAACATATTGGCGCCGATCGATTGGCCGAATAGTGCGTTCGCCAATCGCGTGGCGTCGATGAAGTGCGCGTGTTCGCGACCGGCATCGGCGAGGATGGTGCGCTTGAGCCGCTCGCTGGGCAGCGAGAAGTCGGCATTGCGCGTGAATTCGCCCGGCAGGAACTCGTTGGTATTGACGACCATCCGGGTGGCGCCGTGCTTGACCGCAGCCAGCACCTTGCGGGTTCCGGCAACGACGATATCGCCGCCGAGCACGAGGTCGGCCCGGCCGGCGGCAACACGGATGGCGTGAATGTCCTCAGGCGTGTTGGCAAAGCGGATATGGCTGAAAACGGCGCCGCCTTTTTGCGCCAGACCGGCCATGTCGAGAACGCCGACCCCCCTGCCCTCCAGATGCGCGGCCATTCCCAAAATGCCGCCGATCGTCACGATGCCGGTGCCGCCGACGCCGGTGACGATGATGTTGTAGGTCTGGTCGATCCCCGGCAGCTCCGGATCCGGCAGTTGGCCAATATCGTGATCGGCGGCAACGCCAATGCCTTTCTTGAGCTTGGCGCCGTGTACGGTGACGAAGGAGGGACAGAACCCTTTGACGCAGGAGAAATCCTTGTTGCAGCTCGACTGATCGATGATGCGCTTACGTCCCCATTCGGTCTCGAGCGGCTGCACCGAGACGCAGTTCGATTGAACGCCGCAATCGCCGCAGCCCTCGCAGACCAGTTCGTTGATGATGACGCGCTTGTCGGGATCGGGATAAGTGTGCCGCTTGCGGCGGCGGCGCTTCTCGGCGGCGCAAGTCTGGTCGTAGATCAGGACCGTGACGCCCGGAAGCGCCGCGAGCTCCTTCTGCACCGCATTGAGATCGTCGCGATGATGGATGGTGACGCCCGCCGGCCATTGGGCGTCGCGCGGATATTTGGCGGGCTCATCGGTCACAATCACGACGCGGGCCGCGCCTTCCGCCGCCACCTGGCGCGCCACTTGCGGCACGGTGAGCCCGCCGTCGTTCGGCTGGCCGCCGGTCATCGCTACCGCGTCGTTGAACAGAATCTTGTAAGTGATGTTGGTGTTCGAGGCGATCGCGGCGCGGATGGCAAGATAACCGGAATGGTTGTAAGTGCCGTCGCCGAGATTCTGGAACACGTGCGCCCGGTTCGAGAACGGAGCTTCGCCGATCCAGTTGGCGCCTTCGCCGCCCATCTGCGTATAGCCGAGGGTCGAGCGGTCCATCCACTGCGCCATGTAATGACAGCCGATGCCGGCATAAGCGCGCATGCCTTGCGGCACCACGGTCGAGCTGTTGTGGGGACAGCCTGAGCAGAAATAGGGAATGCGCTGCGCGACATCGGTGGTCTCGGCGGCGATGCGCTGGAATTCCTTCAGCCGCGCCACGCGCGCGCCGATATCGTCGTTGCGATAATATTTGAGGAGCCGTTCGCCGAGGCAGATGGCGACTTCGTTGGGATCGAGCGCGCCTTTGACCGGGAACAGCCAATTGCCGGCTTCGTCTTTCTTGCCGATGCAAACCGGCTGATTGGCGGTGCCGTAGAGCTCTTCGCGGACCTGCACTTCGATGAGCGAGCGCTTCTCCTCGACCACGATGATCAGATCGAGCCCTTCGGCAAATTCCGCCAGCTCGCGCCGGCTGAGCGGCCAAACACAGGCGACCTTGTAGAGCCGGATGCCGAGCTCGTTGCATTTGAGCTCGTCGATGCCAAGCTCGTCGAAGGCCTGGCGGACATCGAGGTAGCTCTTGCCGGTGGTAATGATGCCGATTTTGGGATTGCGGCCGCCGGATGTGATGGTGCGATTGAGCTTGTTGGCGCGCACGAAGGCGAGCATCGCGTCGCGCTTGTGATCGTGAAGGCGGGCTTCCTGCGCCAGGATTTGATCGTGCAGCCGGATATTGAGGCCGCCCTCGGGCAGGCGGTACTCGTCGGGAGTGACGATGTTGATGCGCTCGAGGCTGGTGTCGATCGCCGCAGTCGATTCGATCGTCTCGTGCATCGTCTTGAGCGCGGTCCAGGCGCCGGTGTAGCGCGACATCGCCCAGCCGTAGAGGCCGTAATCGAGAACTTCCTGAACACCGGCCGGATTGAGGACCGGGATCATCACGTCGATGAAGTGATATTCCGACTGGTGCGCGGTGGTGGACGACTCCGCAGTGTGATCGTCGCCCATCAGGGCCAAGACGCCGCCGTGCCTTGCCGAGCCGGCCAGATTGGCATGGCGGAACACGTCCCCGGTGCGGTCGACGCCGGGACCCTTGCCGTACCACATGGCGAACACGCCGTCGTATTTGCCCTCGCCGCGGAGCTCGGCTTGCTGCGAGCCCCAAACCGCGGTCGCCGCCAGATCTTCGTTGATTCCGCCCTGGAAGCGGACATCGCTTTTCTCAAGGAACCGCTTGGCGCGCAAAAATTGGCTGTCGAGATTGCCCAGCGGCGAGCCGCGGTAGCCGGTCACGAAGCCCGCGGTATTGAGGCCGCTGCGCCGGTCAAGCTCCTTCTGCATCAGGCAGAGCCGTACCAGAGCTTGGAACCCGGTCACGAAGACGTGGCGCTGGCCGAGATCGTACTTATCGTCCAGTGTGACGTCGCGCAGCGCCATTAGGCACCCTCCAAGGGCCAGTCTGCCCTCCTGCGCCCGATATTTCCAGACAGGAGTTTTCTATGCACCGAATATAGGCCGCGGCAGCCAGCGAACAACCTTGTGGAGGGGGATGGCGGCGCGCGCCGCAAAGCGTGCGACGAAGCGGCTAGGCGGCCCGAATCCGCGGTTGCAAGCGCTGCAGCAGCAGCGGAATTTCGGCAGCCGGCACCGCTTTACTGAAGAGGAATCCCTGCACCTGCATGCATCCTTCGGCGCGCAGGATTGCAAGCTGCTCCTCGGTCTCGACCCCCTCCGCGGTGGTGATCATGCCGAGGCTGGAACCGAGCTCCATAATAGCGCGGATGATGGCCATGCAATCGTTGTTCTTGCCGAGCTCGCGGATGAAGGAACGATCAATTTTGATCTTGTCGAAGGGGAAGCTGCGCAAATAGCTCAGAGACGAGTAACCCGTGCCGAAATCGTCCATGCAGATCCGCACGCCGAGATCGCGGAATTGATGCAACGCATCGAGCACGGTGCGGTCCGCCTGCAGCAGGACGCTTTCGGTGATTTCCAGTTCGAGGCACGAAGCCGCAAGACCGGACTGACCCAGCGCGGAGACGACCGAGAGCGCCAGCATCGGATTGCGGAACTGCACCGGCGAAAGGTTTACGGCAATCGTGGTTTTGGCCGGCCACTTGGCGGCGTCGCGGCAAGCTTGCTTGAGAACCCAATCGCCGAGCGGAACGATCAACCCGATTTCCTCGGCCACCGGAATGAACTCGTCAGGCGGCACAAGGCCGCGCTCCGGATGCCTCCAGCGCAGCAGCCCCTCGAAGCCGGAGACTTCACCGCGGTCGAGGTCGATCAGCGGCTGATAATTGAGTTCGAATTCATTGCCCTGGAGCGCCTTGCGCAGATCGAGCTCGAGCTTACGCCGCTCCTGCATCTGCGCATCCATCTCGGGCTGAAAGAAATGGTAGGTGCCGCGGCCGTCGGACTTCGCGCGGTAAAGCGCCATGTCGGCATTGCGCAGGAGTTGATCGGGTTCGCTGCCATCGGCGGGCGCCATCGCGATGCCAATGCTGGTGCCGACGATCAGCTGATGTCCTTGCACCTCGAACGGCTCGCCCAGAACGCCGATGATCTTGCCGGCAAGCTCGCTGGCGGCGGCGGGCGTGACATCGCGTTGCACGATGGCAAATTCGTCTCCGCCTAGGCGCGCCACCGTGTCCTGCGGAGCAACCACACCTTGCAACCGCTCCGTGACCGCGCAAAGCAGCGCATCGCCCACTGAATGACCCAGTGAATCGTTGACGCTCTTGAACCGGTCGAGATCGAGAAACATCACCGCGATGCGATCGCCGCGTCCCAGCGCCTTCTCCATCTTGTCCTGGAACAGGACGCGATTGGGCAGATTGGTCAGCGCGTCATGCCGAGCCATATGAATGATCTTGGCCTCGGCCTGTCGCCGTTCGGTGACATCTTCGTAGGTCGCGACCCAGCGTCCGTCCGCGGTCGGGCAGTACAGGCAAGCGACGACGCGGCCGTTATTGAGCTCGTAAAGGTGCGGCTTGGCCGTCCGTTCCCTTAGGTACTCGGCCTGCTCCGCCAACAATTGCTCGACATTTTTGCCGCCGTGATTGTGGACGGCGATGCTGGCTGCCAGCACTTGCTTGTAGCCGATGCCGGCCCTGATCTGTTCGGGCGGAAGTTTGAAAATCTCGAGGAAACGCCGGTTGAAAACCTCCAGCCGGTTCTGCGCATCATACAGGCAGAGGCCTTGCGACATATTTTCCAAGGCGGCGTCCAGCAACAAGTTGGACTGGCGCAGCGACCATTCCTGCTGCTTGAGCCGGCTGACATCGCCGCACAGCACGATAAAACCGCCGTCGCTGGTCGGGCTGCGGCTTACCCGCCGCCAGCGGCCGTCCGCCATGAGCGTTTCGCTGGTCGCATGTAGGTTCTTGTCGCGCCGCATCAGCATGTGCGAGGCGTCGGCCGCCCCGCGGAGCGCCGGGGTCAATTGGGCGAGCGGCGTCCCGGGCTTGAGCAGTCCTGCCGATATGCCGAGAAAATCGGCGGCCTGAGCGTTTGCCAGCACGATGACGTCGCTGGCATCGACAACGACAACGCCTTCCTGCGAGCATTCAAGCGCATCGGCGAGCCGCGCCTGCGCGCTGCGGCGTTGCTCGACTTCACGGTCCATCATTGCCTTGATGTTGTCGCGCATCACCCCCATCGCGGCGAGCAGCGCACCAAGTTCATCGGCGCTGCCGCGCGGCACCGCCACGTCGAGTTTGCCGGCGGCGATGCGCTCGGCGACGCCGGAAGCCACCGCAACGGGCCCGACGATGCGGCGAGCGAGCGTCCAGGCGACCGCGCCGGACAGCAGCAGCGCCAGTACCGTCCCGGCGATGTTGAATTGCACGTCGCGCGCCACGGTGCCGCGCGCATTTTGCCGGTAAAGAAAACCGTCGCCGGCGGTGTAGTTCACCAGAAGGTCGACCTGTTCGTCGACGTTGGCGGCGTACCGGTCGAGCATGCCCCAGTTCACATCGGCGGTCGCCCGGCCAATGAGTCGTTCCGCGACGCTCTTCCAGGCCTCGACCGCGTCGCGCACATTTTTCGCGGCGCCGGCCGCACGGGTCGACTGCGAGCGCTCCGTCGCGATCTTGAGGTCTTCGTCGAGCGAGGCGCTGAGTCTACCGATCTGCCTGCCGAGTTCGGCGCGCATCGCCGGATCGGTCGCGATCCATTGGCGCATGAACGCCGCCCGCATGGCGTCGAAGTCGGCCGCTGCCGCGCGAGCGTAATTGATCGACATCAGCGATTCGTCGAAGGTCTTATCGACCAGAATCCCGGCGTGCCTGATGCCGAAGGTCGCATAGATGCCGAGCCCTCCGGTGATCACGGTCATGATCAAAAAGGCAATCAGAATCCGGCCGCGGATCGTCATGCAGAGCGACGCCGCTCGCGCGACCGCGTCGCGCCAGGCGGAGAGCAATCGCGCCCTTATTCGCTTGTACTGCATGCGGAGCCCTGGACTACGGGCTCTCGGCGTATATCGGACGGCGTTAAAGCGCCTGCAGCAAACGCGGCAATCTTTTGGGGTCGTTAACGTGCCCTTATGAAGGCGTTAACGGGCCCTTAACTGAGACCCTCCACTTTCATGAACCAAATCTGTCCGCTCATTGTTTGCAAAGCGGATTGCCGCCTTGTGGCCAGCGAACGACCATCAGGTATGCGAAAAAAGGCATCGATGACCCTTCACGACGCGATGCGGCGCCTTCGGCGTCCCGTCGCCGTGCTTGCGGCCGCGCTCATCGTGATCGCGGCCGGAACGCTGGTCGGATTGGCCTTGACGCCATACGCGATTTCGCAAAAAGGGCGGCAATTCCACCCCGGCGAAATCAGCATCAAGCGCGGCGAAACGCTGCAAATCGTCAATGATGACGGCGATCTTCTGCACCACGCCTATATCGATTCACCGAAATTCGCGTTCGATTCAGGCGATCAGCAGCCGGGCACCAGGACCGAGATCACCTTCCTCGCGACTGGCGAGTTTGAGGTGCTCTGCGCCATTCACCCGAAGATGCGGCTCGTGGTTCACGTCAACTAGACGCGGACGGCGTCGGCAGCGGGACGGCCGCGGCGGTGCTCTAGAGCACCGTGGTGCCGAACAGTTCGGCATGGACCATGTAGTAGGTCGCCAGGAACAGCGCGAGCGAAGCGATATAGGCGGCCGGCATAAGCCAGAAATCGCGGACCCGCGCCGGCCGACCGCCGTCGTCGACTATGATTCCCAGGAGCGCCACCACGATCAGCGAATGTCCGATCAGATCGATCTTGCCGAACGCGAACACCGCGCTCGCAAACATCGCCGTCAACATGATTGCGGCCACGCGCCGCACCAGCGGCGTCCACAATAACGAGAATGCCAGCGCAAACTCGATGGCGCCGGCCGCGCGCATGTAAAAGTCGGGCGCGAAGCCAAGCGTCATTTCCGGATGCTGAATCAAGAGCGGATAGGACCACTGCGGATAGGCCCATTTTTCGATTGACGCCCACATCAGTGTAATCGCCGCCGCAATCCGCAAGACGTCGATAGGCCGCGCGCCGAAAAAGTCGGTTTGCGCGCCGACCAGCGCGATGTAGGCCGCGAAGCCGAGAAAAACCGGATAGTCGGCGAGATGGAATGCGCCGTAATGCCAGATGCCGATATCGAACAGGGTAACGATGCCAAAGGCGGAAAGCGGCATCGTGCGCCGCGAAAGCATCCCCGCGGCAATGGCAAGCTGAAGGACGCCGATCCAGATCGAGTCGGTCTTCAATTCGGGCGTCAGCAAGATTCCGCCCACGGCCCAGATCGAGATGAAAAAGAAGGCGCACGCGGTGCGGAAAATGATCTCGAGATTGTCGCGGATGACACTGGTGGCCTGATTGAACGCCCGCAGGACGGCGTTGCCGACCACGGTGCCCTCGGCGGCGCAGCCGGTCAGCAGGCCGAGCAGCGACAGCCCGGTCAACAATTCGAAATCGGGACAAAGGACGTTTTCGAGCCCGACCGGCTGCGACGCAACGTCATAGACGCAAAACCATTTGATGTGCGCGCTTGCGGGCCCGGCAAAAACCATGTCGAGCACGCAGGCAAACGGCAACGCGGCTGCGACCGACAGCCGCCTGGCCGGCCGAGACATGGAGGCCTCCTCAGAACCCACAGCCAGCGGCTCGCCCCCGCGCAACCCGCTGATATCCGATGGTTTACCACAAACGTTAGCGACTTGGTGATGATTAACTTAAGAATTGGTTAACCTTTGCCGCGTCCGGCGCCGCATTTCTGTTTGATCCGGAAAAATCGAGCGATCTGGCTAGCCGACCGGTAAGGGAGACCCCGGCTTAATCGCACTGGCAAAGGTCTGCCGAACGCGAGAGCGGAATGGTTGGGGCGGTCGGAATCCTGGGTATCCTCAGCGGCGCGGTGCTCGCCTGCACCTCCCGGCGATTTCCCGGTCATGTCCGGGCGATCGAAATCGGGGCAGGTCTTCTCTTAATTTGTGGATTGGCGCTCGCGAGCTGCGCCTTGCCGATGATTTTATGACAAAGCCCCGTGGCGCCGCGTTTAGCACGGCAGGAATTTTATCGCGGCAGGATCGGCAGCGGATACGGCTTGGGGGCGGCGCTGAGCGTATTGAGAAAAGCGATAAGATCGGCTTTCTCGCGGCTTTGCAGATTGAGCGAGTGGATATCGTTGTCGCGGCTAGGCCGATCGATGCCGCCGCGGTCGTAGAGCTCAATCACATCGGCAAGAGTCGCGACCGAGCCGTCATGCATATAAGGGCCGCGTCGCGCCACATCGCGCAGTGTCGGCGTCTTGAACGCGTGCTGCAACTTCAGCGACGTCGGGAACAAACGGCCGCGGCCGAGATCGTCATCCTTTGCCACGCCAATGTCATGGAAAGCCGCGTCGGTGAAGGCCCAACCGGTGTGGCAGACCGCGCAGTTGGCCTTGCCGTTGAACAGCACGAATCCGCGCTTGGCGGCGGCACTGATCGCCGCCTCGTCCCCGCGAATCCAGCGGTCGAATGGCGCGTCGGCGGACACGATTGTGCGCTCGAATGTGGCCAGAGCCTGCTCGATTTTGTCCCGCGTGACGTCGCCAGCGCCGAAGGCGGCATCGAAAGCGGCGAGATAACCGGGTAGCCTCGAGAGCCTGTCGATCAGCTCCCGTTCCGGCAAATTCATGTTGGTCTGCCCGGTGATCGGGCCCATGGCGACGCTTTCCAGGTCATGGAAGTGCCCGTCCCATCCGAGCTTCGGGATCCAGGCGATATTGAGCAGTGTCGGGCTACGCAGTGGCAGCCGCAGCTGATTTTCGCCGACGGCTCGCGCCTCGCCGTCGCCCCATGACAGTTCGGGATTATGGCAGGTGGCGCAGGATCGCACCCGCGCTCCGGAGAGGATCGGATCGAAAAACAGGGCGCGGCCGAGCTGTTCTTTGGCGCGGCCGAAGGGATTTTCCTTCGGGTAGGGTATCGCGGCGGGGCGCGAATACTGGCGCTTGAGCGACGCCAGACCGAGGTCGGGAGCGCCAATCAGCGTGCCTGCGGCGCCGCATAACAGCGCCGCAGCCGCAATCGCTATCGCGGCGGTTTTCGTGGTCCGCGACACCCTGGGCCGATCGTCTCGCATGACGCACGATTTATCGGGCCGGGTTGATGAAGCGTTAAGATGATGTGAACAGAGTGAAGTGCGCGGTTATATCGCGTTTACCAGTTCTGATCGCGTCCCGTCCTGGCCTGATTTCGCGTGCGAATAAAGTTGGCTACCCGACGCTACAGTCGGCGCAGAGCGTCAAACGGACGCGGCTAAATTCTGTTGCCGGCGCTCCAACTCCAGAAATCGCGACCTTCCTCGCGTAGAAAACGCGCCAATACCATGTTGTGCACTTCGGAAGCGCCATCGACCAGGCGCGCGGCGCGCGCGGCCCGGTAGATCCACTCCAGGATCGTATCCTTGGAATAGCCGCGGGCGCCGTTGAGCTGGATCGCGGTGTCGGCGGCTTCATGCAGCGTGTCGGCGACATGCACCTTGGCCATCGAGACTTCCTTGCGTGCGCGATCGCCGCGATCGAGCTTCCACGCCGCATGCATTGTGAGCAGCCGTCCGATCTGAATGCGCTGCGCCACCTGGCCGAGCTTGATCTGCACGCTTTCGCGATCGGCAAGCTTGATGCCGAAGCCTTCACGTTTACCGACATAGTCCTGCGCAACCTCCAGGCAGCGCTTCGACCAACCCAGCCAGCGCATGCAATGGGTCAGCCGCGCTGGACCGAGCCTCATCTGGGTGACTTTCAGTCCATCGCCAACGCCGAGCAGAACGTTGTCATCGCCGACTTCAAGGCCATCGAATTCGAGCTCGCAGTGGCCGCCGTGCTCCTCGGGGCCCATGATCGGGATACGGCGCAGCACGCGCCAGCCCGGTTGATCGCGGTGGTAGAGAAACGCGGTCAAGCCGCGACGCTTGTCATCCGAGGTTCTGGCGATGACGATGAAATGCGCGGCTTCGGCGGCGCCGGTGATGAACCACTTGCGTCCCTGAATAATCCATTTGCCGTTTTTCTTTTCGGCGCGCGTGCGGATCATGCCGGGATCGGAGCCGCCGCCGGGCGCCGGCTCGGTCATCGCGAAAGCAGATTTCACTTTGCCCTCGACCACCGGCCGCAACCACCATTCCTGCTGCGCCGGCGTGCCCGCGCGCGACAACAGGTTCATGTTGCCGTCGTCGGGCGCCGAGCAGTTGATCGCCAATGGCCCGAACAGCGAGCGGGCCGCTTCTTCATAAATGGCGGCCCAGGCCACGATCGGCAGCGCCATGCCGCCGAATTGTTTCGGCGATTGCGGCGCCCACAATCCGGCTTTCCTGGCTTTTTCTTGAACCGGCACGAGGCGTGCGAGCGGAATGTTTTCATGCTCGGAAAAGTTTTGCGGGTCAGCCTCGAGCGGCAGCACATTTTGTTCGATAAACGCCCGGGTGCGCTGCCTCAAATCCTCGATTTCCGGTGAAAGCGTGAAATCCATGTTGACTAGCCCCTCGATCAGGCCTCGCAATCCGGCTACCGGCCGCCAGCGGCCGCAACCAGCATCGTGCCAGGGCGTTTATAACCAAGGGACCGGCGAGGTGGAATTGCGATGAACCGCATCCTGCTTTTGATCGGCGCCGCCGCGGCCGTAGTGAGCTTCGACATTTCCTCAGGTCAGGCTGCCTATTTCGGCAATGCACCCTGGTGCGCGGTCGTGAACACCGGTGCGGGCAATATCGAATGGGATTGCCAATACGCCTCGGTCGCGGCCTGCCAGCCCAACGTAATCGCCGGCAATCGCGGCTTTTGCCAAATAAATCCGTACTTTTCGCCGGCGCCGCCTTATGGCGGGCCGCACGTCAAGCGGGCCCGGCGCCACCGCGATCAGTACTGACCGTCTGCGCCCCCGGCGCGGCGCTCCAACGCCTCGAACGCGCCATTTGCCGCCGCAAAACGGCGGTGCAACAATGGCGCAGCGTTGGCCGGAAGGTCCGAAATCATGCTGGATTCGATTGCGACCACGTCGAGGCAGTTCGCGCTCGATGCCGACCAGACGGCGGTGCGCGACATGGCGCGCGCCTTCGCGGCCGAGGTATTCGCACCCAACGCCATCGCCTGGGACGAAACCAAACATTTTCCGGTCGCCGAAATGCGTAAAGCCGCCGCGCTTGGCATGGGCGGAATTTTTGTGTCGGAAGATTTCGGCGGCTCCGGCCTGTCACGCCTGACCGGAACGTTGATCTTCGAGGCGCTGGCGACCGGGTGCCCGACGACATCGGCCTTCATGTCCATTCATAACATGGTGGCAGGGCTGATCGACGTGTACGGCTCGGACGAGCAACGGGGGCGCTGGCTGCCGCAATTGTGCGCCATGGATCTGTTGGCAAGCTATTGCCTGAGCGAGCCCGGAGCAGGCTCCGACGCCGCCGGCTTGGCGACGCGGGCCATGCGTGACGGTGACGCTTATGTCCTCAGCGGCCAGAAGCAATTTATTTCCGGCGCCGGCGCCAGCGACCTTTATCTCGTCATGACGCGCACCGGTGGCGAGGGGCCGTCCGGAATTTCTGCATTTCTCGTCGCTGGCGACACGCCAGGACTGTCGTTCGGGGCCAACGAACGCAAGATGGGCTGGAACGCGCAGCCGACCCGCGCGGTGATATTCGAGAACGTGCGCGTGCCGGCGGCCGACCGGCTTGGCGCCGAAGGAACCGGGTTCAAGATCGCGATGACGGGGCTGGATGGCGGCCGGCTCAATATCGCCGCCTGTTCGCTCGGCGGCGCGCAGTCCGCTTTGGACAAGACCCTCGCCTATATGAGCAACCGCAAGGCGTTTGGCCGGCGGCTCGACGAATTTCAGGCGCTGCAATTTCGGCTCGCCGACATGGCGACGCAGCTCGAAGCCTCGCGGGCTTTGCTGTGGCATGCCGCTGCCGCGCTTGACCGCAAAGAGGGCGAGGCGACGCGGCTTGCGGCCATGGCCAAGCGCTTCGTGACCGATGCCTGCTTCGAGGTTGCCAATCAGGCGCTGCAACTGCACGGCGGCTATGGCTATTTGTCCGAATACGGCATCGAGAAAATCGTGCGGGATTTGCGGGTGCACCAGATCCTTGAAGGCACCAACGAAATCATGCGCCTCATCGTGGCCCGAAGCATCGTCGGCCGATGAGTGACACGCTGCTGCGCGGCGATGACCTGATCGTAAGCAGCGCCGGCGCGTTGCGCCGTATCACGCTGAACCGGCCGCAAGCGCTCAACGCCATTACGCTCGATATGGCGATTGCCATGACCGCCTTGCTACGGGAATGGCAAGCAGACGACAAAGTCGGCGCGGTGCTGCTCGATGGCGCCGGCGACCGCGGCTTTTGCGCCGGCGGCGACATCCGCGCGCTTTATGACGCCGCAAACAGCAAGCCCGCGCGCCCCGTCGACGCGCTGCCGGCGCGGTTCTGGGCGATCGAGTACACGCTCAATGTCCTGATCGCGCGCTGTGCCAAACCGATCGTCGCGGTGATGGACGGTTTGGTGATGGGCGGCGGCGTCGGGCTTTCCGCCCATGCCGCCCATCGCGTGGTGACGGAGCGCTCGGCGGTCGCCATGCCCGAGGTGGGCATCGGCTTCTTTCCGGATGTGGGCGCTTCTTTTTTGCTGGCGCGCGCCCCCGGCGACCTCGGGACCTATCTCGCCTTGACCGGTCAGCGACTCGGCGCCGCCGACGCGATTGACTGCAAACTCGCCGACATTCACGTGCCGGCAGATCGTTTGCCCGAGCTCCCGGCGGCGCTTGCAAATTGCCGCGGCCATGATGAGGTTCGCGCCGCACTCGAAGCGCTCTGCG
>JBQCCX010000277.1:0-11960 GCA_051961815.1 Xanthobacteraceae bacterium
GCCGCCAGGGGACATGCCGGCGGTCGACATGCCGGCGGTCCGCGTCAGCGTCTCGACTTCGATGTGCAGATCCGCGATCTCGCGCTCCAGCCGCCGCGCCGTGCGCCGCCACTTTGCCTGCCGCAGCCAGGCCGCTATTCCACCGATCAGGACCCCGACGACGAGAAGCACAATGACCAGCGCGAACAGTGGCAGCGTTAAGGAAGCCGCCGGATGTTCGGCGCTGAACGGGTCAAGCGATACGGTGACGATCTGGCGGTTGGCGACGGCGAAGGCGATGATGATGACGCCGAGCGGCACGAGGATGACTGCCGCGATGATTTTGCGGACGGTGCTGCCAGCGGATCGGGCGGCTCCGCTCAACCTTCGCCCGGCCGGTTGAGGCGCTCGCGCATTTCCTTGCCGGTCTTAAAGAACGGCACGCATTTCTTGTCGACGGCGACATGCGCGCCGGTGCGCGGATTACGCCCGGTGCGCGCCGGTCGCTGCTTGACCGAAAACGCACCAAAGCCGCGCAATTCGACGCGATCGCCGCGCGACATCGCCGAAATAATCTCGCCGAGGATGGCATTGACGATGTTTTCGACGTCGCGCTGGTACAGATGAGGATTCTGTGCGGAGATCCGTTGGACCAGTTCAGACTTGATCATGGCTCGCCCCGCGAACGCTGCCGCAAATGCCGAACCGGCATACCGGCTTCAAAAAACGCTCAGTTCTGATTGGCAGGGTGCCAAAGGGCCAGTAGACCGTCAAGGTTGAAACCCTGCATCGCGCCGGCGGCATTTAATTCAAAGTGCTCGGCCAGCGTGTTCAGCCCCACCGCATTGAGAAGCGTGAACACGGCGGCGTGCAGAAAGGTCAAATCGCTGAAACGGCTGTGCAGATCATAGTCGCGGACCGGCAGATTGGTGTCGACCTTCTTTTCCTTGCCGAGCCACGCCAAGGCGGTGCGCTCGTCGCCAAGTTCGTCGATCAATTTAAGATCGACGGCCTGATGGCCGGTGAACACTCGCCCATCGGCTGCGGTCTGCAGCTGCGAATCGTCAAGGTGGCGGCGGTCGCGCACCAGGCCTTTGAACCAGGCATAGGAATCCTGAATGATCGAATCCAGCGCGGCGCGCGCCTCTGGACTGGTCGGCTCGTATCCGTCCGGCGCGGCCTTGAGCGGTGTCGATTTGACCGCCTCCATCTTCACGCCGAGCTTGCCAAGAAGGTCGGCGACATTGGGGTACTGGAACAAGACCCCGATCGAGCCGACCAGCGAGGTTTGCTGCGCGACGATGTGATCGCCCGAAAGCGCGGTGATATAGCCGCCAGAGGCGGCCAGGCTGTCGACCACGACGACGAGCGGCATCTTCTCGCGCACCCGCCCCAGCGCGTTGAACAGTTGCTCCGATCCGGCGGTGGTGCCACCGGGACTGTCAACGTGAAGGATGACCGCGCGGACCAGGGCCGATCGCGCCAGCCGGTCGAGTTGCTCGGCGCGATTCTGGTCGCCCCGGATCAGCCCGGAGATGGTCAAGCGGGCGATATAAGGCCGAACGCCAAGACTACCGCTGCGGTTGCCGGACAGAACGGCGGCGCCGGCAATGGCGAGCACGATCAGCACGAAGGTGGCGACCCGCCAGAAGCTGAGCTTCCGGCGCATTCGGCGGCGGTCGACGATCAGATCGGCATCAAGCGACATGGCTTTTATTCCTTATTCGCTTTCACCCGCGCCGGTCCCGCAGCCGGCGCGCTCGCCACCCCCTATTCCGCCTCGTCCTTCTCGCCGGGTTCGTTTTCTTCTTTGCGCTTGAGCGCCGTTCCCAGAATATCGCCCAACGTCGCTCCGGAATCGGAGGACCCATATTGGGCGATCGCCTCCTTCTCTTCGGCGACTTCGAGCGCCTTGATCGACACCGAGACGCGGCGTGAGCGGCGGTCGAACTGGGTGACGCGTGCGTCGACCTTTTCGCCGACCGCAAAACGATCGGGACGCTGCTCGGACCGGTCGCGGGCGAGCTCCGAGCGCTTGATGAACGCGGCGTAGTCGGTGCCGACGATCTTCACCTCGATGCCGCCTTCCTTGACCTCCAGCACTTCGCAAGTGACGACTGCGCCCTTCTTGAGATCGCCCGCTGCCGCGTCTCCGGCGGCTGCCGCGCCTTCCTCAAGCTGCTTGATGCCAAGCGAGATGCGCTCCTTCTCGACGTCGACGTCGAGCACCTGCGCTTTGACCTTGTCGCCCTTCTTGTATTCCTCGATGACCTGCTCGCCCGGGCGCTTCCAGTCGAGATCGGACAGGTGCACCATGCCGTCGACATCGCCGTCGAGGCCGAGGAACAAGCCGAATTCGGTCTTGTTCTTGACCTCGCCCTCGACCACCGAACCGGCCGGATATTTCTCGACGAATACCTCCCACGGATTGCGCATCGTCTGCTTGAGCCCGAGCGAGATGCGGCGCTTGACCGGATCGACTTCGAGCACCTGTACCTCGACCTCCTGCGACGTCGAGACGATCTTGCCGGGGTGCACGTTCTTTTTGGTCCACGACATTTCCGATACGTGGATCAGACCCTCGATTCCGGGTTCGAGTTCGACGAAGGCGCCGTAGTCGGTGATGTTGGTGACGCGGCCCTTGAATCGCGCGCCGACCGGATATTTTGCCTCGATGCCCTGCCAGGGATCATCGAGCAGCTGTTTCATGCCGAGCGAGATGCGGTGCGTCTCGTGGTTGATCTTGATGATCTTGACCTTCACCTGCTGGCCGATATTGAGCACCTCGGACGGATGATTGACGCGCCGCCAGGCGATATCGGTGACATGCAAGAGCCCGTCGATCCCGCCGAGATCGACGAACGCGCCGTAATCGGTGATGTTCTTGACCACGCCGTCGATGACCTGGCCCTCTTCGAGGTTCTGCACCAGTTCTTGCCGCTGCTCGGCGCGGGTTTCTTCCAGCACGGTGCGGCGCGATACGACGATATTGCCGCGGCGCCGGTCCATTTTCAAAATCTGGAACGGCTGCGGATTATTCATCAGCGGCGACACGTCACGGATTGGCCGGATGTCAACTTGCGAGCGCGGCAGGAAAGCCACCGCGCCGTCGAGATCGACGGTGAACCCGCCCTTGACCTGATTGAAGATGATGCCCTGAACCTTCTCATTACTCTGGAAGGCCTTCTCGAGCTTGCCCCAACTTTCCTCGCGGCGCGCCTTGTCGCGCGACAGCACGGCTTCGCCGAGCGCGTTTTCGATCCTTTCCAGATAGACTTCGACAGTGTCGCCGACCTTGATCTCGGCCGAGCGGCCCGGACCGGCGAATTCGCGCAACGCAACGCGGCCTTCGGTTTTCAGCCCGACATCGATCACGGCGACGTCGCGCTCGATGGCAACAACTGTGCCTTTGACGACCGCACCTTCCTGCAAGTGCCCGTCACTGAACGATTCATCGACCAACTTGGCAAAATCTTCGCGCGATGGCGCGGCGGCGGATTGAGCCGAAACTTGAGCCATAAACTACTCCCGACCCCCAAAGTTGAGACGAGTCCGAACGGATGGTCACCACCGGCGAGCCCGATGGTTGGGGTCAATGCCATACAGTCGGACGGGTTGCATTCCGGACGCAGTTTTCGGCGCCGTCAGCGGTTTCGCAACGAAACAGTCGAAGCAGTGAGCAGGCTCTACCTCCGATGACGAAGACACCCTTAACGGCGCCTTCGGCCCGCTCGAACAGCCTCGATAATATCGACGGCGGCCCGGAATGCGGCGTCTATACCCAAATGCGTGGTGTCGAGCAAGTGCGCGTCCGGCGCCGCTTTCAGCGGGGCCGCGGTGCGCCGTGAATCACGCTCATCGCGGCGCAACAGGTCAGCCAGCACCTCGCGTTCGTCGGCGCTCTCGCCACGCGCGCGCAATTCAATCAGGCGGCGGGCGGCGCGCACTTCCGGCGAGGCCACCACGAAGAGTTTCACGTCGGCGCCGGGCGCGATGACGGTGCCAATATCGCGGCCATCGAGCACGGCGCCGGGCGGCCGCGTCGCAAATTCGCGCTGGTAATTGATCAAGGCCTGGCGGACCTGCGGGATCGCGGCCACTACCGAGGCGGCCTCGGTGATCGGTTGCAGTTTCAGCGCATTTTCTTCGTATTTGCCCGGATCGAGCCGCGCCGCGATGTCGGTTGCGTGCTCGGCGTCATCGGGCGGATAGCCGGCGTCGAGCATGGCCTTGGCGACCGCACGGTACAAAAGGCCGGTGTCGAGGTGGTGCAACCCGTAAACCGATGCGATCTGCCGCGCGATCGTGCCTTTGCCGGAGGCGGCCGGACCGTCGATGGCAATGATCATCCGCCGCTGCCTTTCGCTGCTGCATTTATAATGTGCAGCGGGCCTATACCAATGACAGATTGCCGGCTGTTCACGACAAATCGGCGCCCAGCGAACCCATCAACGCGACGAAGCCGGGAAAGCTCGTGGCGATGAAACTGCCGTCATCGATGCGGACCTCGCGTTCGCTGGCAAGCCCGAGAACCAGCGCCGCCATGGCGATGCGATGATCCATGTGAGTGGTGACCAGGCCGCCGCCCGCGGGGCGGTTGCCGCCCTGCACGATCAGGTCGTCGCCCGCGATCTCGACCGTGATGCCGTTTGCCCGCAACAGCGCCGCCGTCGCGGCCAGCCGATCGGATTCCTTGACCCGCAATTCCTTGAGCCCGCGCATTGTCGTGACGCCTTGGGCAAACGACGCCGCCACCGCAAGGATCGGATATTCGTCGATCATTGTCGGCGCCCGCGACGCCGGCACCTCGACGGCACGTAGCGGCCCGGCGCGAACGCGAAGATCGGCAACATCCTCGCCGCCTTCGCTGCGGCGCTCGAGCACTTCGATCGCGGCGCCCATTTCGTCAAGCGTGGTGAAAAGCCCGCCGCGCAGCGGATTCATCATCACACTTTTAAGAACGATGTCGGAGCCGGGAACGAGCAGCGCGGCCACCAGTGGAAACGCCGAAGATGACGGATCGGCGGGCACCACGACCGGCTGCGCTGTGAGCTCCGGTTGACCGGTAAGCCGGATGCACCGACCATGCTCCTCGAAGGGCTCGACGCGCAGATGTGCGCCGAAATGAGCGAGCATTTTCTCAGTATGGTCGCGGGTCGCTTCGGCTTCGATCACCACGGTCTCGCCTGGCGCCGAAAGCCCGGCCAGAAGTGTCGCCGATTTCAGCTGCGCCGAGGGAACCGGCGGCCTGAACACGATCGGGATGGGATCGCGCGCGCCCGCGAGCGTAAGGGGCAAACGGCCCTCGACCGAGGCGAGTGCGCGGGCGCCGATCCGCTCCAAAGGATCGAGCACCCGGCGCATCGGCCGGCTGCGCAGCGAGGCGTCGCCGTCGAAAGTCGCGGTGATTGGGCAGCCGGCAACGGCGCCGAGCGCAAGCCGGCAGCCGGTGCCGGAATTGCCGAAATCGAGCGGGTCTTTGGGCTCGGCAAAGCCGCCGATGCCGACCCCATGCACCCGCCACTGCCGCTCGCCCGTGCGCGCAAGAGTGGCGCCAAGCGCCTGCATCGCTTTTGCCGTGTTGAGGGCGTCTTCGCCCTCAAGCATGCCGGTGATCCGTGTCTCGCCGACCGCCAGCGCCCCCAAAATGAGCGCGCGAATGGAAATCGACTTGTCACCCGGCACCTGGGCCTGCCCGGTCAGAGGACCGGCGCGCCGGGCGGTGAGCGGACTGGATTGCGGATGCATGGGCCGGGGCCGGAATAAACCCGTGACGCACCCCCATGGCGCGCCTCAAACAGCGCCCTCTATCATGGGCTGCGGCGAGCCGTCATCCGGTTGTTTTCCACGGCCAAATGCGGCGCATCGACTATTGACAGCCGCCCCGCGACTAGCCAAGTGAAGCACCCAAATCGAAGCACCCAAATTGCGCGAAGGACCGGACCGTGGCGAAACCCGAACTGGGTACCAAAAGGCTCTGCGCCAGTTGCGGCGCCAAATTCTACGACTTGAACAAAGATCCGATCCACTGCCCGAAATGCGGGGCAGTGTACGAGGTTGTGGTGGCGACCCGGCCGACCCGACCGGAGCCGGTGGCCCCCGCCCCGGCGCCGCGCGCGCCCGTTCCGGAGGAAGTCGCCGCACCCGAGCCGGCCGAGGTCGAGACCGTATCCCTCGAAGAGGCCGATGCCGAGGCGCAAGGGGCGACGGCCAAGAAGCCGGCCACGACCGAGCCGGGGGTCGAGCAGGAGGAAGAAGAAGAAGTCGAGATGGGCGAGACCATGGACGACGACACCTTCATCGAGGAACAGGACGAAGAGGACGCCGACGTCACCGATATTATCGGCGGCGACCGCGAGAACGAGGAGGAAGGATGATCAGGAATCGGTATTCAGTGATCAGTAGTCAGATTTCTCGCGCCCTTCTGATTACGGATTCCTGAGACCTGATCCCTGCCCTGGAGGGGCCATAGCTCAGTTGGGAGAGCGCTTGAATGGCATTCAAGAGGTCGGGGGTTCGACTCCCCCTGGCTCCACCAAGTCCCTCATTCGCCGTCCTTCACTGCCCTTTGCCATAGTTCAATTGGTTCCCATTGTCGTGAGCGGGGCGTGGCTGTTTTCCCATGCCGCCGCCGAGCCCACAGCGGCGGCCGCGTGCAGACGCCTAACGCTAACGACTGAGGTCACTTTGGGTTTGATGACGGCGATGGCTTTTTCAACCCGGCGAGTCGCGCCTTCGCCGCGTTGCGTTTATCGGCATATTCTTTGCCGTCAATCGGCGCAACATGCGGTGGATCCTTGTCGAGATAAGGTCGCGCGATTCCAAACTCTTTTTCGTGCGCGTCGATCCACTTCCACAAGACTTCGCTCCACGTGCATCTCTCCGCACGTGTCTCGCCCTTCACGCTAACAAGATCAACCGCAAGCCCATGGCTATAGCCGCCGCGGCGGCTTCCGCCATGGTACGAGCTGTCCGGCGCAGCCTTGTTGCCGTTTGCCAGCTCTTGCCGATAATCATCGCGGAAACCACTGGTTATGCCAGGCGAAAGCCCGGCGTCGTCCATCGCGCGAAGCGCATGATACAGCTCGCGCCTAAAGCCCCGATCCATGCCTCCGATCACGTAGTCCTTCAACGACATGCCCGCTTTCTGCGCGGCTTTCGGATCCTTCCACCCGAAGTCCTCGGTAACGTATTTGGTCAGGGTTTTGACGACTGTCCGCGTTTTGCCAGTCTTTTTGTTCTTGATCTTGACCTTGATGTGCTCCTCGACCTTGACGGTGTCGACCTTCGGCGTCCGCTCGTACAGCGACCAGAGGTATTGGTCGATGCAGACATCCCGCTCGGGACATGCATCGAGAGGGTCAGAGCTTTCGGCTCGCCCGACGGCGGTCTGCACCGGATCAGACGGACTTGCCGCCGCGAACACGGGTGAATGCGTAACTGGCTGCGGCACCAGAGGAGGGTCGGATGAAGCGGCGCTGCCGCTCACGATCTTGGCAACGGACACACTGTGCTCGCCCAGTGCTGTAGCTCGGGATGCGTCGACGTGCTCAGCGCCGGCGGTCGCAGATGCTGCCCGACTGACCTCGATCGGCGCTCTGCTGCTCTCGAACCCGAGCCAGCCGAGACCAAGGAGCCCGCCCGCGGCCCAACCTGCGAGAGCGATCATTGCGGACAATGCCGCCAATACACCAAGTCGCCGCACCTCTTTACCTCATCCCTCTCAAGTTTCTTCCTTAGGAGCCGATATTTGAACCTCGCCTTAATGCGTGAGCACGATGAAATCTGTGTAAGGTCCCGTTTCGGAGCTAATACCGTAGTCGGATATGATCAGTGAAGAGCCCGGCATCAGTAACGCAGAAATCTGCTGAATCGCAACCTGCGGCATTTCGATGCGATCGAACGCAATATTGGCGTTATCGGATAACGGTGTTGCTGATGCAGCGATCTTTTGTTGTTTGGATACTTTGCGCTCTTTGTCGGAATCTGCGGACGTCATTTGGTCCGGTACCGTGACGACATTCCAGCGAATGGCTGAACCCTCATCCCGGGGTTCCATGACGGTAAAAACGTGCGTTCCCAGCGGCTCTTCCGCATTTTGGATTTTGACCGCGACATCAAACAGAGGCGTGAAGCCCTGACGCACGAACAGCCTGCTTAACTTTCGACTCACGAAAACGGATATTGGAACGGCTTTCTGCGGGGCTGCACCAGAAAGAGCCGGGACTTGGGACTCGGCAGTTTCTTGCACGCCGATATTGGATATCAAAGGCGCCTGCGTTGTCGCGGCTGTTTTATTGCTATTACTCGCGACGGCGACCGACAGATTTTCAGATGAGTCGAACACAGTCTTCGGTTCCGCGACAAAGAGGTGTGGATTGGTTATCTCAACCGGCACGACATCCTGGCGTGCGATGATGACGCGAGCGCCGCGTTTCGTGAGATGCCAGAGCCGAATGGCAAAGTCGTTTGTCAAACGGATGCAGCCGTGTGAAGCGGGATAGCCAGGCAAGACGCCTGCATGCAGTGCTATCCCTGACTGGGTGATGCGCTGCATGTAGGGCATGGGGGCGCCGCTGTAGAGATTCGAACGGTGATATCGCTCCTTCCCGATTACGCTGAATACGCCAAGTGGGGTCGGATGACGCCGAACCCCGGTCGATACTGACGACCGCGCGATCAGACTCCCGTTGTCATAAAGCGAGACCCGTTGGTCTGCGATCGAAATGATGATCTGAAGCGGCCCCTTTGGACTTTCCTGAGGCTGATTTGCCTTCGCCGATTCAGATTTTGTGTGCCGGTGTTGGTGATTGTGCCTGAAGGGAGCGTAACCGCCCCACCAGGACCCGTATGGCGACGAAAAAGAGTATTTGGCGTGCGCGGTCCCTACAGGAAACAGGCAAAGGGCAAATGCAGCCAGAAGTGTCGCACGAACAGCTGAACACATGATTGCGACCTTGGCACGCTAAAGTGTTCACTTTTGGTCGCACTGCTTTGAGAGCAGCGGTATTGCGGAGCTATCGTAAATAAAATCCTGATGCGTCTTTGCTGCAACACTACGTTCTCAACAAGGTTAAAATGCCGAGCGAGGATGCAGCGCAGCAAAGACCTTCCCTTTTGCAAATTCGCGCAGCCAACAAAAAGGGGGCATCATTCGAAGGTAAGTTCATTCGAAGGCAAGTTGCCGAAGCAGCGAAGCAAGTCACCAACACCGGATCAAACGCCAAAAAATTGTTAGGCCAACAGCGACACGGCGCCAGCGTCATGCCGCCTCACCGCCTTGATCCTGTCCTCACTGGTGGACCAACAAAAAAACAGAAGCACGCGAACCTTTAAATCTGAACCTGCATCTATCCGAACGTATCGGTCTCAATCCTTTTGTTTATGACAGCTCTGCGAACCTTAATCCTAATCAACGCGCTGGTCCTGTGGTTTGGGCCGTGCGGGGCCCGACAATGCGTGGCGCGGAATCCAGTCGAGGTTGGAAGGCGCCGCTATCGAGCAAAGCTGGTCCTTCGACCAGCAAATTTTGGATATTCCGTGCTTGCTAGTGCAACAATACGTGCCCCTCTTGAATGACTTGCTGCAGTTGCTGCGTGGTTACCCCCTGCAGAGTGACGCTGTCGTTGTGTCCAAGGTCAATGACGGCATTATCATGGGCATCGGTGGTGATGAGCGATTGCAATTCTTGGACCGTCTGGACGTTAGCAAAGTGATCGAACTCGATCGTATCCTGTTGCGGATTGAAGTTGACGATAGTGTCGGCGCCTATCCCCGGCGTGAACACAAAATTATCCGCTCCAGGACCGCCAATCGAAACTGAGATGGTTTGGGTCTGGGACAAAGCGGGATCCTGCGCGTCAGCAGAGACACTGCCAATGTAATCGGGGCGTTCTGGTGTGACGCTCGCGTCGACAGGTCCGCTGTCGTTCAAGGAATTCGAGCCATCCACGGCGATTGCGGATGAAGCTGACGAATCGGTGATGACCGTTCCGCCTTTTCCGTCTGAGGCAAATTGTAATGTTCCATCGAAATTCTCAAAAATAAGCACGGCTGTCGCGCTTCCGTCGGTCGCCGTCAGCACCATGTCGCCGTTCAAAATCGATTCTGAGTAGACGGTCGAGCCATAAGTAAAGCCGACGAGATCGACGGCATCCGAGTGGCCGGCGTCGGCTTCGTTGCCGGAAAATCCGAAGATCTGACCCGAGAAGTGCGATGCATCCGCAAGAACGAGCTCGCCGTATGCCGGCGTGCCGCTGCCATTGTCGAATGTGACATCGATGGTCGAGGATGCTTCAAATATCAGCGTGCCTCCGGCAATGACGGCGCTGCCCGTTCCGATAACCGGATCGTCGACAAACAGAGTGCCACCGCCGCTTGCTTCGAGGACGCCATCATTGACGACCGTGTTGCCAGTGTCGATCGTCAGCACGCAACCGGAGATGTCGGCATTGATTGTTCCGTTGTTGATGAAAGTCAGGTCGCCGGTGCCGGAACCGATCTGGCCGTAGCCGGAGATCGTCTCATCGACATTGGTCAGCATGCTGTCCTGACCAGCGGCGACGATCTCGCCTCCGGACATAACGATGTCGCCGCCACCCTGCAGCCTGACATCGCTGCCGATTTGTAGTTCGGTTTGATCTCCGGTTGAATCCAGCGCGATGGCGCCGGAATTATCGATCACGCCATCAAGCGGCAGGACCGCGCCATCGCTCACCGTCAAAATGCCCGCATTCTCCGTGACCGGGATCGGATTGGAAACGAAATCGGTTGCCGATGTATCCGTCGGCGGGTCGTGGATCAGGATGCCGGTGCCGCTGCTATCAAGCCCGGTAATGAACCAATGCGTTGAATTCGCGCCGACGCTCAAGGTTACGGGCGTGTGACCGGCCTCGCTGATGGTCACCGTTCCGCCTGCGGTAGTCCCGGAATACGCTATCGAAGCTCCGGTATCGAAACCGCTGACGTCGATAACGTCTCCGGCTTGCAATGAGCCTCCACTTGCCGAGATTGTGCCGGTAAATTGCGTGGGATCGCCCAGCACCAGGAGGCCGGTTGCCGCTGCGAACAGCACATTGAGCGATTCCGCCGTATCGAGCTTCAATGTGGCGCCGGAATCGATGAGGAAAATGCCGGTACCGGCGATTGCGCCGGAAATTTCCAGCTTTTTGCCGCTGAGGACTTCGATGGTCCCGTTGTCGGTAAATGTTGAAGATGCCGCGACCAAGATGACATCCGAGGGGCCGGCCGATTGCAGCGTATTGCCGCCGCCTATGATTACGGAGCTTCCCGATCCCGAAACGATGAAATTGGCGCTGATGCCGCCGCCGACATTGCCGAAAATGAGCAAGGACGAACCAGTGACACTGAGACTGCCGCCAAGCACCGTGATCGGACCATCGACCGTGAGCGTGGAATTCGAGGCGACGCTGACACCTTTGTTGATCCCTTCGAGACTCAGCGACCCAACGGTTTCGGAATCCGAACCGTTGATTTGCATGCCTATGTTCGTCTCGACGACCGCATTTTGGGTTGATGTCGGCACCGAATTGCCAACCCAGGACTGTGGCTGCTTCCAGTTGCCGCCGGAAGCCACAACTTCATTGGCCTCCCCAACGATGCCGGCCGATTTCGTGACGGTATCAATTGTGGTGCCGCCGCCATCGTTCTCGCTATAAAAGATTTCGACCCGCAGATGCATACCGAAATCTGCTGCGGTCGGGTCGTAGCTTGAACTGGTGGCGCCTAAAATGTTGGTCCAATTCGTACCGTCCGATGAAATCTGCCACTGGTAGCTGACGCTAGAACTGGACGGTGAGACCGATACGGGAGGCGTGTCGCCATCAGTTATCGAAGCAACTATCACCGGGGTGTCTTCGACCGCGTTGCCGCCTGTTAAGCCGCTGAGCGTTGCTTGCAGATCCGGCGGCGATTCGAACGGCGAAAACACCGTAATTGTCGTCGAGGCGGTCGCGGAAGTC
>JBQCCX010000278.1:0-2265 GCA_051961815.1 Xanthobacteraceae bacterium
CGCCTCCTTGATCGCCGCCGTAGCCGCGACCCAGTCGATCGAAAGCTCATAGTCAGGATCGTCATAGCCGGCACCGGCTTTGCGGGTGTGCGGCGCCTTGCGCGAATTGATGTAGGCGTCCCAGGCCGCGCCACTCACGCGCACGAGCTCGGCGGCGAGCGGTTCGAAACAGGGATCGGCAAATTGAGAAAGGAAGCGGCGCTTGAACTCAGCTTCGTCAAGCTCGGGCGACGGCATTCCCTTGCGCGGCTGCGTCGTCTTTGCCGTCTTCAACCAATCGAACATTGGCTACTCGAAAGAATGATAGCGAGCGACGCTGTTGATCGATGTCACATTCGCCAAGTTGCTGCAGCAAATAGCTTTTTGATAACCGTCGGCGGTTGGCGCAGTTCCGAAGCGAGATCCTCAAAGCGCGCCGCGCGTGAGTACGCTTCCGGCCAAAGCACTGGCAGGCGCCGCACGCAACCTATTGCTCATGCAGGGGTTGTCCCTGCGAACGCGAGCGCTGTTGCAAGCTCTGTTGCAATGTCTGTTGGAGGATTAGGCATGGCCAAGCGAAGGAAGCGCCGATATTCCCGCGGCGCGGGAAGCGACGTGAAGCGCGAGATGCATCGTTACAAGCGCGGCACCGCGCGCAGCGGCAGAGGCGGCCGGGGCGGCAAAGTGAAGAGCCGCAAGCAAGCGATTGCCATCGGCCTGTCCAAAGCGCGCAAAAAAGGCAAG
Organism: Xanthobacteraceae bacterium; assembly: GCA_051961815.1. Taxonomy (GTDB): domain Bacteria; phylum Pseudomonadota; class Alphaproteobacteria; order Rhizobiales; family Xanthobacteraceae; genus BOG-931. The sequence continues at coordinate 724 of JBQCCX010000278.1, forward strand.
AAGGTGCCGAAGAAGAGCGCGTAACAATACAAACGCTTCCGCTTGGCAATTGCTTCCGCACCTGTGGAGCGCGCGCGCGCTTTCTTCTCGGCCCATTGCTGTCGTGACCGTCCGCCGTCGTGAGCGACGGCGGAGCGGCGGCCCGCCTTTCTGGAGAACTTGTCATGAGCAAACGTTCGGTCGTCAAAGCGTCGTTTGGTTCAAGCGCCAAGGACGCCGCCGCTCGCGGACGCTCCATTCAGGCCAACATCGACCGTCAGGATGCTGCGAAGAAAAAATCGAAATCCGACGACGCGATGCAAGCCGGGCAGCGGCAATATCCTTCCAAATTTCCGCCGCAGCATCTCGCCAAGCCGGGCAGGGAGGCCGACCTCAAGGTCCGGCCGATGTTCGAGGCGCCGGCGTATCTCGGCTCGGAGAAGCTGAAGGATTATGCCGCGGTCGTCACCGGCGGCGATTCCGGAATCGGCCGCGCCGTTGCCGTGCTCTATGCGCGCGAGGGCGCCGACATAGCGATCGTCTATCTCGACGAGCACGAGGATGCGGAAGAGACCAAGCGCGCGGTGGAGGCCGAAGGCCGCCGCTGCATCACGATTTCCGGCGATGTCGCCGACCCAAAATTCTGCGAGGACGCGGTCAAACAAACCATCAAGGCATTCGGCAAGCTCGATGTTCTCGTCAACAATGCGGCGTTCCAGCAGCACGCCACCTTCGACCAACTGAGCGAGGAGCAGTTCGACCGCACGCTCAAGACCAATCTGTACGGTTACTTCCACATGGCCAAAGCCGCGGTGCCGCGGATGAAGCGCGGCGGTGCGATCGTCATGACCGGCTCGGTGACCGGCATGCTCGGCAACAAGGACCTGCTCGACTATTCGATGACCAAAGGCGGCATTCACGCCTTCGCGCGGTCATTGGCGACGCATCTCGTCGAGCGCGGCATCCGCGTCAATGTGGTGGCGCCGGGCCCGGTCTGGACGCCGCTCAATCCCGCCGACAAGCCGCCGGAAGCCGTCGCCAAATTCGGCACCGATACGCCGATGAAACGGCCGGCGCAGCCGGAGGAAATCGCGCCGGCCTTCGTCTTTCTCGCCGCGCCAAGCTGCTCGAGTTACATCACCGGCGAGATCCTGCCGATCATCGGCGGCTATAGCGGCGGTTAGTGACCCGCAGTCACAGCATCTGGCAGCTGCTGACGGCGCTTTTCGCAGCGCTCGCGTCACGTTAGGCTGCCCTGACCGGCCGGCCCTTCGACAAACGCGCCGCGCCGCAAAGTGCGGGATGGAAATGCCGCTGCACCGTCGAGAATTGCTGCGCTTCGCGGGCGCGGGCGCCGCCGCGCTTGCCGCGCCGCCCTGGCAGAGCGCTGCGGCGGAGAATTATCCGACCCGGCCGGTTCGCATCATCGAAGGCCTGGGTGGTGGCAGCACGCCGAACCTGGTGTCGCGGCTGATCGGCCAATGGCTGTCGGAGCATCTGGGCCAGCCCTTTGTGGTGGAAAGCCGGACCGGCGCCGGCGGCAATCTCGCCGCGCAGGCGGTG
>JBQCCX010000279.1:0-6510 GCA_051961815.1 Xanthobacteraceae bacterium
GTCAAAGGCGCCTCGACGACCGTGCGCCAGCGGATCCTGCGCGGCGACGAGCTTCTGGTCGAGGCCCGGGTGCGCGTCGCCTTCATCTCGGGCGGCCGCGCGCGCCCGATCCCCAAGCCGCTGCGGATCGCGATGAAGGCGGATCAGGAAACGGGTGGCGGCCTGCGCGCCGGCCATTAGCTACAGTCGCATGATGAACTTTGCGCTTTTCGAAACCGCGATTGGACACTGCGGCATCGTGTGGAGCGCGCGCGGCATTGCCGGCGTGGGATTGCCGGAGCGGAGCGAGGCGTCGACGCGAAATCGCCTTAAGCGGCGTTTTCCCGGAGCGCGCGACGGCGAACCGCCGGCGCAGGTGCGGCGCGTCATCGACGATATTGTTGCGCTCATCGGCGGCGAGAGGAGAGATTTAAATTACGCGACCCTCGATATCGCCGCGGCGCCGGAGTTCCATCGACGCGTCTACGAGATCGCCCGGGCCATCCCGGCCGGTGCGACGCTGTCTTATGGGGAGGTCGCCGAGCGGCTGGGGGACCGCAATCTGGCCCGCGATGTCGCGGACGCGTTGTCGCAAAATCCCTGCCCCGTCATCGTGCCCTGTCATCGGGTCCTTGCGGCCGGCGGCAAGCCTGGCGGCTTTTCCGCCCCGGGCGGGGTGGCAACCAAGCTTCGGCTTTTGACCATCGAGGGCGCCCAACCCGAAGGCCCCATGCTGTTCGACCGGCTGCCATTGGCGGCGGCAAGGCCGCGCCGTTAACGGGGCATTAAGGCCAAGCGGGCTTCGTAATCGGGAATGACGGGTGTCGCGCCCTAGTTTGGACACGTTTCGCGATTGATTTCGCCGGGCCGGTGACGGGCCGGCTTGGGTCGTCGTGATAATTCGGGTCGTGGTCGGCGTGCGCGAAGCGTCTCGCCTCCGATGGCCCTTTAAGCCCAGCTTTGGGGACGCGGCTCCAGTCAGGCTATCCGTCTTGGTCCCGGTCCGTGGGGCAGTTCGGCCGGGATCGCCTGAAGGGACGCTCCAAGGGACGCTCATGAATCCTGCCGACATCTCCTCGTCGGTCGCGCCGCTGACATCCTCCAATCTGTCTCTGTTCCATCTCTTCTGGCATGCCCATTGGATCGTGGAATCGGTGATGGCGGGGCTGCTGCTTTGCTCGGTTTGGGTGTGGAAGATCGCCATCGACAAGACGCTGCTGTTCAAGCGGCTGCGGCGTGCCGGCGATCATTTCGAGGAAGCGTTCTGGTCCGGCCAATCGCTTGAGGAGTTGTACAAGTCGCTGGCGACGCAGCCAGGGCAATCGACCGGCGCATTGTTTGTAGCCGCGATGCGCGAGTGGAAGCGCAGCCTCGAAGGTCACGTCCGCTCCTTGGCAGGACTGCAGGCGCGCATCGAGAAGGTGATGGCCATTGCCATCGCCCGCGAGGTCGAACGCATGGAACGCGAGCTATTGGTGCTGGCAACGGTCGGTTCGGCCGGGCCGTTTATCGGCCTGTTCGGCACGGTGGCCGGCATCATGACGAGTTTTCAGTCGATCGCGGCGTCGCAAAATACCTCGCTGGCCGTGGTTGCGCCGGGCATCGCGGAGGCTTTGTTTGCCACCGCAATCGGCCTCGTTGCCGCCATCCCCGCGACCATTTTCTATAATAAATTTTCGAGCGAGGTGAATCGGCAGGCGCAGCGGCTGGAAGGCTTTGCTGACGAATTCTCGGCGATCCTGTCGCGACAGATCGACGAGCGTGGGTGAGGGCGGGACATGGCGGCGGGCAGCATGAATATTGCCGCGGCCGGCGGCCGAAACAAACGCCGGCGACGGCCCGTCATGAGTGAAATCAACGTCACGCCGTTCGTCGACGTCATGTTGGTGTTGCTGATCGTGTTCATGGTGTCGGCGCCGCTCCTGACTGTCGGCGTGCCGATCGACCTGCCGCAGAGCCAGGCCAAAGCGCTTGAACAGAACAACGAGCCGTTGACGATTTCCGTCAACAACCAGAGTCAGATTTTCCTGCAAAACGATCAGATCAATCTCGATGATGTGTTGCCCAAGCTCAAGGCAATCATTGACGCCCGCGGCGGGTCGAGCAACGACCTCATCTATATTCGCGGCGACAGGACCGTCGCCTATGGCATGATGATGCGGGTGATGGGCCGCATTTCGGGCGCCGGCTATCATCGCATCGCGCTGGTCACTGAAGTCGAGCAGGGCAGCCAATGAAAATTGGTCGGATCAGACCTGGCATGACCATATCGTGCGTCGGTCACGCCGCGGCGCTGTTTCTTGGCTTCATGGCGATCTCGGCGCAGCCGATGGAGGCGCCGCCGGTGCAAGCGCTGCCGGTCTCCTTCGTCTCCGAAAAGGACTTCACCCAGCTCACACAGGGCGTGAAGAACGCGCCCCAGTTGAAAATCCCGGACATCAAACCGCTCGCCGACAAGATCGACGACACCAAGTCGATCGATCAGTTGGCGCCGAAAGTTTCCAGCAAGCCGGACATCACGACGCCGTCGGCGAAACCAGCCTCGGAAGGCAAGCCCGAAGCGAAGCCGGAAGCCAAGCCGCAAGCCAAGCCGGAAGCCAAGTCCGAAGCCAAGTCCGAACCGAAACCGGATGCCAAGGCCGAGGCAAAGGCGGAAACAAAGTCCGAGGCTAAACCTGAACCGAAATCTGAGGCGAAGCCCGAACTCAAAACCGACCTGAAACCGCCACCGAAGCCGGCGGACAAGCCGGACAAGCCGAAGCCGCCGGAATATCGGCCGGATCAGATCGCCAATCTGCTCAAGAAAGACGCCGCCAAGGATGCGGCAAAACATGAAGACGCGCCGGCGCAGCCAACGCGCGACAGCGCCCCCAAATTCAACGCCGACCAGGTCGCCCAGCTGCTCGACAAGCGCGAGCCGCAGCGCCAGGTCGCGACCGCTCAATCGCTCAACGATTCACCGACGCTTGGCGCCGCGGTCGGCGCGCAGGATGCGCGACTGTCGCAGAGCGAGATCGATGCACTGCGCGCACGCGTTTCCAGCTGCTGGAGCCCCCCTCCCGGCATCGACGCCAATTCCAGGGTCTATGTCGTGCTGCGCGTCTTGTTCAAAACCGACGGCTCGATGGTCCAGGCGCCGACCCTGGTCGAGGGCTCCGCCTCGGCGCTGGGGCCGGCGCTCGCAGAAAGCGCCAAGCGCGCTTTGCTATTGTGCCAGCCGTTCACGATGCTCAGGCCTGAGCACTACGACCAGTGGAAAGACATCGAACTTAAATTTGATCCGCACGAACTGCTCGGCGGCTGATTACGCGCACAAGAGTTGTCATGATTCACGATAAATCGTTTTCGTTGACGCGCCGCCGCACGCTTGGCTTGGGCACTGCAGCCTTGGGCACGCTTGGTTTGGGCGCGCTTGCTGGCGGGTTGGCGGTGCTGCCGCGCCGCGCCGAAGCGGTCGTTCGCCTCGACATTACTCCCGGCGGCGATTTCCAGCCGCTGCCGATCGCGATTCCGAAATTTTTCGCCACCGGTCAGGACGACGGTGAGGCCGCCAATGCGGTGACGCAAATCGTCACTGCCAATCTGCAGCGCAGCGGCCTGTTCGCGCCGATCGATCCAACCGCCTATATCGAACGCATCGCCAGCGTCGACGCGGTGCCGCGGTTTCCCGATTGGCGCAACATCAATGCCCAGGCGCTGGTCACCGGCCGCATCGGTCGTCAGAACGATGGCCGCTTGCAGGCGGAGTTCCGACTGTGGGACGTGCTCGGCGGCCAGCAGCTCGACGGCAAGCAATATCTGACCACGCCGGAGAACTGGCGGCGCATCGCCCACATCATCTCGGACGCAATTTATGAACGGCTCACCGGGTTGGGCGGCTATTTCGACAGCCGCGTTGTGTTCGTGGACGAAACCGGCCCGCCCGACCGCCGCGTCAAGCGGCTCGCGATCATGGATCAGGACGGCGCCAATGTGCGCTACCTCACCCGCGGCGACGAGCTCGTCCTCACCCCGCGGTTCGCGCCCTCGACGCAGGAGATTACCTATATGGCTTACGGCCAGGGCGATCCGCGCGTCTATTTGTACAATATCGAAACCAGCCAGCGCGAAATCGTCGGTAACTTTCCCGGCATGAGCTTCTCGCCGCGCTTCTCGCCGGATGGTCAGCGCGTGATCATGAGCCTGCAAGAAGGCGGCAATTCAAATCTGTTCGTAATGGATTTGCGTTCGAAGGCTACGACACGACTCACCGACACGCAGGCGATCGACACCGCGCCGTCCTACTCGCCAGATGGCGCGCGCATCTGCTTCGAATCAGATCGCGGCGGCAAACAGCAAATCTATCTGATGAACGCGGCTGGCGGGCCGGCGCAGCGCATCAGCTTCGGCGATGGCACCTACTCGACTCCGGTCTGGTCCCCGCGCGGCGACTACATTGCGATCACCCGCCAGGCGCAGGGCAAATTCGCAATTGGCGTGATGAAGCCCGATGGAACCGGCGAGCGGGTGCTCACCGAGGGATTCCACAATGAAGGCCCGACGTTTTCGCCGAACGGCCGGGTCATCATGTTTTTCCGCGATCCGGGCGGTAATGCCGGGCCATCGCTCTATTCCGTCGACATTTCCGGGCGCAATGAGCAGCGGGTGCCGACGCCGAGCTATGCGTCCGATCCGGCCTGGTCGCCGCTGCTGTCTTAAGCGGCGACGGTTCCACAGAGTCGCCGCATTGACGCCTCATTAACCATTGCAAAAGCTTTCGGGGATATCCGCAGGGTCGGGGGTGCTTTGCAACCTCCCATCAAGGTTGACGGAACCTTCGCTTAACGAAGGCGCTGCTAGACCGGCTTGGGACGGCCGGTCCGGCGAGCCATTCCGGACTTGCGGAAATTATGGAGGGCACCCGAATGAATATCGCGACCATCTTTCGCGGCGCCAATCTTCGGGGCGTGAAGTTTGCTGCCGCTGTTTTAGCTGCGCTTGCGATTGCGGGCTGCGCCAAGCAGAACGATACAAGTGCCCTGGCCGGCGCTGCGATCCCGGGCAGCCAGCAGGACTTTGTCGTCAATGTCGGCGACCGCGTTTTCTTCGAAACCGATTCGTCGGAATTGACCGATCAGGCGCGGGCGACGCTCGACAAGCAGGCGCAGTGGCTGGGCAATTACAATCGCTACGCCTTCACAATTGAAGGCCACGCCGACGAGCGCGGCACGCGCGAATACAATATCGCGCTCGGCGCCCGCCGCGCCGAGACCGTGCGCGAATATCTGGTGTCGCGGGGTGTCTCGGGCCAGCGCATGCGCACCATTTCCTATGGCAAGGAGCGGCCGGTCGCAGTGTGCAACGACATTTCCTGCTGGTCGCAAAATCGGCGCGCTGTGACCGTGCTCGACCAGAGTTCCTAATACCGGTGGGCGCTGGATGAGTCTCGCTGTATCGGCGCCTCCTGGGCGCCGATACCGTTTCGCAGCTTGCTTGACGCATGGCGCTGATCGATCCAGTCACAATTTGGTCGCAGGACGCGCTATGTTAAGGCAGCGCAGATTGCCAAAACCATCGCAAACAAAACCATCGCAAACCATGATCCGCTCAGCTTCCTTGCTCGTGATGACGGGCGCGCTGTGGGCCGGCGCCGCACACGCGCAGATGTCCGGCGCCGACCTTGTCACGCGCATCGACCGCCTGCAGGCGCAGGTGCGCGAGCTCACCGGCACGGTCGAGGAATTGCAATACCGCAATCAGCAGCTCGAGCAGGAAGTGCAACGCCTGCGCGGCGCGGCTCCCGGCGTTGCCGCAGCCGCACCATCGAGTGCCCAATCATCGAGCGCCCAATCATCATCGCCGCCTAGCCCGCGTTATTCTTCGCAGTATCCGCCGGCAGGGAGCGCATATCCACCTTCGGGGCCGCAGTCTGCGGCCGCGGTCCCTTCAGTGCCGGCATCGGCATCGTCGGCGCCGTCGACGGATCCGAGCTTCTCAGGCGCGCGCCGCGGCGATGCGTTCGATCCGGCCCGCAATCCAACCGCGCCCGGCGCGCCGCGGCCCCTCGGCGCCAGCACTGATGCCAACGAGCCGCCGCCGGCCGTCGCCACGGCGGCAATACCGGCTGCCCCGACGCGCGTACCCGGCGCGCCGCTCGATCTTTCCAGTCCCTCCATCTCGCCGCCGGCGACCGCCGTCGCACCAGCGAGTGGAGATCTGCCGCCGCCAGGCAATACGAACTCAACCGGCGGCACCGGTGCGATGCAAGCCGCGCTGCCGCCGGGCAATACGCCGAAGGACGAATACGATCTCGCCTATGGCTACGTTCTGCACAAAGATTTCGCGCTCGCCGAACAGACCTTCCGCGATTTCCTGCACAAATATCCAAGCGACCGGCTCGCTCCGGAAGCGCAATACTGGCTGGGCGAGAGCCTGTTTCAGGACAAGCAGTATCGCGACGCCGCGGAATCCTTCCTCACCGTTTCCACCAAATTTGAGAATACCGCGCGCGCCCCCGACGCCCTGTTGCGGCTCGGGCAATCGCTTGCGGCT
>JBQCCX010000280.1:0-15362 GCA_051961815.1 Xanthobacteraceae bacterium
CGGATGTTCGCCGGCACCGAGCGCGAAGTCGTGGTGCAGGAGACCGTGCTGTCGCGCATCGGCGTCGACCGCGTGCTCAAGTTCGCCTTCGAGCTCGCGCGCAAGACGCCGAAGAAGCATCTGACCTCGGCGACCAAGTCGAACGGCATCGCGATTACCATGCCGTATTGGGACGAGCGCGTCGAAGCCATGGCCAAGAATTTTCCCGACATCAAATGGGACAAGTATCACATCGATATTCTCTCGGCGCTGTTCGTGCTCAAGCCGGATCGCTTCAACGTGGTGGTCGCATCCAACCTGTTCGGCGACATCCTCTCCGATCTGGGCCCGGCCTGCACCGGCACCATCGGCATCGCGCCGTCAGGCAACATCAATCCGGAGCGTAAATTCCCGTCGGTGTTCGAGCCGGTGCACGGCTCGGCGCCGGACATCGCCGGGCAGGGCATCGCCAATCCGATCGGCCAGATCTGGTCCGGGGCGATGATGCTCGATCATCTCGGCGAGGGCGATGCCGCGGCCTCGATCGTCAAGGCGATCGAGCACGTGCTCGCCGAACCGAAGCTGCGCACCCGCGATCTCGGCGGCGCCGCCGATACGGCTGCCTGCGGCAAGGCCGTCGCCGCGGCGTTGGGATGACCGCCTGATGAGTTTGAAAATCTACGGCGTCGCCCGCACGCGCGCGTTTCGCGCCTTGTGGATCGCCGAAGAGCTCGGACTGTCTTACGAACACGTTCCAGTCGAGATCGGCGATGCCGGCGCGCGCACGAGCGAATTTTTGGCGCTCAATCCCAACGGCCGGCTGCCGTTCATCGCCGATGGCGATTTCGTCCTGACCGAGTCGCTGGCGATCACGCTCTACCTCGCCAGGACCGATTCGCACGGCGCGCTCTATCCCGCCGCACGCGAAGACGAGGCGCGGGCCTGGCAGTGGAGCTTCTGGGCGATCGCCGAGGTCGATCGCGGCGTCAACATCTGGTCGCTGCATGCCGTCCGTCTGCCGCCGGGCGAGCGCGACGGCGCGTTGCGGGATGAAGCGCTCACGGTGCTCGCGGCGCCGTTTGCGGTGCTCGATGCCGCGGTGGCGAAGGACGCTTATCTGCTCGGGCCGGATTTCACCGTCGCCGATCTCAATGTTGCGGCGGTGATCAGCCGCGCCGTCGACATGGATCTGGCGGCGTGGCCGCATCTGAAAGACTGGCTGCATCGCTGTCTCGATCGCCCGGCGGCGCGGAGGGCACTCGCACTCAAGGCCAAGTCGGACGCGGCAACGCCGGTCGAGGTCACCCGCCGCATCGCCCGCATCAATCGGCTGTAAGTCCAATGAGAGCAAGCTCCGCTCCCTTCAATCTCGACCAGGCGCTCGGCGAAGCGGTGGCGCTGCACCGGCAGGGGCAATTGCGCGAGGCGGAGCGGATCTATGCGCGCGTGCTTAAAGCCGCGCCCGATCATTTCGACGCGCTCAATCTCCTCGGCGGCATCAAAATCCAGCAGGGCCAGCTCGGCGAGGCGCAGCGGCTGTTCGCCGCGGCGGTCAAGGCCAGGCCGGAGATTGCCGCCGGCTGGAGCAATCTTGGCCAGGCCCAGCACGCGCTCAAGCGCCCGGGCGACGCGTTGCAAAATTTCGACAAGGCTCGCGCGCTCGCGCCCGACGATGTCGACATTCTTTATCAACACGCCAATGCGCTCATCAGCCTCAATCGGCATCGCGAGGCTCTTGAGGAATTGCAAACGGTGCTCGCCCGCAAGCCACAGCATTTCGAAGCCCGCCTCAATAGCGGGCTCACGCAGGCCGCGCTCGGCTCTGCCGAACGCGCGCTCGCCGATTTCGACGCGGCGCTGGCGTTGTCGCCGCAACATCCGGTGGCGCATTTCAATCGAGGCGTGGTGCTGATCAAGCTCGGCCGCTACGCCGAGGCGGTCGCCGCCAATGAGCGGGCCGTCGCCGTGGCGCCCGATTATGCGACCGCCTGGCTCAATCGCGGCATGGCGCTGGCGCAGTTGCGGCGCTTTGCCGAGGCCATCGCCTGCTACGGCGAGGTACTGGCGCGGCGCAAGGACAATGCCGATGCCTATTTCAACCGGGCGCTGGCGCTGCTCACGACCGGCGACTATCGCCGCGGCTTTGCGGATTATGAATGGCGCTGGCGCCGCACCGGGATGACGGCGCCGAAGAGCCGCGGCCGGCGTCTGTGGCTCGGCGACTTTACGCTTGGCGGCAAGACCATCCTGCTCCACGCCGAACAGGGGCTCGGCGACACGATCCAGTTCGCGCGCTATGCGCCGCTGGTCGCCGCCGCCGGCGCCAAGGCCGTTCTCGAAGTTCAGCCGGAGCTAAAATCGGTGCTGTCGCGGCTTGACGGCGTCGACGGTGTGGTGGCGCGCGGCGAAGCGCCGCCGCCCTTCGATCTGCATTGCCCGCTGGGCTCGCTGCCGCTCGCTTTGAAAACCGAACTACCGAGCGTGCCGGCGCCGATCCCGTATCTCGCCGCCGACGAAGGCCGGCTGAAAAAATGGTCGGCGCAGCTCGATGCGCTGCCGCGGCCGCGCATCGCCGTGGCCTGGGCCGGCAATCCGGTGCACGACAACGATCGCAATCGCTCGATCGCACTATCGACATTGGCGCCGCTATTTCCCCCACCCAACCCTCCCCCGCAAGCGGGGAAGGGAAGGGTGGGAGCGAGCTTCATCAGTATTCAGCGCGAGCTGCGCGGCGAAGACGTCGAACAAGTCGCTGCGCAAGCGCGGCTGACCCATATCGGCGGCGCGCTTGACGATTTCGACGACACCGCGGCGGTGCTGGCGCTTTGCGATCTCCTCATCACCGTCGACACCGCACCGGCGCATCTGGCCGGCGCGATGGGCCGCCCGGTCTGGGTGCTGGTCCCGTTCGCGCCGGACTGGCGCTGGACGCTCGATGGCGAAGCGACGCCGTGGTATCCGACCGCGCGGATCTTCCGGCAACCGGCGCTCGGCGACTGGAACGCCGTCATCGCCCGCGTCGCCGCTGCGTTGCAGAACGAACCGCCGCGATCTTAAGGAGGCCGCATGATCATCGATTGGCATGCCCACATCTACACGCCGGAAGAGGCCGCCGACGATCGCCGCACCTACGACGGCACCAGCGGTCCATCCTGGGGCGAGCGCGGCTGCCCGATGGTGCTCGAGAATTTTCTCGACGCCCATTACAAAGCCGGGATCGACGTCAGCGTCGTCAGCAATGCCGCGCACTATCTGCGCGGCAAGCGCGGCGACGAGGAGCTTGCGGCGGTGCAGCGCTGGAGCGATTACGCCGCCGAGGTTCAGGAAAAGCACAAAGGCATATTGTATTGCTTTGCCACCATCCTGCCCTGCGGCGGGCCGGCCTTCGTCAAGGAAGCCGAGCGCGCGGTGAAAGAGCTCGGATTGAAAGGCATCTTCATCCATTCGAGCCACAAGGGCCATTATCCCGACGACGATGACGCGCGTCCGTTCTGGGAGCTCGCTGCCGACCTCGACGTTCCGGTGATGATCCACCCGCCGCATCTCGGCTTCGGCGAGGAGCGGATGAAAGAATATCGGCTCGCGTCCAGCATCGGCCGGCCGTTCGATCTCTGCCTGGCGCTCGGCCGGCTCATCGTGCGCGGCGTATTGGAAGATTTCCCCCGGCTAAAGATCGTCGCTTCGCATGGCGGCGGCGGCATCTGCGAAACGATCAGCCGCATGGATTACGCCTACGAACTGCAAGACGAGGCATTTTTCTTGGGTCCGTATGCGCCGATGCGGATCAAGGCGCCGCCGAGCCATTATCTGAAGAAAATGTATCTCGACACCGTGACCTATAATCCGCCGGCCGTGCGGATGGTGCTGGATTGGGTCGGCGTGGACCGGGTCATCTATGGCAGCGATGCGCCGCCGCTGACCTCGCTCAAGCCGCGGGCCATCAAGCTGATCCGCGACCTCGATATTCCGGCAGCCGACAAGGACAAGATCTTCTATGCTAATGCGCAACGTCTGTTGAAGCTCAACTGACAGGCGCGCGCGGCGTTTAAAGGGCAGTTCGGTGAAATGAAAACTCTGTTCACCTGGTTCGCGACTTTCCTTTCGGTTATCGCCGCCGGTGAGTTCACGATTTCGGCGCTCACGCCTTCGGCGCGCGCCGACGACTATCCGTCGAGGCCGCTCCGCGTCATCACCGCCAACAGCGCCGGCGGCACGAGCGACATCTTTGTCCGTGCTTTGGCGGACAAATTGCAGACCAGTCTCGGCCAGCCGGTGATCGTCGAAAACCGGCCCGGCGGCGCAATGATCATTGCCGGGCGCGCCTGCGCGGACGCGGCGAATGACGGGTACACGATTTGCCTGTTGCCGAATGAAACGCTGACGCTCAACCAGTTCACCTATAAATCGATTTCGTATGAACCGGAGAAGGACTTTGCGCCGATCACCAATGCCTTCATCAACACGCAGGTGATGGTGGTCAGTTCGGCGCTCAATGTCACCTCGCTCGACGAACTCGCGCAGGCTTCGAAGTCGAAGCCCGGAACTTTGAGCTACAGCGCGCTCGCCATTCCGATGCAGATCACGATCGAGAACTGGAAGAAGAAGACCGGCGCGGATCTCGTTTATGTTCCCGTTCGCGGCGGCGGCGATATGGTCAATGGCCTTCTCACCGGCACGACGCCGGTCGCAATCGTCGGGCTGCCGAATTTCATTCCCTATATCCGAAGCGGCGCGGTCAAAGCGCTCGCGGTGGATTCGGAACAACGCTCGGCTTTGTTTCCCGATGTCCCGACCTTCGGCGAACTCGGCTTTCCGAACCTCGCACCGGTCTATTTTGCCTTCGTCGCTCCGGCCGGCACCGCGCCCGCCATCATTGCGCGGCTGCATGACGAGATTGCCGCGATCGGCAATGATCCGGAGTTTCGCAAGACACGCCTCACCGATATCGGTGTGGTTCCGGTATTCGATACGTCCGAACACCTCGCCCATTATCTCGACGAGCAGCGCGCCAACGGCGCCAGGCTCATTCGCGAATCCGGCTTCGAGCCGCGCTGATTGCCGTTTTCTCGGGCGCGTGGAAGCACGGCCCCGGCTGGGGGGGAAACCATGACCCGCTTCCCCCTGGGAACCTCTGGCCGCCGTTCGCATCTAAAGGAGCGAAAGGGAACATCATGGCCCAAACCGCTCTGAAGAAAGATGCTCTCGCCAGGCTAGATGACGCCGAACTGGTGCGGCACGCGCTCAATCGCGACGCCGAGGCCTTTCGGATCATCATGCAGCGGCACAATCAGCGGCTTTATCGCATCGCGCGGAGCGTACTGCGCAACAGCGTCGAAGCCGAAGATGCGGTGCAGGAAGCCTACCTCGCCGCCTTCAGCCATCTCGCGAGCTACCGCGGCGATTCGCCGCTCGTCGCCTGGCTGTCCCGTATTGTGATGAACGAGGCGCTCGGCCGCTTGCGGCGCAAGCCGGGGCCTTCCGATTTCGCGCCGCTCGAGGCGGTCCGGGAAGCCGAAATCATCCCGTTTCCTTCATCGGCCCGGCAAGACGATCCGGAACGAACCATGGCACAGCGTCAAATCCTTCAACTGGTCGAGACCGCGACCGACGGCTTGCCTGAAGCCTATCGCGTGGTTTTCGTGATCCGCGTCATCGAGGGCATGAGCATCGAGGAAACCGCGCAGCTGCTCGGCATCAAGCCGGAAACGGTGAAAACCCGCCTGCACCGCGCGCGGCAGCTGGTGCGCGACCAGCTCAACAAACAAATCGGCCCGGTCATGATGGATGCGTTTCCGTTTGCCGGCCGGCGCTGCGAGCGGCTCACAACCGGTGTGCTCAAGCGCCTCGGATTCGAAGGCTAATCTCAATCCTTCACACCGGATCTTTCTAACTCACATGAAAAGGGCCGGGCGCAGGCCCGCGACAGGAGACGATGCATGAACGGAACGGTCCATGCTCTGCAACACTTTCAAAACTTGCAGCCATTGCAGCCTTCGCCCGCCCAATCCCTGCAAGCCTTGCAGCGCGGCGAGCGGCCGGCGCGCGCGGAGGTCGAGGCGGCCGTGCGCACCATCATCCGCTGGGTCGGCGAGGATCCCGGTCGCGAAGGCCTGATCGAGACGCCGGCGCGATTTGTTCGCGCGCTCGAAGAATTCTTTTCCGGCTATGGCGAGGATCCGGGCGAGATCCTGCAAAAGTCGTTCGACGAGATCGACGGTTATGACGAAATGGTGGTGTTGCGCGAGGTGCGTTTCGAGAGCCATTGCGAACATCACATCGCGCCGATTGTCGGTCAGGCCGCCGTCGCCTACGTGCCCCGCGGACGCGTGGTCGGCATCAGCAAGCTCGCCCGCGTGGTGCAGGTCTTCGCCCGGCGCCTGCAAATCCAGGAAAAATTGACCGCGCAGATCGCCAATACGATCGATGCCGCGCTCCAACCAAAAGGTGTCGCCGTCGTTATCAAGGCGGTGCATCATTGCATGACGACGCGCGGCGTTCACAAACCCGACAGTAGTCTGGTGACGAGCCGCATGCTCGGATGCTTTCGCACCGATGCCGAGCTCCGCCGGCAGTTTCTCGGCATGATCGAGTAAACGGAGACAAAGTGTAGGAGCGCAGCAATGAGTCAGGACGGCAACACAGCGCAGGGTCCGGACCTCACCCAAGGTGTCGCGTTGGCGGATTTTGTCGACGGCAAGCTCCTCGGCCATGTCGGCGATGAGGAGGTCCTGCTGGTGCAAAGCGGCGACGAGATCTTCGCGGTCGGAGCGCATTGCACGCACTATCACGGCCCCTTGGCCGAGGGTCTTGTCACTGCCGAGGGCGTGCGCTGCCCCTGGCATCACGCCTGCTTCCATCTACGCACCGGAGAAGCGGTGCGGGCGCCGGCGCTCTCGCCGATCGCATGCTGGAATGTCGAACGGCACGACAGCCGCGTCGTGGTCAAGGACAAGCGGGAGCAGCCCAAGCCGCGCGGCGCCAAGGCCAAAGCGGATGCGCCGGAGAAAATCGTCATCGTCGGCGGTGGCGCAGCGGGATTTGCCGCCGCCGAAATGCTGCGCCGGCGCGACTATCGCGGTAGCATCACCATGCTCAGCGATGACGGCGCGCCGCCGGTGGATCGGCCCAATCTGTCGAAAGATTATCTCGCCGGCAGCGCACCCGAGGACTGGTTGCCGCTGCGTCCGGACGACTTCTATCCGCAGAACAATATCGACCTTCGTCTGAACACGGCGGTTGCGGCGATCGACGCCAAAGCACGCACGGTACGCACTGCGGAAGGCCGAAGCTTCGCCTATGACCGGCTGTTGCTCGCGACCGGCGCCGAGCCGGTGCGGCTTAACATTCCCGGCGCCGACCAGCCCCATGTTCGCACTTTGCGCTCGCTTGCCGATTGCCGCGCGATCATCGCGGCGGCAGAAGGCGCGCGCCGCGCGCTGGTGATCGGCGCGAGCTTTATCGGGCTCGAAGTCGCGGCCTCGCTGCGCACGCGCGGCGTCGACGCGCATGTCGTGGCGCCGGAAGCGCGACTGATGGAGCGCGTGTTCGGCCCCGCGCTCGGCGATTTCATCCGCGGCCTGCACGAGGAGCACGGCGTTGCGTTCCATCTGCAGGACACGGTCACCGCGCTCGACGGCAAGCGCGCCACGTTCAAGAGCGGCGGCACGCTCGATGCCGATCTAGTCGTCATTGGCGTCGGAGTGCGGCCGCGCCTTGCGCTCGCCGAACAGGCCGGACTGGCGATCGATCGCGGGCTCACCGTGGACGAATATCTGCAAACCAGCGCGCCGGGCATTTACGCCGCCGGCGACATTGCGCGCTGGCCCGATCGACATTCCGGCGAGCGCATCCGGGTCGAGCATTGGGTGGTGGCCGAGCGCCAAGGCCAGGCGGCCGCCGCCAACATGCTCGGCCACAACGAGCGCTTCGACGCGGTGCCGTTCTTCTGGAGCCAGCATTACGACGTGCCGATCATCTATATCGGCCACGCCGAACGCTGGGATTCCATCACCGTCGACGGCGACATCAAAGCGAAGGATTGTCTGTTGCGCTACCGCCGCGATGGCCGCGTGCTTGCGGCAGCGTCGATTTATCGCGACCTCGACACTCTGAAGGCCGAGCTGGCGATGGAGCAGGCCGCGGCGCGATAACGCGTATCCCGGCCCAAGGCGCCGCATTTGACTGAACCTTCGCACCGCCTCTATCCTTGCACCTGACGGCGCCCGTTTGGGCTTAATAGGGAACGCAGTTCCGGCGCGAAACACGCCGCATGCTGCGGCTGCCCCCGCAACTGTGAGCGGCGAATCTCCCGTCAATGTCCACTGGGATGAAATCCCGGGAAGGCGACGGCAGGTGGTGACCCGCAAGCCAGGAGACCTGCCGTCAGTCGTGTGTCACGCGCGAGCACGTCGGTCGGGGTGTACCGGCGAATTTAGTCCGGTTGTTATGCGGTCCGCATAAGGGCGAGAGTGGACCTCAATCAACCAAAATCGCGGTGACGGGACATTTTTCGCTGTCGGGGCGTAACGTGTTGCCTGTCTGTTTTTCGCACCGCAAAGGCGGGCATTGGCGGCGTTCGGTATTGACCTCCATTTTGGCGATGGCATGCGCGGCGCTGGCAGTACGCGTCGCGGCGCAGACCATCACGCCCGCAGCTCAAACAACGCAAGCTCAAACAGCACAATCTCAAACAGCACAATCTCAAACGGCACAAGCTCAAACAGCCCAAGCTCAAACAACCCAAGCTCAAACAGCACAAGCTCAAACAGCACAAGCAGAGGGGGCGTCTAGCCGATCCAATCTTCCGCCGATTCGCATCTCCGGCAACCGGCCGAAGCATCGGGGCAAAGTCAGAAACCCTTATCGTGGCGCTGAAGCTCCGGCGGCGCCCAATCCGGAGCGCACCCCGCCGATTCCCGGCAACGTCATGGGATCGAGCCCCAGCGCGCTCGCCGGAATTCCGGTAACGCCACTCAACGCAGTCGCGCAAAGCGCCAGCCGGTTAGGGCTGCCCATCATACAAACGCCGGCCAGCGTCGACGTCGTTACGGCGCAAACGATCCAGGATCAGGGTTACAGAACCACCACCGACACCGCGCAAGGCGCCGTTGGCGTTTTATCCGGCGATGCTGGCGGGGCGCCTGCCAATTTTTCGATGCGTGGATTCAGCTTCGGCGAGGTGAACACGCTCTATAACGGAATCTGGACTGGCCCTTCCAATATTACTTCGCGATGGATGGGCACGGCCAATCTCGGACAGGTGGAGTTTCTCAAAGGGCCGTCATCGTTGATGACCGGCCTGAATGCGATCGGCGGCACGGTGAACTATGTCAGCCGGCAGCCGACCAGCGGACCTATGCAGAACGAGGCAGACTTTTCAGTCGATTCCCTGGGATCGGTGCTCGGTCATTACGGCTCCGGCGGCAATACCGGGGTTAAGGGACTGGATTACCGTTTCGACCTGGCGGGCTCTCGGCTCAACAGCTTTATCGATGGCGACTTCCGCAACCTGACCGACTTGGCCGCGCAGCTCAATTATCACGCCACGGATAATTTTATGGTCTGGGGTGCAGTCGAATATAAAAAGGACTCCGGTCACGCCTATTGGGGCACGCCGCTGGTCCCGACATCGTTCGCCGGCGCAAATGCAGTAAGCGGCGTCGTGTCTGCCACCGCCATCAACACCTTCGACGGTTCGGTAATCGGGCCGGTGACGATCGACTCGCGCACGTTGAAGACCAATTACAATGTTGCCGATAACGCGACCGGCGCCCATGAATTGTGGGTGCGAGGAGGTTTTGAATGGACGCCGCTCACTAACGTCACGATCAAAGACCAAGTTTATACGTGGCAGGCCAAAGCCAATTGGCTGGACAGCGAGACCTATGCGTTCAGTTCGACGTCAGCGACGAATCCTTGCCCTGGCTCACTTCCGACATGTATCGCCCGCGACCGCTTCTTCGTGACCCACGATCAAAAACTCGTCGGCAATAATTTGGATTTCACCGCTGATACCGCGTTCCTCGGGATGGAGAACCGCTTCGCCGCCCAACTTCAGGTGAGCCGGAACTGGATTACTTTCGTGCAAGAGGGTAATCCGAACGATTTTCCGTTCGACACCGTCACCGTCATCAACCCGACCCCAGGCGTCTATGGTCCGGAATTTCCAGATACCCGCATCAGTCGGCTCACTGACGTTGCCGGTTCGTTCGAGGATCGCCTCAAGATAACGCCCGCATTCGCGTTGATCGGGGGCGTACGCCTTGAAGCTTTGACGCTCGATCGCTCCGGATCGAATTTTGACGGTACGGTGCCGGATGGCCTGCCGTTCTCGAAGACTTGGAAGCCGGTATCCTACCGGGCGGCCTATACGTACGAACCGATCCACAATTTGATGTTCTACAGCATGTACGCGACGGCTTACGATCCGGCCGTCGCCGGCGTCTTTTCACTCAAGCCAAGCTCGCTGCAATTGACCAGCACGCGCCTTTACGAAACCGGCGCCAAGCAGCTGTTATGGGACGGCAGGGCGGAGTGGACGGTAGCGCTCTACGATATCGTCCAGCGCAACGTCTTCGTTCCGGTCAACACCACGACGTTCGATATTGCCGGCGAGGTCGCCAGCAAAGGTGTCGAAGTATCGGCCGCGATCAGTCCGTTCGAGGGTTGGAAATTTTGGGCCAATTCCGCCTGGACGCACGCGCACTTCGTGAATTTCGATCAGTGGACCGGCAATACGCCGCCAGATGTGGCTCCTATCATCGTCAATGCAGGTGCGTCCTATCGCTTCACGCATTCGCGTTGGCCAACGGAGATCGGTGCGTCCGTGCGCCATGTCGGTCCGCGCTTTGTCTTCCAGGACAATCTAACGACAATGGACGCCTATACGACCGCCGATGTCTATGCGTTCGTGGACATTCCGGGCCGGGACCTGGCCATGCCGGAGCTCAAGACGGTGCGGGCAACGTTTCGCGTGCGCAACTTGACCAACGCGATCTATGCGCAATGGGCCGATCCGGGGTTGCAGGACCAGGTGCTGCTTGGCGCGCCACGCACCTTTGAGTTCGGCGCGTCGGCAAAATGGTGAAGCGTTCTTTGTTGCCCGCTAGGGCGAGCGCGGCTATCGAATGGGCGAGAACGCCGCCGGCAAATAGATGTCGGCTTGCTGGGAAACGAGATAGCCGGGCCCGCCGGGCGGCGGCCAGACGCCGTCGGCTACCGCCTTTTGGCGCAGCCGCGCCCGTTCGTCGACAGTCTTGTATGGCCAGATGTGGAGGAAGCGGATCGCCGCGCCGGTCACCGCGACCATCGCGGCCAGTAGCGGCGACACCTGCGCCCGCGCCGGGACGGCTTTACGCCACAATTCGATCGTCGGCGCCAAGCCATCCGGCTTGAGCCCATAACTGCGCACCTCGAAGCACGGCCCGACGACGCCCGGCTGCAATTGCGGCATGAAGTCGAACGACACGTAGGTGTCGAGCGACAGATCGGCGATGAACTCGCCAATCCCCAATGGGCTGCGCGCGCCAAGAGTCGCAAGACGACGTTCGATGGTGACGGCGGCATCGGCCGATTTGCGAATGACCAGGATGCGGTTGAGCGCTCCGATCTCGCAATACCAGCACGCCAGCAGGCTGGGATCGCCGGCGAGCGTTTTTTCAAGCACGGCGAGCGCCTGCGGATGCGTGCCCGGCCGCACGGTCACGGTTGCGATCTCGTAGTGCTCCGCCAAAACGGTGTCCTCCTGCTGTTTTGCCGCCGCCGCCCGCGATTGACTGGCCGCGCCAGCCTACCTACCGTTCCGGTCAGATTAGGGTTGAAGGCTGCAACGAACAATCGGGAGGATGTCGATGCACAAACGAACCTTGTTCCTTGCCGCACTCTGCACCGCGGCCGGCCTCTTCTCTGCGAGCCCGGTTTTGGCCGCCGAGAGCGTCAAAATCGGCGTCCTGATGCCGCTCACCGGCAACGCTGCGGCAGCCGGGCAAGCCTCCAAGGCAGCCATCGAAGTGGCAGCCGACATCGTCAATAGTGCGCATCCCGAGCTCGCCAATCTGCCGCTCGCAACGACCGCGGGTCTGCCGCATCTGGGCGGGGCGAAACTCGACGTCGTCTTTGTCGACCATCAAGGCAATCCATCGCTGGCCCAACAATTGGCGACGCGGCTCGTCACCGAGGACAAGGTCAACGCGCTGATGGGCGCGTATCAATCCTCTTGCACGTTTACCGCAACGCCGGTTGCCGAGCGTTACGGGATACCGTTCATGGTCGGGGATTCCTCGGCGCTCAATATCACCACGCGCGGCTTGAAATACGTGTTTCGCTCGACCCCGATCGCGCCCGATTACGCCCGGACCTATATGCGGTTCTTCGCCGACATGAAGAAAGAGGGCAGGGCGATCAATTCGATCGCAATCGTCAATGAAAATACCGACTACGGCACGTCGGTCGGCGATCAGGTCGAGGCTGAAGCCAAGAAGAACAATGTGCCGGTCGCGATCCGCATTCCGTACAGCGCCAGTTCGACCGACGTCACTGCACAGGTTCTGCAGCTCAAGGACAAGAAGCCGGATGTCGTCATCTTCATCAGCTACACGGCGGACTCGATCCTTTACATCAAAACGATGAAGAACCTGGACTACCGGCCGCCGATGGTGCTCGGCGACGACAGCGGATTTTCCGATCCGTCATTCGTTCCAGCGATCAGCGATATCGGCCAAGGCCTGATGAATCGCAGCGCCTGGGATGTCGGCAAGCCCGGCTCGACGACCTACAAGATCAATGAAATGTACAAGGCCAAGACCGGCCGCGATCTCGACGACACGTCAGGGCGCAACATGCAGGGCTTCCTGGCGCTCGCCGAGGCAATCGACCGCGCCGGCTCGACCGATCCGGACAAGATTCGCGAAGCGCTCGCCGCGACCGATCTTAAGCCGGATCAGCTCATGATGGGTTATCAAGGCATCAAATACGACCAGACCGGGCAGAACATCCTGGCGTCGACTTACCTCATCCAGCTGCACGGCAAGAGCTACGAGCTGGTCTGGCCGGAGAATGCCGCGACCAGCCAATTGCAATGGCCGATGGGCGGCTGGGGGCATTGAGGCGGTGATCGCATTTGACTTGCCCTCCCCTGAAAGGGGAGGGTCGGCGTGCGAAGCGCGCCGGGGAGGGGTCAAGCCGAGTTTCCGGTTATCGTGGTGTTGACCCCCCACCCGGCGGCTTGCCAGCCGCCGACCTGCCCCTTTTAAGGGGAGGTGGAAGGGGCGCGCGAGGGGCGAATGGTTCTTCTTCAGGTCATCGTCGGCGGGCTTCTGCTCGGCGCCATCTACGCGCTGTTCTCGTCGGGCCTGACACTGATCTGGGGCATGATGAATTTCATCAATTTCGCCCATGGCGAATTCGTCATGCTCGGCATGTATGTCGCGTTTCTGGTCGTGGTCTGGATCGGCGGCGGCCCGGCGATCTTTACGCTGGCGGCGGCGTTCGCGCTTCTGGTGCTCGGCATCGCCATCTATCTGTCGCTCATTCGCCACGTCATCCGCGGGCCGATGCTGGCGCAGATTCTCTCGACCTTCGGGCTCGCTTTATTACTTCGCTACACCGCCTTCTACATGTTCTCCGCCAATTTCGTTTCGCTGCCGCAGACCTGGCTCGCCGGCACGCTCAATCTCGGCGGCATATACCTGCCGGTGGCGCAGCTGGTCGGCGGCGTGCTCGCTATTCTCCTGACGCTGGCGCTGCATGTTTTGCTCACCCGCACGGTGATGGGATCGCGGCTGCTCGCGGTTGCCGAAGATCGCGCCGCCGCGATGCTGATGGGCATCCGTCCTGACCGCATGCAGATGCTGGCCTGGGGGCTGTCCGCCGGCGCCGCCGGCATCGCCGGCGCGCTGATGGCGACCGCCTATCCGTGGTCGCCTTCGGTCGGCGAGACTTTCGGGCTGATCGCTTTCGTCGTGGTCGCGCTCGGTGGCTTCGGCAGCGTGCTCGGCTCGCTTTATGCCGGGCTGATCATCGGCTTGATCCAGGCCATTTCCGCGTTCTGGCTTGGCGCGATCTACAAAGACATCGTTGTCTACGGCCTGTTCGTCGCGTTGCTCTGGTTCCGGCCGCAAGGATTGATGGGGAAAGCGTGAGCAAACCTTGGTCCCCACGCCTGGCGATCGTGCTGCTTGCGGCGGCGCTGCTCGCTTATCCGCTGCTGTTATCCGGCGCGTTCTATCGCGACATCGGGGTGACCTTTCTGTTGGCCGCGATCTCCGCTTCGGCGTGGAACATCGTCGGCGGCTATGCCGGCCAGGTCTCGGTCGGACACAGCATGTTTTTCGGACTGGGCGCCTATGTGCCGCTCTTGGTCTACACGCTGTGGGGCTGGCCGCCGATGGCCGGCATTCCGGCGGCGATTGCGCTTTCGATTTTGCTGTCGCTTGTGATCGGCCTGCCGACATTCCGCTTGACCGGGCACTATTTCAGCATGGCCACCATCGCGGTTGCTGAACTGATCCGGATCTTCACCGGAACCTGGGATCTGGTCGGCGCCGCGATCGGGTTGCAAGGGCCGGCGATCGCGCGCGGCTGGTGGGATCTCACCTTCCGCAGCGAGCTGCCATACTATTATCTGTTCCTGGTCGTGCTGGCGTTTTTGCTCGCGACCACGAGCTTCATCGAGCGCCGCCGCTTCGGCTTCTATCTGCGCGCGATCAAAGCCAGCGAGCGCGCCGCTCGCAGTCTCGGCGTCCCAGTGCGGCGAACCAAGATGCAGGCGCTGGCGCTTTCGGCGGCTTTCACCTCGGTCGCCGGCTCGCTTTATGTGATCAAGACCGGCTTCATCGATCCTGACAGCGCGTTTGGGATTTTGATCTCGGTGCAGATGGTGATCATCGCCGCGCTCGGCGGCGCCGGCACGCTGTTTGGGCCGCTGGTCGGCGCGCTGATCCTGATCCCGCTGCAAAGCGCGACCAATACCTGGTTCGGCGGTGGCGGCTCGGGTCTGACCTACATTCTCTATGGCGGCATCATCGTGCTGATCGCACGGTTCGAGCCCGGCGGCCTGTTTGATTTGTGGAATAAGCTGCGCGGCACTTTACGGAAGCGGCTCCATGCCTGACGCCGGAAAACTTCTGGACGCGACCAATGTGTCGAAAAAATTCGGCGAATTCCGCGCCGTCGCCGGCGCCGATCTCGCCGTCAGCGAGGGCGATATCATCGGGCTCATTGGGCCGAACGGCGCTGGCAAGTCGACATTCTTCAATTGCCTGGCCGGCGAGACCATGCCCAGCGGCGGTCGCATCGTTTTCGACGGCAAGGATCTCACCCGCGCGTCGCCGGAGGCGCATGCGCGCGCCGGCATCGGCCGCACCTTTCAGGTGCCGACCACCTTT
>JBQCCX010000281.1:0-11428 GCA_051961815.1 Xanthobacteraceae bacterium
GGATTGCCGGATCAAGTCCGGCAATGACGAAAGGAACGAACGGAGGCGAAACGCCGACAGACGCAAGGCTCTTCTGCCGTGCCGAAGACGGGCACGGCCGCGCCTCTCAGCGGAGAGGCGCACATCTATCGGCGTTCCACCGCGGGTCTCGTCCCCAGGAGTCTTTCATCGCAAGGGACTCAGCCTCGGGCCAGGCTTCCTGGGACGCGGCGGGGACACGTTTTGCGCATCCCTTTGAGCGGCATTACCCGCCCCGGCCCGTCCCAGTCCAGCGAAAGCACCTCGCGCTCCGGTCGTAGTGCCGGAGAGATGATGCCCAAAGCCACCCGGGCGCGGGTTGCAAGCCCGCCCGCGGGCACCGCACTCGCCCGCGCGATCCGGGATTGCCTCCCGGGCCGCGTCCGACAAGAGCGAGATTCGATCCGGCATGTAACATTATCGGTGACTATTGTCAATGAAATAGGGACCCCCATTTTTCGCGGTGCATGAGTTTTCGTGAAATACTTAAGTGACGTACCGGACACATGAAAACCCATCTCAGACTCGACTTGCGTCACAGCAAGGCCGATGATCCCGGCATCACCGAGAGAGAAGAAGATAAACAGCCCCAGGGCATCGGTGACTGAGAGATAACGGCGCTCCCGCCCTGATTCGTGGATCGGGTGTGCGTTGCTGGTAAAGGTCAGCGAACAGATCAGCGAGTGTTTGGCGCGCGCGGCCGAGGCTGACGCCCGCGCCGAAGTCGCCCATGACGCGGTAAGGCAGTCCGAATATCGGCGTATCGCGGACGGTTGGCGAGTGCTGGCCCGCAGCTATGAATTTCAAGGGTCCCTGGGTCGCTTTATCTCGTTCAACAAGAACCAAGAAAACTTGATTGTTTCCGTTCCCGCGCTTCAATCGTCGCCTGCCGCGCCAGACCAAAAAACCGATTTCCTCGACTGGGTCGCCGCGGCCGGCGAGCGAGTCAGACCCTATTCCGCCACGGCCTTTTGCATTGCTCTTGTAAGCATCGCCATCGCCACGCTGGTGCGGGTAATAGAGGGCTGGGCATCCGCCGATCTGCGATTCGCAATCTATCTTCCGGCGATATTAGCCACCGGCCTGCTGGCTGGCATGCCGGCTGCGCTCTTTGTAGCCGTTGCTTCGATTGCCGTTATCGCCTGGGCTTTCATGCCGCCCTATTTCGAATTCAAGTGGCTAACTGAAAACGAGCAGATCAATATTCTTTTCAATGCGGTACCGTACCTCATAACGGTGTACTTCGCGCATTTGTGTCGTGTCGTTCTACAAAGATTGCGCCGGGGCGAACGCAACAATCAGATTCTCGTCAGGGAATTGCAGCACCGTGGAAGAAATATCTTCTCGGTCATCGATGTCATCGTTCAAAAGACGCTGAGCCACGATCCCGCGAGCGCCGCAACCATTTCTGGACGCCTCCGCTCGATCCGATATGACAACGAGCTGCTGACCGCCAAGCCGCGTGCCGTCACTGTCAAGGACTTGCTGGTCGAAGAATTTGCTGCCTATGGCGAAAACCGCCTGCAACTGCGCGGCCCGGACTTCGATATAGGACCTGACAGTGTGCGCCACTTGGCTTTGTTATTTCATGAATTGGCGACCAATGCCGCAAAGTACGGAGCGCTATCGCGGCCGCATGGCAAGGTCTTCGTCGACTGGCATTGGAACGGCATCAAGCTTTATGTGACGTGGAAGGAATATGGCGGGCCAAAGATCGGTTCGCTTCCGAGCAGGCAAGGTTTCGGCAGCCGATTGATCGACGTGTCGGTCAAATCGCTATCGGGAATCATTCAGTCGGAGTTTCATCCCGACGGGTTCACTTGCTCCATGAACCTGCGGCTCGGCAAATAGTCGAGACGGACAACCGGCCGTACGCGGGGCCTACACGCCGAACAGTTTCTCGGCATTGCCGTGGGCGATCCGTTCACGATCGGCCGCAGAGACCGGAAGCTGATCCAAAAACGCGCGCGCCAATGGCATCGACTGGTACGGATGATCGGCCGAGAACATGATGCGCGCCACGCCGACTTCGAGGAGGAGATTGAGAAACGTGGTCGGAAAATTGAAGCCCGACACCGTGTAGTAGACGTTCTCGCGCAAATAGGCGGTGATCGGCCGCTGCAGCTTGGTCATCGCCGGCGTCATGTTGTCGAGGCGGGGAAACAGCGACATCAGGCCTTCGCCGAGATGGCCGATCACAAGCTGCAGTTTTGGAAACCGGTCAAACGCGCCGCCGAGCA
Source organism: Xanthobacteraceae bacterium (assembly GCA_051961815.1). Classification (GTDB taxonomy): domain Bacteria; phylum Pseudomonadota; class Alphaproteobacteria; order Rhizobiales; family Xanthobacteraceae; genus BOG-931. Next base: position 2,259 of record JBQCCX010000281.1, read on the forward strand.
CGAGGCGGAGCACGTGCACCGCGGTCTCGATGTGCCAGCCCCAGCCGGGGCTGCCGAACATGTCGCTCACCAGCGGGGAAAAGCCGCCGTAATACGCATCGAACACCGGCTGCGGCGGCTTGGTCGGGTGAATGTGGATCGGCGCGTTGAGCGCCTCGGCGCATTCCAGGATCGGCCAGAAGAATTTGTCGTCGAGATAGCGGCCGCGAATATGGCCGTTGATCACCGCGCCCTTGAACGCGCCGGAGCGCACGCGTTGCTCCAATTCGGCCGCCGCCTTGTCCGGCACCATGGTTGGTAATGCCGCAAAGCCGCCGAAGCGCTTGGGGTTTTTCTTCACCGTTTGCGCCACCGCCTCGTTGGCATCGCGAGCGAGCGCGATCGCTTCCGCAGCATCGAGTTGCTCGGTGCCGGGCGAAGTCAGCGACAGCATCTGAAAATCGATGCCGGCGGCATCCATGTCGGCAAGGCGCTTGTCGCCAATGTCGCACAACGGCTCGATCAGCTTCATGGCGCGGCCTTCGAATTTCAGCGCCGCCTTTTTCAGGTCCTGGCCGGGACCGTCGAGAAACAGCGGCGTGGCAAAATGCTCTTCAAGTGTGATGACGCGCATTCTTTCACTCGTCATACGCGGGCTTGACCCGCGTATCCATGCTGAGATGCCGCACAAAACGCGATTGTGCTTTTGATTGGAGCTTCAGCATAGATTGCCGGGTCAAGCCCGGCAATGACGCGAAGAGGAATGACGCGTGATCTCTACTCCACACTGATATGCGCGTCGCGGATGAGCTTGCGCCACTTCGGCTCTTCGCTGCGGATGCGCTCGGTCAAAGCCGCCGGCGAACCGGCGAGCGATTCGAAATATTGCGCGTCAAGAAAATCGCGCTGCACTGTGGGATCGGCAAAGACGGCGCGAACCTCGGCATTGATTTTCTCGACGACGGCGGCGGGAACGCCAGCCGGGCCGAACAGGCCGAACCACGACACCGCGGTGAACCCCGGCACAGTCTCGGCGATCGCCGGCACCTCGGGCAGAAGCGTCATGCGCTTTTCGGCGCCGAGGCCGACGATCTTGACCATGCCCGCTTTGGCCTGCGGCATGGCGCTGCCGGTCGAGATGAACATCAATTGGATGTGCCCCGCCATAACGTCTTCGAGCGCCGGCGTCGCGCCTTTGTAATGCACGGCGACGAAATTCACGCCGGTAACGGCCTTGAACATCTCCATGTTGAGGTTGCCGCTCGAGCCAACGCCGTAGTCGCCATAATTCAACTGACCCGGCTTCGCTTTGCCGAGCGCGATGAGGTCTTTGACGCTCTCAGCCGGCACCGCCGGATTGAGCACCAACGCATGATCGATGCTGACAAGCCCGACGATCGGGGTGAAGTCTTTGACCGGGTCGTAGGCGAGATGCGCATACAGCGTCGGGTTGACGATGAATGTCGTCTCCGGGCCGATGAACAAGGTGTAGCCGTCGCCCGGCTGGTGCGCGACATATTCGGCGGCGACCTGATTGTTGGCGCCCGGCTTGTTTTCGACGATCGCCTGCGCGCCCCAATCGGCGATGAAGCGCCGCGCCAGCATGCGCGCCAAGAGATCGGTCACCCCGCCCGGCGACGCCGGCGCGATGATGGTAATGGTTTTCGACGGATAATTGTCGGCGCGGGCGGCGATTGGAATGGCTGCAATGAGAGCGAAAAGGAATGCAGCGCTAACCCAAGGACAAGCCGTCCGCCGTTGCCTCCCCCCACCCGGGCCGCCCTGGCGCGCGCCCGAGTGCATGATTGTTGGGGGAGGCCGGCGAACGAAGTGAGCCGGGAGGGGGGTAATTTTCTTCGAACCCCCCTCCCTGCCCTCGCCCACAAGGGGGCAGGGAACAGACGTAGCGCATTGCATCGTCTCGTCCATTTCGCTGAGCGTTTTGCGCTCGAAGCTACTTCTTCGCCGCGGCATAGGGATAGATCATGGTCCCGCTCTTGTATTGCGGCGGCCACAGGATCGGCTGCACGCTGCCGTTGCGAAACTGGTCGATATTGCCAGCGGCGACATTCTGAAATTGCGTGAACAGCGTCCGCGGAGCCGCCCAGGCGCCGTCTTCGGCGTAATTGATCTCGCCGACCACCGTGTAGAACGTGTGGTGGTGGATGTAGTCGGCCAGCCTGACGTGATCGAGGCTCTTGGTCGCTTCCACCGCTTGCGCCAGCACCTGACCCGCCGCATAGCCGAACGGCACGAAGGCGTACCCGATCGGATCGATCTTTTCGCCGGCGGCTTTGGCCTGATAGCGCTTGAGCAGATCGGCGACGCCGGGGAAATTGAAACTCGGCGCCGGCACGAAGCTTTCCATGATCACGATGCCGTCGAGAATCGGCCCGAGCTGCATTTTGATCGGCGTAATCAGAAGACCGATCATGGTGCCGCCGAACATTTTGGGCGTCAGCCCGATCTCGGCCGACGCGCGCACGATGCCGACGGTATCCGGCGGATAGGCGGCAACGAAGACAATGTCGGGATTGGCGGCCTGGACGGCGCGCATCACCGGCGTGAAATCGGTCGTGCTCGGCGGATAGCTCTGGTCATAGATGATATTGAAGCCGGCGGCTTTGGCATTCTCGCGCGCGCCGTCGGCGGAAGTCTTGGAAAACTCGGCGTCGGCGGCGACGATCGCAACGGTTGTCGGCTTCGGGTTCTGCGCCGCCGCGAGCTGGAAAAAGCCGCGCGAGAACGCCTTGGTGCCTTCCGGGCCGACCGGAATCATGTCGAAGTAGCGCGAATAATGGAAATGCCGGTTCACGTCGACCGCGAGCATGCTGATCGTGGTCATGTTGTGCTGCATGATGACCGGCATGGCGGCTGCCGCCATATTGGTGGCATAGGGTCCGAGCAACAGATCGACTTTGTCGACGGTGATCAATTTCGTGTAAATGCCGGGCACATTGGTCGGATTGCTCTGATCGTCGTAATAAACCAGCTCCACCGGCCGGCCGAGCAGGCCGCCATTGGCATTGACGTCGTCGCGCCATAGCTCGAGCGCGATGATGAGCTGCTTGCCGTTCTGCGCAACCGATCCGGTCAACGCCATGCTGAACCCGACCTTGATCGGATCGGCGGCGCGTGCCGGCAAGATGAACGATGAGAGAAATAGAACAAATGAGAATAAGAGAACCGCAACGCTGCGGAGCCTCAACATGGGCGCACCCCCTTTATCCAATGCGGCGTGTCACTTCATCATTTCGTCGCTCGGCAGAATACCCCACAAATTCGACGCCGAAGGATCCTTGGCCCACACTTTCGGGCGCTGCGGATTGTCGCGGTGCCAGGGCCGCGGCTCGAAATAGCCAAGCTCTTCGTTCATCCGGTCGAGCTCGGCAAAAGTCTCGGTGATCAGCCCGTTCGGTGCGCGGTGATAGGCGAACAGATTGTGGCCGATGCCGTGCCGGCCGGGGCCCCATAACAGCTTGTAGCCGGAGAGGCTCAGCAGATCGCAGGCGGTTTGCAGATGCGCCCAGTCGCGCAGCTCAAACGCGGTGTGAAAATGCCGGTTCGATCCGGTCTGCATCAGATTGATGGTGTGATGATCGGGACCGCAGCGCAGGAATGAGAAGAAATCGGCCATCCAGTCGGATTCGCGAAAGCCGAGCACGTCGCAATAGAACTTGGTGACGTGCTTGATGTCGGTGACATGGAAAGCGACGTGGCCGAGCTTGTACGGCACGATGCCCTTGGACTGGAATTTCTGCTGCGAGAAGGCGTCGCGCTTGAACACTTCCATCACCGTGCCTTTGGGATCGGGAAAGACCAGCATGTCCTTGATCGACGGCTCGGGATCCTTGCGGCGTTCGGTGGCGATGCCGTGGCTTTTGACCTGTTGTTCAAAAGCGTCGAGGTCGGCGGCGGGCGAAATCTGAAAACCGACCCGCGTGCATTGGGCCTGCGCGCCCTTGCGTAGCACGACGGAATGGTGATCGACGGTCGAGGCGAGATAGACGGCGTCTTTCTCCTGCGCCGCGAGGGTGAGCCCGATGATCTCGGTGTAATATTCGGTCTGCCGGGCGAGATCGGGCGTCTCATAGGCGGCATGCGCGATTTTGCTGACCCGGATCATGCGCGGTCTCCTTGACGCGTTCAGGACTTGGCGCGCGGCAGCGCGCTCAACACATCGACCATAGCGGCGACATCCTTGTCGCCGAGCCCCATCTCGACGCAGCGCCGATAGAGCGGCACCACGCAGTCCATCAGCGGGGTCGCCGCCCCGACGCTGTCGGCAAAATCGGCAATCATCCCGAAATAATGCGCAAGTGTGCCGGCCGAGCCCTGCACCGGATGAAAGCGCCGCTCCGCCATCCACGGCGCGCGGATCCCGAACTGGGTCGAGCCGCCGCTGCCGGTAGCGACGGCCTTGATCATCAGCGGCAGATCGACCCCGGCTTTGAGCCCCAGCGTCACCGCTTCCGCGGTCGCGGCAATGTTGATGGCGACAAGAAGATTGTTGATGAGCTTGACCCGGCTTGCCGCGCCGAATTCACCGAAATAAAGACAGGAATCGGCGAAGCCCGCCACCACCGCTTCGAGCTTCTTGCAGGCCGCGGCGTCGCCGGCGAGATAGACCACGGCTTTGCGCGCCGTGACCATGCCCGGCGTGCCGGACACTTCGCCGTCGACGAACACCGCGCCCTTGTCGGCGAGAAGCGCAATCTGCCGCTTTTTGTCCGGCACCGGATGCGAGCCGAGCTCGGCGACGATCTGGCCGGGGCGCGCCGACTGGACGAGACCATGCGCGCCGTGGACGACATCGTCGAGTGCTTCGGTCGACGGCAGGCAGCAAAGCACCACGTCGGCCTGGGCGCCGACGTCGGCGGCGGAGCGCGCCGGCACGCCGCCGAGCTTTTCGAATTCGGCGAGCGAGCTGCGGCGATAGCCGACCACGCGATGGCCGCTTTTAATCAGATTATCCGCAATCGGCAGGCCGATTTTGCCGACGCCGACGAGACCGACTGTGTTCATGGGATTTTCCAGTGGCGTTTCCGGTTAGTGGGTCGTCTTTCAGCGAAGTTTTTCCCGGACGCGGTGCAGCGCGCAGCGGTGCACCGCAGATCCGGGATCGTTCCACGCCCCGCGTTTGTAACGGTCCCGGTTCAGCAGCGCACCATTTCATGCTGCGCTGCGCCCGGGACACGGCTGCAAGGTTGGTCGAATGCAAAATTGTTCACTCATGACACCTCGACACTTTGATCCGACAAGTTGACGCGCACGCCGAGCGTGCCCTCCATCACCGTCCATTCCTTGAGCTCGAATGTGCGCAAGCCGCGGGCGAAGAACGGCTCGGCCTCGGCAATGCGGCGCGCCTCGGCGGCATCTTTGACGCGCAGGATGGTCAGGCCATGACCGCTCGCCGCGCCGCCGGCCTCGGTCAAAGGGCCGGAGGCGAACAGAAGGCCGCGCCTTTCCAGATCGATCATATAGTCGAGATGAGTGGCGAGCAGCGGTTTCAGCTTTTCCGGCGCCACCAGCGGTTTCGAGATCAGCACGTAAAGTTTTTTGCGCAGCATCCTGCCCATGAGCTCGGCGGCGCGCGCCTCTTCGTTCATGACTACCCGCTCCACGGCTGTTCGCGTTATCGTCGGGCGTCCCCTTGCGTGCTGTCAACTCCGCCGCTTCAGAAAAACCGCGACGAGTCCGCGGGCACCCCGAGGAAATGCCGCCCGATCACCTCGAAGATGGCGAACTGCGCCTGCGCCTGCTGCGAGACCGCATGCATGTCGCGGAAGCGCCGCTCGAACGGATTGCTTTCAAACACCGCGGTCGCGCCGGCGGCAAGATAAGCGGTTTCGGCGATTTGACGGGCCTGCTGACTGGCATGGATCGACGCCATGCGTAGCCGCACGCGCTCGGTGAGCGTCACCGAGTCCGCCTGCGCGGCGCGCCAGATATCGTCCCAGGCAGCATAAAAAAATGTGCGCGCCGCCGCGAACTGCGATTCCGCCACGCCGACCTGCGATTGGATCACCGCATTGTCGCGCAGCAGCGCCTTGCCGACCGCAGGCGTCTTCACTTGCGCCAAGGCGATGAATGCATCGAGCATGGCGCGGGCGATACCGAGCGCAATCGCGGGGAACGCCGATCCAAACAACTGGTAGATATTGAACGAATAAAGCGCGCCGTGTTCGCGCCGCTCGGCGGGATCGAGCGCGTGATGAGCGATCGCGCAGTCGTCCGGCACAAACATGTCAGCGAGCGTGTAGGTGTCGCTGCCGGTACCCTTGAGCCCGATCACATGCCACACGTCCTTGATGGCGGCGCAGCGGCGCGGCACCACAAATGTCTTGTGCACCGGTTCGCCGCCAGGATTGCGGCGCAAGCTGCCGTCCGCTTCGTAGACCAGGCTATGCGCCGCGAGCCAGGTCGCATGCCGGCTGCCGCTGGCGAATGGCCATTCGCCGGAGATGCGATAGCCGCCCGGCTCCGCGATCGCCATGGAATTTTTGCTGGTCGAGGGGCCCCAGGCCAGCACGCCGCGCGGATCGTTCTTGAAGAGTTCCGCCGCTGCGCGCGGCGGCAGCGACGCCGAAATGGTCGAGCAGACCGAGGTCTGCGCCACGCACCACGCCGTCGAGGCGTCGGCCTTGGCGAGCTCCTCGATCGCCGCCATGAAGGCGACCGGCGAGACTTCGTCACCGCCATAGGAGCGCGGCACCAGCATGCGGAACAGCCGCGCCTCGTGCAGGGCGTCGACGATGTCGGGCGGCAATTCGCGGCCGGCCTCGATACGGGCCGCAGCCGCCGTCAGCGCCGGCGCCAGCGCCCGTGCATTGGCGACGCAGTCCGCCGTGACGCGCTGATCCATCGATTGAATTCCTTGGTCGGTGTTGGGCGGCCTGCGTTTGCGAAACGCATTTTAAGCAGCAGCCAGCTGGCGGGTCTACTTGGCCCAGGCTTGGCACAGGGTTGCGCGGAACTGGGCGGTTGACGGGTTTGTTGCTTTAACGCGAGCGCGACAATTATCTCGGGGAGTGTTCATGCGCCGCAGCTTCGATCCTGGGCTTGGACTGAGCATTGCCGCGGTTTTTTGCGCGATCCTTGGCATGGTCCTTGGCACGGTCCTTGGCACGGTCCTCGGCACCGTCCTTGGCCTCGCCGCCGCGCCCGCTTTGGCGCAAACGGCGGCCGGCGTGCTCGAGGGCCGCGCCGCATTCGGCGATTGGCGCGCCGACCGCCCCGGGTTGCGCCGGCTGATCAAGCCGCGCGATCTGCCACCGCCGCAGCCTGCCGAATCGATCGCCAATACGGTCAGAATCGAGCGGCGCACCGACGAGAAGCCGGTCGTTCCGAACGGCTTTGCCGTCGAACTGTTCGCCTCCGGTCTCGCCGGGCCGCGGATCATCCGCACCGCCCCGAATGGCGACATCTTCGTCGCCGAAAGCCCCGCCGGGAGGATCAGCGTGTTGCGGCCCGATAACGGCGCGGCGGCGAAAAAATCGGTGTTCACGTCGGGGCTGAAATATCCGTTCGGCATCGCCTTCTACCCGCCGGGCGCCGATCCGCATTGGATCTATGTCGCCGATACCGGAGCGGTCGTACGCTTCCCCTATCGCAATGGCGATCTCACCCCGCGCGGCGAGGCGGAAACCGTGGTGCCGCGTCTTCCGGTCGGCGGCCATGCCACCCGCGATATCGCGTTCTCGCCGGACGGGGCGACCATGTATATCTCGGTCGGATCGGGCTCCAACGACGGCGAAGGCATGGGGCGGCTCTCCGCCGGCAATCTGCGGAGCTTCATCGGCAATCATGCGCTCGGCGCGAGCTGGGGCAACGAAACCGACCGCGCCGACGTGCTGGCGTTCGATCCGCAAGGCCAGAACAAAAAAATCTTCGCCACCGGGATCCGCAACTGCGTCGGCATGGCGGTCGCGCCGGACGGCACGCTGTGGTGCTCGACCAACGAGCGCGACGATCTCGGCAACGACCTGCCGCCCGATTACGTCACGCGAGTTCGCGCCGGCGCGTTCTATGGTTGGCCCTGGTACTATATCGGCGGCAATGAAGATCCGCATCATCGCGGCAAGCGTCCCGATCTCAAGGACAAAGTGACCGTTCCCGACGTTCTCATCGAGGCGCATTCGGCTTCGCTCGGCATGACGATCTATGACGGTTCGCAATTTCCGCCTGCCTATCGCGGCAACATTTTTGCCGCCGAACATGGTTCGTGGAATCGCTCCAAGCGAACGGGTTACAAAGTCATTCGCGTGATCACCAAGGACGGCGTGCCGACCGGCGAATACGAAGATTTCGTCACCGGCTTTGTCATCAATGACAGCACCGTGTGGGGCCGCCCGGTCGGGGTCGCCGTCGACAAGGACGGGGCGCTGCTCGTTTCCGAGGACGGCAGCGGCACGATCTGGCGGATCTCCTATACCGGCGGGGCGGCGCCGGCCCAGTAGCGGTCCGATTTCCCCCGGCTTGACGGCCTGCGCCACCGGAACAGCCGGCGCAGCCGGCGCGTTGCAGTTCCAGAGCGGGGCTGCATTTCGATTATGGCTTCATCCCCAGGCAATTTAGCGCCGCACCGCACTGCCGAGATGGATGGTCCGCCTGTCGGGCGGCCGAGCCCGCCGTCGGACGCGGCCGCCGCGGCAGCGGACAGCCCTTCCGAAACGATCGTCGAAACCGACATTCCGGCGCGGCTCGACGCCCTGCCGTTCGGGCGTTTTCATGTTCTCGTCATTGTCGCGCTTGGCATCACCTGGATTCTCGACGGATTGGAAGTGACGCTCGCCGGCGCGCTGTCGGCGGAACTCGCGCGGCCGAGCGCCCTAGGCTTGAGCAACACGCAAATCGGGCTTGCAGGGAGCAGCTATCTCGCCGGCGCGGTGCTCGGCGCCTTCTTTTTCGGCTGGTTGACCGACCGATTGGGGCGAAAAAAGCTGTTCACCATCACGCTCGCGGTCTACCTCTTCGCCACCGCGGCAACCGGGCTGTCCTGGGACGCCGGCAGCTATGTCTTGTTCCGGTTCCTCACCGGGGCGGGGATTGGCGGCGAATACACTGCCATCAATTCGACAATCCAGGAGCTTATTCCGGCCCGGTTCCGCGGCTGGACTGATCTTCTCATCAACGGCAGTTTTTGGGTTGGCGCTGCCGTGGGCGCGGGGGGATCGCTCATTCTGCTCGAT
>JBQCCX010000282.1:0-3330 GCA_051961815.1 Xanthobacteraceae bacterium
GCTTTGCTGACCGACCGCCTCGATAGCGCGACTGACCTCATCCCGCTCTATGGCGCGCTCGGCGGGGACGAGCAGGCGCGCGCGATCGAGCCGACCGCGCCGGGACGCCGCAAGATCGTGCTGGCGACTGCGATTGCGGAGACCTCCATCACCATCGACGGCGTGCGCATCGTCGTCGACAGCGGGCTCGCCCGCATGCCGCGCTACGAGCCGGATATCGGAGTGACGCGGCTCGACACCGTGCGGGTGTCGCGTGCGGCGGCCGATCAGCGTCGCGGCCGCGCCGGGCGAACCGAGCCAGGGATCTGTTATCGGTTGTGGGACGAGCCGCAAACCGCCGCGCTCGAACCGTTCGCGCGCCCGGAAATACTTGCCGCCGATCTGTCCGCCTTCATGCTCGATCTTGCCGCTTGGGGCGCGAAAGCCGAAACGCTGTGCTTTCTCGATCCGCCGCCGCGCGCGGCGTTGACCGAAGCCACAGCGCTTCTTGTCGCGCTGGGCGCCATCGATGACAGCGGACGTATCACCGAAGAAGGGCGGCAATTGCGCCGGCTGCCGCTGCCGCCGCGCCTGGCGCGCATGGTCATCGACGCGGCGCGCTTGGGCCAGGGCACACTTGCCGCCGAGCTTGCGGCGCTCATCGGCGAGCGTGGTCTCGGCGGCGACGATGTCGATATGCGCGAGCGCCTTGCCGTGCTGCGCCGCGATCGTTCGCAGCGCAGCCGCGATGCGCGCGCCATGGCGCGACGATGGGCAGAGGTTGCGCAGATCCCATCACCGGCAAGCGGAGGAGGAGATCTTAGCGCCGGCGCGCTCATCGCGCTTGCCTTCCCGGAGCGCATTGCCAAGAGCCGCAGCTCCGCGGGCGGCGCGTTCTTGCTGGCGAATGGCCGCGGCGCCAACCTCGACGCCGCTTCGCCGCTGGCGCGCGAGCCGTTCCTGGCGGTGGCCGAACTCGCTGGCAGCGCGGCGCAAGGCCGCATTCTCTCGGCCGCACCGATCAGCCTTGTGGAAATCGAGGCGCATTTTGCCGACCGCATCATTGCGCGCGAGGACATTGCTTTTGATGCGGCGAGCCTTTCGCTGCGCGGGCGCAACAGCCGACGATTAGGCGCCATCGTTCTTGGGGAACGGCCGGTGCCGGTTCTGGCCGACGCGAACAGCGCGAAAATGCTCGCCGAAAGCATCGCCGGTATTGGCATCGACCGGCTGCCCTGGAGCGCGGCGCTCAAACAATGGCGCGACCGCATCATGTTCCTGCGCCGCAGCGAGGGCGCGGAATGGCCCGATCTTTCCGACATTGCGCTCGCAGCGAGCGCCGGGGACTGGCTCGCGCCGGCGCTCTCGGGCACGACGGCGCTTGCCGAACTGTCTGGCGACGAATTCGCCGCAGCACTTGGCGAGCTCTTGCCGTGGCCGCTGCGCCGGCGGCTCGACGCCGAAGCCCCGACCTATTTCGAAGCGCCGACCGGCAGCCGCGTGCCGATCGATTATGCGAGCGAGGGCGGGCCCAAGATCGCAATCCGCGTGCAGGAATTGTTCGGGCTCGACCGTCATCCGGCGATCGCCGGTGGCAAGGTGCCGCTCACGATTGAACTCGTATCGCCGGCGCATCGGCCGGTGCAGACCACGCGCGATCTGCCGGGATTTTGGCGCGGCAGCTACGCCGCGGTGCGCAGCGAGATGCGCGGCCGCTATCCCAAACATCCATGGCCGGACGATCCGATCGCTGCCGCGCCGACCCGGCGGGCGAAACCGCGAAAGACATAAGCTCTTCCGCGCCAGTTTAAAAATTTACCGATCGCCTTAGCCGACCACTTACCCTACCCGTCCAAATACGCCGAACAATCCGATCGTATTAGTGCGGCGTTCGCTGGGACGACTACAAATGTCCGCATCAACCCGGATGTTTCCATGCGCATCGTCATTCCCCTCGCCATCGTCACTCTTGTCGCCTGTGCAATCGTGCCCCGCTATGCCGGGCAAATTCTGGCGCCGACGCGCGAAGCGAGCGCAGTCGTGGTGATGCATCGCGCGGCTGCGCCGCAGTCGAGCACCGCCGGTTCGCGCACGGTCGTGATCGCACCAAGCCGCGCCGGGCATTTCCGTGTCAGCGGCCGCATTGATGGTCGCCGCATCGATTTCATGGTCGATACTGGCGCGTCGGTCATCGCGCTCAAATCTGAGGACGCCGCGATGCTCGGCATCCGCCCGTCCGGGCGCGACTATATGGGGATGGTGGGGACCGCGAATGGCACGGTCCGGGTCGCGCCGGTCGAGCTCGGCACGGTCGAAGTGGACGATCTGGAGCTGCACCATGTCGCCGCGGTGGTGATGCCGTCGGGGGCCTTGAACGAAAACCTGCTCGGCCTGTCATTCTTGCGGCGGCTGCGCCGGTTCGAATTTGCCGACGGCAAGCTGGTGCTGGAACAGTAGCAACGCGCTATTCGAAACCATTTCCAGCGGCGATCGTTTAGGTTATGCCCTCCAGCCTAGCCACGATTCACTTGAGCTTTCATGTTTCCCAAGCCGAAGCCCTCGCTTAAGCCAAACACTTACGCCTACGAATCCGAGCCGATGGTCAAGGCCACCGGCTTTCGCGAGTATGATGCGCGCTGGCTGTTCGGCAGCGAGATCAATCTGATGGGCGTCGAGGCGCTGGGATTAGGCCTCGGCGCGCTGATCCACGAGCTCGGCGTCGAGCCTCGCATCGTCACGGGCCACGATTTCCGCTCCTATTCCGCCGCAATCAAAATGGCGCTGATCAACGGGCTCGTCGCCGCCGGCTGCAAAGTCTACGACATCGGCCTTGCTGTGACGCCGATGGCCTATTTCGCGCAGTTCGATCTCGACGTGCCCTGCGTCGCGATGGTCACCGCCTCGCACAACGACAATGGCTGGACCGGCGTGAAGATGGGCGCCAACCGGCCGCTTACCTTCGGCCCCGACGAGATGACGCGATTGAAAGCCATCGTGCTCGACGGCAACTTCAAATTCCGGTCCGGCGGCGCTTATGAATTCGTCGAGAATTTTCCCGCGCGCTACCTTGCCGATCTCACCAACCGGCCCAAGCTGAAGCGCCGCCTCAAAGTCGTGTGCGCCTGCGGCAACGGCACCGCCGGCGCGTTTGCGCCGCAAGCGCTTGCGGCAAACGGCTGCGAGGTGGTGCCGCTCGACTGCGAGCTCGATCACAGCTTCCCGAACTACAATCCCAATACCGAAGATCTGAAAATGCTGCACGCAATGCGCGACGCGGTGCTGGCGAACAAAGCCGACGTCGCGCTCGGCTTTGACGGCGACGGCGATCGCTGCGGCGTAGTCGACAACGAG